>JAJQBY010000064.1 GCA_021203045.1 Oscillospiraceae bacterium | reverse complement strand
GTGGAAAAATGTGAGGATACGGAGTATCTGCCGTGGTATATGGTTATGTTTTATCAGCGGGAAGAGGAACCTGTGGGATATATATATCAGGTGGATTTATCGGCTCTCTGATACCAGCCCCCGGCTAAAGCCGGGGGATTGTTGTTTTTGGAAAAAGTACAAAAAGAATACAAACGGATCGGCTATACTATCTGTAATCAAACGGGAGGGAGATGGGATCCATGAAAAGAATTCTGCTGGCGGAGGACAATGCGAATATGCGTGAGCTGATCCATGATTATCTTTCAGCAAACGGTTTTGAGGTGGACACGGCGGTGGACGGGCAGGAAGCCTGGGAGGTGATTCAGATACGAGACTATCATCTGGTGCTTCTGGATGTGATGATGCCGCAGATGGACGGATTTACGCTCTGCCGCAAAATCAGGGAAAAAGAGAATGTGCCGATTTTATTCTTGACAGCCCGTGTGCAGGAGACGGATCAGCTTTACGGCTATCAGCTGGGGGCGGATGATTACATATTGAAGCCGTTTTCTCTGGCGGTGCTTCTCGCAAAATGCCGCGCGGTTCTGGAGCGGGGACAGCGGGGCGGCGGCTGGCTGGAGGTGTCAGGCATCCGTTTGCAACCGGAGCGGAGGCAGGTGATGTGCGGCGGGGAGTATGTTGTCCTTCAGGCGTTGGATTTCGAATTGCTTCGCTATTTTATGAACAATGCGGGGCGGGTGCTGACGCGTGAGCAGATTCTGTTAAAGCTGTGGGGTTACGATTATGACGGAAGCGATCGGGCCGTTGATACGCATGTCAAGAATTTGCGGAAAGCACTGGGAAAATACGGAAAATGTATCCGAACGATTATTAAGTCCGGTTATATGATGATACAGGGGATAGAAGGCTAGGAATAGAACACTTGCGTTCCGATTCATGACCTTGGGGATCGTGGTATCATAGGATGGAAGTGCGGCCATGACGTGCCGGGTATTGAATTGTCCGAATAAGAAGTAAAGGCTGTTTTGCGGAATTTTAGAGGCTTGTACGGGTTACGGTGACATACAGGGAGGAGATATTTGTGAAAGAATTCGGCATATGTAAAAACACCGGGAACGTCAGGCAATCCCGGTGGAAGAATTATCAGGCAGTAATCTGGATCGAGGTCATTTTTCTCGGCATTATTTTTGTTTGCTCTGCCTATCTGTTTTCCATGGAAAAGCAAAGTCAGGAGGCGGAGGCGGAAGCGGTCATGACAGAGATTCAGGAAGCAGTGGAAGCTGCGGCTGACAGCGGAGACGCGGAGGAGATTTTGTATACGGCTCTGGATGTCCTGCCCCGAACAGGAGATGAATGTTCGGACAGCTGTTATGATGTCGCGGCCGGCGTCTATTCTTCAACGGGATTCAGCAAGGGGACGACAAACGATAATATCATCTGCCGGTGGCAGAGCTATGAGGATGGAGAGATCCGGACAGAATATATTTCGCTTGAAAAATATTTTGAGGAAGAACTGACGGATTTCTTTGAGGAGTACAGACAGAACCCGCAGTGGAGTCATCGTCTGTATATTTCCGAGATGGACGGATACTATCACGGAGAGGATGACTTTTGCCCGATGCGGGTGGTGTTTTGCGATAATTATACGGGGGAGCTTGTTTACGAACTGACGAACAGCTGGTATGAGAATGAAAATTATACATCGGTGATGGTGCGGCGCCTGACAGAATTGCAGGAGGCCGTAACCGGAAGCAGTGATTCAGAGCAGATGCAGGCCGGCTATTTTTCATTTTACATCTGTGACAGTGAATTGGTCTCCGTGCCGGAAAAATATGATATGTCGATGGCGGAAGATGATATCAGGGAAATGTATTCGGGCGGGAGCCGGTACTTTATACATCTCACGAATGTAAACCGGATCGGTGCGTATGAGTGCGACATTTCGGTAAATATCCGGAAGCTGACGCTGCATTCCGGGATCATCAAACAGTATATTCTTCCCATTTTGGTGCTGGGGGAGGCGCTGGCGGTTTTTCTGATATGCGTGTATGTTTATGTAAAAAAAAAGCAGGAGAACATTCGCCGGCTGCGGGAGACATTTCTGAACGCCATCGCGCATGAGATGAAGACGCCGACGGCGGTGATCAAAAACAGTGCAGAGTGTCTGGAGGCCGGACTGCAGCAGGAAAAGCAGGCGCATTACATCGATATGATCGGCAGGGAGGCGGATCATATGAATGATCTGTTGAACAGCATGCTGGTCTATACGCGTGTGTCAGACGAGGACTGTGAGATAAAAAAAGAACCGTGTTTATTGAAGGAGACAGCAGAACGGATTTGTGGGCGTTACGCGGATCTGATGCAGAAAAAGGAGCTTTCCCTGACATGGGATATTCAGGGAAGCGGGCAGGTGACTTCCGATCCGGTGCTCATGGAAATGGTCATGGATAATTATATCTCCAACGCGGTAAAATTCTGCAGTACAAAAGGCGGGATTCGCATTACGGTTTATGAGCATGGTGTCAGTGTATACAATGACGGTCCGGAGCTTTCCGCTGAGGAATTATCTCGCATATGGGAACCTTTATATCAGGGCGATGCTTCCCGTACCGCGCAGGATGGTTCTTCTGGTATGGGGCTGGCGATCAGTGAAGCGATCTTAAAGATGTACCGGGCGGATTACGGAGTCAGGAATACGGCGGACGGACCGGAATTTTATTTTCATATCAGGTGAGAGCAGAGCAACCCTGTCTTTACGGCAGGGTTGCAGTTGTTTTGTATGCACAGGGTTGCATACGGAATATGACAGCTGCGCTGTCCGCACCTCGCGCGGCGAGTATAAGGCAAAAGCGGCCTCCTAAGGGGAGGCTGTTATAAAAAGTGTGCCGGAGCCTGAGGTTCTTTCGTATAAAGATTTCGGTATAAAGATTTCACAACCTGTTGTATTGACAAATTCTATACAATAGACTAAAATGAATTCGAGAATATAAGGAGCAGGAGGTTCCGGATGTGGCTGTTGTAAGTACAAATATAAAAATAGATCAAAATCTGAAGAAAGAATCGCAGGAACTTTTTGAAAGTTTTGGGCTGACTCTGAGTTCTGCAATCAATATGTTTTTACGTCAGGCCGTGCGTGAAGGAGCCATTCCTTTCAGGGTAGGAAATCCTTTGCCGAATGCTGAGACTGTGAAAGCCATTGAAGATGCCAGAAACGGTGTTGGTTTAAGCCGTGGATTTTCATCTGTATCTGAGTTGATGGAGGATTTAGATGCTGACGATTAGATATCAGACTGCATTCAAAAAGGACTATAAGCGCATGAAGAAGCGTGGCTATGATATGCATCTTCTTGAGAATGTTATTCTTATGCTTTCCATGAGACAGAAGTTGCCTGAACAGTATAGGGATCACAATCTGATTGGTAATTATTTGGGCTGCCGGGAATGCCATATATCTTCAGATTGGTTGCTTGTGTATGAGATAAATGAGAAGGAACTGATTTTATATCTGACAAGATCGGGCAGCCATACTACATTGTATTTATGATACGTTCAAATACTT
>JAJQBY010000094.1 GCA_021203045.1 Oscillospiraceae bacterium | reverse complement strand
CCCCCTTTGAAGTTTTCTTCGATACTCTGTTGCACTTGACTTGACAATTCAAGCTGGCAAAAAAGGTCATCATTGCCAACAACCTCTATACCATCGTGGAAACCTTCTATGGCAGCAGCATCACAAGCCTGTCTATATTCGGCAACTGGTATACTGTGATCATATATTCCCTGTATGTCTATTTTGACTTCAGCGGCTATTCGGATATGGCCATCGGCCTGGGACGGATGTTTGGCTTCCACTTTGAGGAGAACTTCACCCACCCCTTTGCCTGCAAAACCGTGGCAGAATTCTGGCAGCGCTGGCATATTTCCCTTGGTTCCTTTTTCCGGGATTATCTGCTGTATGTCCCCATCTTCGGCCAACCCCGCAAATACTTCAATCTATTCCTGGTCTGGTTCTGCACAGGTCTGTGGCATGGCGCATCTTGGAACTACGTCCTGTGGGGACTGTACTTCGGGCTATTTTTGTTCTTCGAGCAGACGCTCGGGAAAAAGTGGCTCAAAAAATGGCCTGTGTGGGTCAAATTCATTTACAGCAAGATCGTCATCGCCATCGGTTTCGGTATCTTTTATTTTGAGGACATGTCCCAGCTCGGGCAGTTTTTCCAGCATATTTTTGGCATCAGCCTGATCACCGGCAAAGCGTCCTGGTTCGATGCACTGACCTGGTCCTCCTTCCTGAACAATTTCTTCCTGATCGCTGTGGCAATCATTATCAGTATGCCGATCTTCCCAAAAATCAAAACACTGGTTCTGGAAAACCGGAATTCGGCTGTATACACTGTCGGATGGGTCATCGCCATCGTAGGATGCCTGTTTTTGCTGGCGGTTTCCAGTATCCTGCTGGTGGACTCCACCAACAATCCGTTCCTGTATTTCCGGTTTTAGAATAGGAGCATCCCATGAACAGATATCCCATTGACGATGAATTTGACGACTACGACCCCTTCGATGAATTAGACGGCAGGTACGCACCCTCTAACACGGGTAAGGTCGAAGACGAAGCTGAAGATGTGGACTATACCCCCTATGAGGAAGACGAGGACTACGCTCCCTATGAGGATTACACCCCTTATGAAGAAGGGAGTGAAGAGGAAGACGAAGATCCAATACCCTGCGAGGAGGACGAGGATCACGCTCCTTATGGGGAGAATGAACCCCAGGACCGTGCTCCCGCTGAGGAGAATAAGCACGAGGACGCAAAGGGCAAGCGCATCGTAAGCACCTTCGACAAGTACTTCGGCTCGGACTTCATGGATGACCCGAGCCCTGCCCCTATAGAAAAGGCGGACACCGAGAATGAACAGCAATCGATCCAGGTCCCCGTGCCTCCGCCCTCTCCGGAGCAAAAAAATTCCACCAGAGAGGAGCGCTGGCAGCATCGGCGTGAGTGGAACAATCTGCGGTTTTCCGCCTTGGCCATCGGCGCAGTGGTAGTGTTCTATATCGCCGTTATCGCTTTTCTGGTGTTTTTTCCCCGGTCTACTGTCTCGAATATCGAAAATAGGACGCTGGCGGAATTTCCCACGTTCACCATGGCCTCCTATCTTTCCGGAGACTATACCTCTGACATCGCCACCTGGTATGACGATACCGTTCCTTATCGGGACAGCTTGAAAAATCTGGGCTATTCCTTTACCTCCCTGTTTGGCTTTACCTCCTCTACGAACACCATCACCTTTATCAACCAGGACGTAGTAGCCAATGATATGAACGCCGCCACGGCGGACGAGGCCGCCGAGGAAACGGCTGCTCCTGAGGTAACAGAGGAGCCGGATCAGACCGACTATACCGCCGAAGAAGCAGAATTTGACCTGACCAACGGGCTGCTTGTGGTCTATCAGAACGGCCATTGGAAATGTCTGGGACTGTTCGGCGGCGGCAGCGGTTCCTCCTATATCTCAGCGCTCAACACCCTCCAGGAGGAGCTGGGTGACAGCGTCACTATTTATTCCATGCCCTGTCCTCTGGCAAGCCAGTTCTATGTTCCCAGCAATGCTTCCGGCTATTCCGCTGATCAGGACGCCTGCTTCGAATCCATCGCGGAACAGCTGGACAGCAACATCGTATCCATCAATATCTGCTCTGTGCTTGCAAAGCACACGGATGAGGACATCTACCTTCGGACCGATCACCACTGGGCGCCGCTGGGCGCATACTATGCTGCCCGCACCTTCGCAGAAGCAGCAGGCGTGGATTTCGCGGATATCACAGAATATATATGGTAGGCGTCAACCAGGGTTATGTGGGGACGATGTATGCCTATTCCAAGGATTCCCGTATCCTCAACGATCCAGAAGACTTTATCTACTACATTCCTACCAATGACTATACCACCTATTACTATGACCGCTCCTTCAATTATCAATATGAGAGCCGGCTGATCCAGGAGGTCTCCGTAGATAACTCTTACCTGATGTTCATGGGCGGAGACGACAAGATCGTAAAGATCATGACTGATGTAGATAATGGCCGGAAGCTGCTGGTCATCAAGGACAGCTACGGCAATGCGGAGATCCCCTTTTACACCAGCTCCTTTGAGGAGATATATGTGATCGATATGCGGTATTTTAACTGCAATCTGGTCAATTTTATCGAGGACCTGGGCATAACCGACGTACTGTTCACCATGTGCTCCTATTCTGTTGTAGGCACAAATGCCGACAATCTCTCAACGCTGATCACGCAAAACGCCGACGAACGCGTGGTGGACGAGCAGGCCGTGGAGGCGGCGGCCACTCCCGAGCCGACAGAAACACCGCTGATCGACGAAACCGACGGGACTGAAGATTAAACCCGAGGAGGCATTAAGGATAACATGAAGGAATTGGAATACCCCTTTGACGGGGGCGACCTGCTGGCCCGGCGGAAGGCCCTGCGCCGCCAGCTATTAGAGGGTAATGTCACCCGTCTGCCGAAAAAAATCGCCGTATTCGGTGGCTCCACCACCAGTGATATTGTGGGGATGCTGGAGCTGTTTCTGCTGAACTATGGCATCGAACCCACGTTCTATGAGTCGGAATATGCCCAGTATTTCCAGGATGCCATGTTCCCCTCCCAAGAGCTGCTGGACTTTCATCCCGACCTGATATGGATCCATACCACGAACCGTAATATCACAAATTATCCCGTGATTACCGATTCCACGGCAGATGTGGACGCTAAGTTCGATGCAGAAATAGGAAAGTTCACCGCCATGTGGAAAAGCATCTCAGAAAAATTCCACTGTCCTGTTATTCAAAATAACTTTGAGAAGCCTCTATTCCGGCTGCTGGGAAATCGGGACTGCTATGATATCCATGGCCGTAGCCATTTTATCAGCCGTCTAAATGCTGCCTTCAGTGAATACGCCCAGACTCATGAGGCGTTTTATCTTAATGACATCGACTACCTGTCTGCAGATTATGGTCTGAAGGAATGGTCAGATCCCTCCTATTGGAATATGTACAAATATGCCATGTGCTTTGATGCTATTCCTTCCTTGTCCTTTAATGTGGCAAATATTATAAAATCCATTTACGGAAAGAACAAAAAGGCCTTGGCTCTGGATCTTGACAACACCCTTTGGGGCGGTGTCGTGGGTGATGATGGCGTTGACGGCATTGAGATCGGCCAGGAGACCGGCGTAGCCCAGTCCTACTATGAGTTCCAGAGCTATCTGAAGGAGATAAGCACCCTGGGTGTGGTTCTGACAGTCTGCTCTAAAAATGACTATGAAAACGCCATCGCCGGCTTGAACCATCCGGAAGGACTCCTGAGGCCGGGTGATTTCATCGTCATCAAGGCCAATTGGGACAATAAACACCAGAACATCGCACAAATCGCCGCCGATCTGAACATTCTCCCTGAATCCATCGTGTTCGTGGATGACAATCCTGCCGAACGGGAAATCGTCCGCTCCCAGCTCCCCGGCGTGGCCGTGCCTCTCATGGAGGAGGTGGAGCAGTATATCACCACTATTGACCGGAGCGGCTTTTTTGAGGTCACCGTTTTCAGTGACGATGATCTGAAGCGCAATGATATGTACAGGAAAAATGTCCTGCGAAGCGCACAAATCGCAGCCTTCGGAGATTACGACGAATATCTTCGAAGCCTGGAAACGCACGCTGTCATCGACGATTTCATACCGGTTTATCTGGAACGCATCACACAGCTCTCCAACAAGAGCAATCAGTTCAATCTGACAACCCGGCGTTACACCTCCGCTGAGATGGATGCGGTTTACCAAAGCAGCGACTATATCCGGCTGTATGGAAAACTGATCGACAAATTTGGCGACAATGGCGTAGTCTCCGTAGTCATCGGCCACATAAATGGCCTGTCATTGGATATAGAGCTGTGGCTTATGAGCTGCCGGGTGCTGAAAAGGAACATGGAGCAGGCCATGCTGGATACTCTGGTGGAAAAATGCCGCCAGGCCGGCATCACCCATATCCGTGGTTATTATTATCCCACCGCGAAAAATCACATGGTAGAGAAGCTGTATGAGACCTTTGGCTTCACGCTTCTCTCCTCAGACGAGGCGGGCAATACCGTGTGGGAAATGGCAGTGGATGGCTATGAAAATCAAAATCATGTGATCGCCGTGACCGGCAACACGCAAAAGGAGGCATAACCCATGGAAGTCAAAATGATCTACGCAAAGCTGACCAAAATATTCCGAGATCTGTTCGACAACGATTCCATCGTCCTGACCCCGGAGACCACTGCTAAGGATGTGGAAGGCTGGGACTCTCTGGCCCACATCACATTGATCGTCACCATAGAACGAACATTCAAAATGAAATTCAAGATGAAAGAGGTCTCCTCCATGAAAAATGTGGGGCAAATGGTGGCCATCATCGAGAGCCGTTCTAAATTATAATATCATCCACCAATAAACGCCTGCGGACATTTTGCCCCACAGGCGTTTGCTCATTACAGACCTGTTTCCGTAAAGATATATTCCGCTCTTTAACGGCGTCTTTTTTTGTCTGTAGTGGTTGACATTCGTACAATTCCAAGGTTTATAGTGATAGTATATGAATAATATGAGCGGTTTATCCGCCAGCGCGTTGAAGGAGATTCAGTTCATCATGGAAATGAAAAATGTAGTCATCGTGGATGCCTGCCGTACTGCCGTGGGCAAGATGGGCGGGGCCTGCCGTCCCCTGTCCGCCCTGGATATGGCCTGCGCCACTATCAAGGGAAACCTTGACCGTTCCGGCATCGACCCCAGCGAAATCGACGAGGTCATTCTTGGCCACTGCCGTCAGACATCTGATGAGCCGAACATCGCCAGAGTAGCCGCTCTCAAGGTGGGTATCCCGGAGAAATGCGCCGCCCATACGGTTATGCGCCAGTGCGCCTCTGGCATGACCGCCGTTCAGAATGGAGCCATGAGCATCATGACCGGCGTGAACGACGTAGTCATCGCCGGCGGCACGGAGAGCATGTCCAACGCCGTCTTTTATGTTCGCAACGCGCGCTGGGGCGTGGGCACCGGCACCACGGAATTTGTGGACGCACTGACCGAGGGTCAGTTCAAGAGCCAGCCTGAGGAGATATATGGCCGTTACAATATGGGCGCTACCGCCGAGCGCGTGGCCCAGGAGCTGGGCATCACCCGCGAGGAGCAGGACGCCTTCTCTCTGGAGAGCCAGCGCCGGGCTATCGCAGCCATCGACTCCGGCCGCTTCAAGGATGAGATTGTCCCCATGACCGTCCCCCAGGGCCGGAAAAAGGACCCCATCGTTTTCGATACGGACGAGTTCCCCAACCGCACCACCAACGAGGAGAAAATGGCAAAGCTGAAGCCCGTATTCAGCATCGACGTCCATGAGGACGGCAAGATGTTCAACTCCCCTTATCAGACCGGCACGGTTACCGCCGGTTCCTCCTCCGGACGGAACGACGGTGCCTCCTCCCTGCTTCTAATGAGCGAGGAAAAGGCCCAGGAGCTAGGCCTTAAGCCTCTGGCAAAGATCATCGGCATGGGCGCTTCCGGCTGTGATCCCCAGCAGATGGGTCTGGGCCCGGTATATGCCGTTCCCAAAGCGCTGAAGCACGCCGGCCTCACCATGGACGACATCCAGCTCATCGAGCTGAATGAGGCCTTTGCCGCCCAAAGCCTTGGCTGCATCAAGCTTCTCGGCTGGGAGGACAAAATGGATATCATAAACGTGAACGGCGGCGCTATCGCCCTGGGCCATCCTGTCGGCTCCTCCGGCAGCCGCATCATCGTCACGCTGGTCCATGAAATGAAGAAGCGCGGGCTGAAATACGGTCTTGCCACGCTCTGCATCGCAGGCGGTATGGGCCAAGCCACTGTCATTGAAATGTGCTGATATTTTAATTTTTAATACTTATATAAGAGGGTAGAGATCATGTCCAAATCCAACAAAATCATCATCCAGGCCTGCCTGTGCGGGGCAGGCACCAAGAAGGCCCAGGCCCCCACGGTGCCTTATACACCGGAGGAGATCGCGCGCCAGGTCGTGGCCGTGGCGCAGGCCGGCGCTTCCATCGCCCACATCCACGTCCGTGAGGACAAGGTAGTAGACGGCGAGATGCAGATCGGCTATAAGTCCATGAGCCTGCAAAAATTCACCGAGACCGTAGAGCTGTCCCGCAAGTACTGCAAGGAGGCCGGCGTCGATATCCTTATCAACCTGACCACCTCCGGCGGCGAGTATGAGGATGTCAAGCGCCTCCAGCATCTGGGCGCTCTGAAGCCGGAAATGTGCTCCTTCGACCCCAACACCATCAACTGGTCCAACAGCTATATCTTTGAGAACCATCCCCGTTTCCTGAACCTGCTGGCTCAGGAGGTGGTCAAGACCGGTGTGAAGCCGGAGTTTGAGGTATTCGACACCGGCCATATCGACTCCGTCATGTACTATGTGAACAAGTGGAACATCCCCCAGCCTCCCCACATCCAGTTCATCATGGGCGTCGGCGGCTCCGCTCCCGGCACCGCTCAGTCTTTGGCCTGGATGGTAGATCATCTGCCTCAGGGCGCTACATGGTCCGTATCCGGTATCGGCAAGGCTCATATGCCCATGATGCTGGCCGGTCTGGCCCTTGGCTGCGACGGTCTGCGTGTCGGTCTGGAGGATAATGTCCTCTACGGCAAGGATCCAGACGGCAAGAAGATTATCGCTACTAACGTCATGCTGGTAGAGCGCGCTGTGGAGCTGGCCCAGATCGCAGGCCGCACCATCGCCACCGCGGACGACGCCCGTGAGATTCTCGGCATCACCCGCCACTGCCTCCGGGACGGCAAGACCGAGCCGGTCTCCATCTCCCTGTAATATTTAATTTGCAAAAAAGCGCCGCGTCTGCTATCATCAAAGCAGACGCGGTTTTCTATTATATGATATAAATAATTTATGAGGTGAGCTTATGACTGAAACGACCATACAGGTGCGCTACCCAGATCTGGACCCTATGGGCATCGTCCACCATGCCGTTTACCCCATCTGGTATGAGATCGCACGGATGGAGCTTTTGCAGGATGCCGGTTTCCCCTGGCCCAGGCAGCACGAGCTGGGCATTGACCCGGTGATGGTCAGTCTGAACCTGGAATACCTGGCGCCCGTCCGCTATCCCGGAGAGGTGATAATAAGATCCCAGATCATCCTGGCCGAACCGAAAAAGCTGAAAATACGCTATGAGTGTTTCTCTGAAAACGGCACCGTAAGCAATAACCGGGCCGAGAGCTTCCATATCTGGTGTCGGGATATGAAAAGCCTGAACCTGCAGGAAACCCAGCCGGAAATATTCGCCGGACTGGTTCGGGCAACCGGGAGTTAAGCCGTCTTTTTACGGAACACGCCCCACACGACCACCGCCAAAACAACAAAGCAGACAGCGGCCACCCGGTAAGAGGGGACATATCCAATGTACTCGATAAGAAAGCCCCAGAATGCGGCACCCAAGCCGATAGCGCCATCGAAGGCAAGATAAAACGTGGCGTTTGCCAGGCCCTTTCGCTCCTGCGGGGCGGTCCGGACCGCCTCATAACCCATAGCCATCCAGACAAGGCCGTGGCCTGCTCCATACAAAACGCCCATGGCGATCACCGCTGCTGCACTTTCTGCGTAGGGCAACCCCAGACAGAGGAGAATCATCGCCCCATAGGCAGGCAGCAGAAAGGCCAAGTGGGAGCATTTGCCCACGAACCGGGAAAACACCAGCCGC
The DNA here is from genome assembly GCA_021203045.1 of Oscillospiraceae bacterium. Lineage (GTDB taxonomy): Bacteria > Bacillota > Clostridia > Oscillospirales > Oscillospiraceae > CAJOIG01. The sequence goes on along the minus strand of JAJQBY010000094.1, from coordinate 10,644 downwards.
AGCACCACGATGACCACCGCGCTGACAGCAAAGAACGTCCCCGGCACCCAGGCCTCAAAGCCCTGCTCCACCTTCAGATAAGGTGTGGCAAAGCACATCATGCTCACGATGCAGAACAGCGACAAAAATTCTATCAGGGCGGCCCGCAGGGCCGTCTTTTCTATGGAATCCTTCAGACCCCGGCGGGGCTGAACCTCCCGAGTTTTCTCCGTCTGGGGCGTTTTCCTGCGCTTTTCATAGTTCACACACAGCGCCAGCACCATACCCAGCAGACCGCAAACCGCCACGCCGAAAAACGAAAGGCGGTTCCCCAGCAGACCAATGATAACCGAAGCCAGCGCAGGGCCTATGGCCCCGGCCACCGACTGGCTCATACCGAAATAACCGATCCCCTCCCCCAGCCGGCTGGGCGGTATCACATCCAGGGAGGCCGTGTTATTGGCTGTGGACGCCACGGAATAGCCCACGCCCTGCAAAACACGCCCCAGAAACAGGGCCGCGAGGACAGGGACGAGACCGCACAAGGCGCTGGCTGTGCAGAATATGACACAGCCTATCACCATAACGGCACGTCGGGGAAAGCGGTCGGAGATATTTCCCGCCACCGGGCGGGTCAGGCACGCCGCCAGGGTATATACGGTAGAAAGCAAGCCGGTAACGGCCGTATTGCTGCCCAGATCCTCGATAACGAACAGCGGGACAATGACCGTGAGCATATTCATGCCCGTATACAGCATCAGGGCCATAGCGAACAGGAGGACAAAATCCTTCGTAACAATCCTGGCCGCGCCCTTGTCCGACGCTTGCTTTATGCTGTTATCCATATCCTTTTCATCCTCCCCTCACGTTGGTTTTTGACGCTGTCAGAAAATGATCTCGCTTTTTCCTACTCTGGTCATCAGCGCCCGCAGTGATGCTTCCGGGTCTGCGGCTTCATAGAGGATGTCATATATACACTGGCAGATAGGCATTTCCGCTCCAAGCTTCGCCGCGAGCTCCCGTATGCTCCCGGCGGCATAGTAGCCCTCCACCACTGCGCCGATCTCCTGCAGGGCCTGTTCCGCCGGAGCCCCTTTGCCGATGAACAAACCGGCCCGGTAATTCCGGCTGTGGGTAGATGTGCAGGTGACGATCAGATCGCCCATCCCGGCCAGTCCGTAGCAGGTAACCGGGTCCGCCCCCGATTTTTTGCACAGGCCGCTGATCTCCGACAGGGCCCGGGTCATGAACAGCGCCCGCGCATTATCTCCCAGGGCCAGGCCATCGATAATGCCGCAGCCCAGGGCCACGATATTTTTCGTCGCCCCGCACAGCTCCACTCCTGCCACATCCTGACTGGTATATACCCGGAACATCTCGCTCATAAAAACGCCCTGCACCAGCTCCGCTGTTTCCATATCCTGGCAGGCAGCCACGCAGCCGGTGGCCATCCGGCGGGAGACCTCCTCCGCATGGGACGGGCCGGAGAGAACAGCCACCGGGCAATTCTTCCCCACTGTTTGGCTGATGATCTGGCTCATACGCAGATTCGTTTCCGGTTCCAGGCCCTTGGTGGCAGAAACGATCATCGTCCCCGGCCTTATGTATGGGGTGGCAAGCTCCGCTGTCTGCCGCAGCGCATAGGATGGGGTAACAAACACCACCAGCTCCGCCTGCTCAGCCGCCGCCGGGTCAGCCGTGAACTCCAGCTCCTGGGGCAGCTGCACGCCCGCCAGAGAGGGATTCTTCCGCCGGCTCCTTAAAAGAGCCGCTTTCTCCGCCCGCCGGGTCCACAGGGTAACATGGTGGCCGTTTCCGTGCAGCAGCAGAGACAGGGCCGTACCCCATGCCCCGCTACCGAATACTACGATCTGCATATCATGCCTTTCTGTCTATTCTAAAAAACTCGCAAGCCTCGCGGCCTGCCGTCCGCAGGACGACCATATCATTCCCAGGTCTTCCAGACCTCCGGGCAATAGCCAACAGTGGCCTGCTTCCCATTGCGGACAAGCGGGGTGTTCAAAAGCTCCGGGTCATTATACAGCGCCTCCAGCTTATCCTCAGCGTAGGCCAGATATGTGACCTCCGGGGCGTCGCTCATGGCCTCGATGCCTACGGCGTTTTTCACGCTGTTCAGCTCGCCCCGGCTCATACCATAGCGCTGGATGTCCACATACTGGAACTTTATCCGCCGCTCCTTGAAATAGCGCTGGGCCTTCTTCGTATCGAAGCACTTGTTCTTCCCAAATATCTGTATATTCATGGGCACTCAGTAAAGCTCAGACTTCCATGATGACAGGCAGTATCATAGGACTGCGGCGGGTGACCTTATAGAGATAGCCGGACAGCTGTGTCTTTACCTTGGCCTTGATCTCCGACCAATCGGTGATATGCTGCCGTTCGCAGGATTCAATGCTCTCATATACATCCCGGCGCATCTCCTCCATCAGCTGGGCGTTGTCCTTGACGTAGACAAAGCCGCGGGTGATGATCTCCGGGTCGGAGATCATGGTCCCATCCTGAGTGGACATGGTCATGACCACCACCAGCATACCATCCTGAGCCAGATGCTGCCGATCTCGGAGAACGATATTCCCTACGCCGCCTTCATCCGTTCCGTCCACAAGCACGCGGCCGGAGGGGACGGTCCCGTTCTTCTGTATCTTCTTCGGCGTCAGCTCGATGATCTCACCGATGCCCGCGATGACGATATGGTTCCGGTCAATGCCCATCTCCTGGGCCAGCTCCGAGTGGCGGCACAGCATACGGTGCTCTCCGTGAACAGGGATGAAGAACCGGGGCTTTGTCAGGGCCATCATAATCTTCTGCTCCTGCTGGCAGGCATGGCCGGACACATGGATATCCATGGAACGGTCATAGATGACCTCCGCCCCCTTCCAGAACAGCTCGTCTATGACCTTCGTCACCGTCCGCTCATTGCCGGGGATGGCAGAGGCAGAGATGATGACCCGGTCCCCCGCCGTGATCTTCACCTGGCGATGCTCGGAAAAAGCCATACGATACAGGGCGGACATATTCTCCCCCTGACTCCCCGTGGAGATGATGACCACCTTGGATGGCGGCAGGCCGTTCAGCCGGTTGATATCCACCAGAATGTCCTTGGGGACAGTCATGTATCCCTCCTCCACCGCCAGCTTCACAGCGTTTTCCATGCTGCGCCCGGTGATACCCACCTTCCGCTTATAGCGGGCAGCGCAGTCGACGACCTGCTGGATGCGGTGGATGTTGGAGGCGAAGGTCGTTACAATGATGCGCTTGTCGCATCCCCGAAACAGCTTATCCATGCTCTCTCCCACATGGTGCTCAGAATCAGAATAACCGGGCCGCTCCACATTGGTGGAATCGGACAGCAGGGCCAGTACGCCCTCCTCCCCCAGCTGAGCAAAGCGATGGAAATCAAATACCCCGCCCTCAATGGGAGTCAGATCAATCTTGAAATCGCCGGTATGGATAACCGTCCCCACCGGCGTTTTGACCGCCACGGCCACGCTGTCCGGGATGGAATGGTTCACATGTATCAGCTCACAGGTAAAGCATCCCACATGAAATACATCTCCGGCAGAGTGGGTGATCAGCTTCACCTTATCTGCCAGCCGGTGCTCCTCCAGCTTCAGCCGTACCAATCCTGCCGTCAGACGTGTGGCATAAACAGGGCAGTCCAGCTTGCTCATCACATAGGGCATGGCCCCGATGTGATCCTCATGACCGTGGGTCAAAACGATACCCCGCACCCGGTCCTTATTCTGGACAAGATAGGAGATATCCGGGATGACCACGTCGATGCCGTACATATCCTCATCCGGGAAGCCCATGCCGCAGTCTACGACCAGAATGTCCTTCCCGTATTCATAGACATACATATTCTTGCCGATCTCGTCCAGACCGCCAAGCGCAAATATTTTCAGTTTTTGTGCCATTATAAATTTTATCGCTCCTTTATTATGTAGAATTATCGCATTATAACAGCGGGCCGGTGTTTCGTCCCTGCCCGTTAAATCATACCCTTTTTCCCGATAAACAAGACCTGTGGCCGCTACGCCTTTCTCCGCGATTTTATCGCAAAGGAGCATCACATATCCCGGCGGCCCTCCAGGGCGCGCACCAGGGTGGCGTCGTCCGTAAACTCCAGGTTGGAGCCTACGGGAATGCCGTAAGCCAGACGCGTCACCCGGACACCGAAGGGCTTCAGAAGGCGGGAGATATACATAGCCGTGGCATCACCCTCCGTATCAGGGTTGGTAGCCATGATGACCTCCTGTATCTCTCCTTCCGACACCCGCTTGATAAGCTCGGTGATGCGGATATCATCCGGCCCCACATGGCTCATGGGAGACAGAACACCGTGAAGAACGTGATAAACGCCGTTATACTCCCGGCTACGCTCCAGGCTTGCCACATCCCTGGCCTCCGCCACCACGCAGACCACAGAGCGATCCCGTTTGCCGTCCGCGCAGATGGCGCATATCTCTCCGTCTGTCAGATTCTGGCAGATGGGGCAGGTGTGGACGCTTTGCCGGGCAGTCAGAATCGCCTGGGCAAAGGCCTCCGCCTCTCCTTCCGGGAGCCCCAGCACATGGAAGGCCAGCCGCTGGGCGCTCTTCCGTCCTATGCCCGGCAGGGCTGCAAAGCGGTCGATCAGTTCTTCAAATGACGCTGGAAAAAACGACATAACGCTCCCTCATCTGCTCCGCAATTCCCGAATCCGGGCAGCCCGGTCCTTCACTCCGAAAACAGCGCTGCCCGCCACCAGAACATTTGCCCCGGCCCGCAGCGCCACAGGGGCCGTCTCCGGCCCGATGCCGCCGTCCACCTCTATATCACAGGCGGGATTTACCTCGTCCAGCCGCGCCCGCAGGGCGGACACCTTCTGCATTTGGTCTGCCATAAATTTCTGCCCGCCAAAGCCCGGCTCCACAGTCATCACAAGAGCCATATCCAGCTCCTTCAGCCATGGCTCAAGCGCCTGCCAGCGGGTATTCGGCTTCACGGAAAGACCTGTCTTGGCCCCGCAGCCTCTGGTATCTGCCAGGGCACGGGTGATATTCTCCGGAGTATCTGCCTCCACATGGAAGGTAAGAAGGCTGGCTCCGGCGCCGCAAAAGGCCTTTACATACCGCGCCGGCTGGGTTATCATCAGATGTACATCCAGAAACGCCGAGGGAAAGGCCCTGCGCAGGCTCTCCACCACCGGCACACCAATGGAGATATTCGGCACAAAAATGCCGTCCATCACATCAACATGGACATAGTCAGCCCCGCCCCGCAGCACCTCTGCCACCTCATCACCCAGGCGGGTGAAGTCGGCCGACAGGATGGACGGCGCGATTTTTTCCGTTGTCATACAGCGCTCCTTATGCAAAAAATGCTCCGCCGCACCGTGCACGACAGATTTTTATCGTTTCCCCTGTATGGGGTATGATTTTATAAAAACGCTCCGGGCCAGGCGATATAAAGCCGACATAACAGCACCCCCGCGTGCTACGCTGCTTCTTTCTGCTTATATCCGGCGAATCTGCGCCAGATCATACCGACCCGGAAACCATTAAATGGCAGTCATCTTATAATACCATGTTTATGAAAAATAGTCAACGCTCTGTAAACTCGGATACAATGTCTAAATATCTTGACGGCGTCTGATTTTTGGCATAAAATATAGGTGTGGGATTTTGCACACATATTCCGACATCACATCCTTCACAGGAGGCATACTATGCGAGAGATAAAACGGCGCAGCGCCGTTCCCGTCTATATCGCCGCAGGGGTATATGCCCTGTACGCGCTGATCTTTCCCCTATACAGCTCCTGGCACTTCCTGATCGCCGCTGTAGTGACCGCCGCTGCCTGGCTCCTGGCCGACCGACTGATAAAGCCGGTCGTGGAATATATCCCGGAACCGGAGGAGGAGCAGGAGGAGCCGGTATCCTACGGGACTGAAGCAGATGCCATTCTGGCAGAGGCGAGGACTGCCCGCCGGGAAATGGAGCGGCTGGCCGCTTCCATCGGGGATGAGACCGTCCGCCAGCGCATCGCCCGGCTGATCACCCTGTCTGACCAGATCGCTCAGGACGCCATACAGGACCCTCACGATATCCCGCAGATCAAAAAGTTCCAGGGATATTTTCTCCCTTCCACCGTGCAGCTGCTGAATGCTTATGACCGCATGGCTTCCCTCGGAACAGAGGGCGAGAACATCACTGCCACCAAGCAGCGCATAACGGAAATGCTGGATACGGAGATCACCGCCTTCGAAAAGCAGCTGGACGCCCTGTATAAAAACGACTATCTGGACATCGATGCAGACGTACAGGTTATGCACAACCTCCTTCGCCGGGAGGGCCTTTTGCAGGATGATGAGCTACAGCAGTTCCTGAAAAGAACACAGCAATAAAGCACCCCCTCCCCTTTTGCCCTCCGGGTACTTCGCAGGGGAAACAGTAAAGAGCAAACCTCTCCACCATGCTGACGCATGGTTTCCCTCCCCTTTCAGGGGAGGCAGCAAAGAGTAGATTACAACAAACGAAAGGACGATCACTATGGCAGACGAAGAAAAGACCCTGGGTTTCACGCTGACGCTTGACCCGGAAAATGCCGCCCCCACCAACGCCGCAGCCGCAGCTGCTGCCGCCAGCGTTCCCACGCTGACGCTTGGAGAGCAGCCGACAGAGGAGCAGGCTGCCCAGGCCCAAGCTCCCGCCATGCCGGTGGAGGAGCAGCTCACCATCGAGTCCCTCTCTCCCGCGGAGCAGGCCGCCGTGCGGGAATTTGCCCAGAAAATAGACGTGACCGATTCCCGCCAGGTGCTCACCTACGGAGCCGCCGCCCAGAAGAATATCGCGGATTTCTCCGCACAGGCGCTGGAAAAGGTCCGCACCAAAGACCTTGGCGAGGTGGGCGATATGCTGTCCGCTCTGGTAGCTCAACTCCAGGGCCTCTCCACTGAAGAACCGGAGAGCAGCAAGGGAATCAGAGGCCTGTTCCGCAAGGCCTCCCGCAGCATCAGCGACATAAAGACCCAATATGACAAGGCCGAGGTCAATGTGGACAAGATCACCGCCGCCCTGGACCAGCACTGGATCACCCTGAACAAGGATATCGTGACCATGGATCAGATGTACGAGATGAACCAGGCCTACTATAAAGAGCTGTCCATGTACATCCTGGCAGGCAAGCTGCGGCTGAAGGAGCTGAGGGAGACCGAGCTGCCCCGGCTCATTGCCAAAGCAGAGGAGACCGGTCTGCCGGAGGACGCCCAGGCCGCCAATGACTACGCGAACCTCCTGGGCCGGTTCGAAAAGAAAATCCATGACCTGGAGCTGACCCGGATGATCTGCATTCAGATGGGTCCCCAGATCCGCATGATACAGAATAACGACGCGCTGATGGCCGAAAAGATTCAGACCGCCATCGTGAACACCATCCCTCTGTGGAAGAGCCAGATGGTCCTCGCCATGAGCATGTATCACTCCCAGCAGGCCATGGAGGCCTCTCACAGCGTGAGCGAGGTAACGAACGACCTGCTGAAGAAAAATGCCGCCGCCCTTCACTCCGGCTCTGTGGCTGTGGCCCAGGAGGCCGAACGGGGCATTGTAGACATCGAGACGCTGACGCAGACCAACCAGGAGCTTATCGCCACCCTGGAGGACGTCCGCAAGGCCCAGGACGATGGCCGTGCGCGGCGTGCCCAGGCAGAGATAGAGCTGAGCCGTATCGAGAGCGAGCTGAAGCAAAAGCTGCTGGAGATGCGGGGCTGATCGTCTCCCCTGCCGAATTTGCAGAAAGGCACAGCATTTGGAATTTTTCAAGAAACGGCAAAATGCCAGTATCATCTTCATCGTGGTGGTCATCCTGTTTTCCCTGATCGGCTGCCATATCAGTCTGACCAAAGCCTGCGACAAGATAGAGGAAGCCTTCTTTGACAAGACGCAGCTCAGCGCCGAAGGGTACTACACCTGCCCCGGCGATCAGCTGGAAAACTGCGTAAAATACGCAAACCGCCTTCTCAGCGTCATCAATGGAGCGGATTGGTCAGGGGATGTCTATACCGCATTGGCCCAGGCCCGTCAGGCCCTGTCAGACGCCCTGGACGATGGGGACATATCGGACATATATGACGCAAACCAGGAGCTGATCGCCGCCGTGGAGGCTGTGGAGGAGCTGGTAAATGCCGGCGCCGTCCTGCCGGAGAGCAGCGACGACTATGAAACCATCCTGTCTGATTTCTATTCCGCTCAGTCCGTGGCGGCAAACAGCGCCTATAACGACTATGTGGACCAGTTCGCCAGCACCACGCTGCGTGCCTTCCCCACCAATATCCTGCGGCGGTTGGCCTTCGTGTCCGCCCCGGAGAAATTTGAATGACGGAAAAGGGAGATAATACCATGAAAAAATGCAGATCCCTTCTGGCCCTGCTTCTGATGCTGGTCGTGCTGACCGTCCCCGCCATGGCCATTGAGCTGGAGGCCGGCTCAGGCGATGCCTTTTATGTCCAGGACAACGCCAACGTTCTCTCCTCTGAAACGGAGAGCCTGATTGTCGGCTATAACGCAGTCCTGGAGCAGCAGTGCGATGGAGCCCAGCTCGTTGTCGTCACCGTCAGTTACCTAGATGAAGATACCCAGACCGCCTCCCTTCAGCTGATGAACGACTGGGGCGTAGGCGATGAAACGGAATCCAACGGCATGCTTCTGCTTCTGGTGTCGGAGGAATACCGGGGCTGGCTCTCCACCGGAGACGGCCTGGACGAGGTGTTTACCGACAATCTGGTGGACGAATACCTGGAGGACTACTTCTGGGACTACATCGACGCAGACGAGTACGATGAGGGCGTACAGGCCCTGACAGGTGCTCTGTACGACTGGTACCTGGACTATTACGGCGTGGATGCCGGAGACAATGCCACCACATACGAGGACGAGGACTACGACCTGACCTACTATGACCCGATGACGGAGTCACAATCTCGATCCAATGGAGGTTCTTCTATGATCATTACTATCATTATCCTGCTGGTAGTCATATGGCTGCTGGTCTCCATGAACCGCTATAATCGCATGCGGGGATGGGGCTATACCGGCGGCTTCTGGCCCATCTTCTGGTTCCGCGGACCCGGACTGTACCGGGATTGGTATCGCCGCCGCGGCCCTGGTCCCCGTGGGCCCGGAGGTCCCGGAGGCCCTGGTGGACGCGGACCCGGGGGCCCCGGCGGTGGCGGCTTCGGCGGTGGTCCCGGCGGCGGAGCGCCTAGAGGCGGCAGTTCCCGCGGTGGCGGTTTCGGCGGTCCCGGAGGTGGTTCCCGCGGCGGCGGCTTCGGCGGTGGCGGAAGCGGCTTCGGAGGCGGTGGCCATGGCGGCGGTGGCGGCGGCGGTCGTCACTAAGCAGCCGCAGCTTATATAAAAGTCTTTGGACAGTATCCAAACACCCGTTTTGGATACTGTCCATTTTTCCATGAAAATCCGGCTCGTTGTCTCGATTTTTAAATGGTAATTATTGTAATTTTTCACAAATTCGGCTTTTAATATTTCGCCGTTTTTCGTTATATTCACAAAACAGCAGAAAATGACCAAAAAAATAACAGGTGATTAATTTGACTTAGATAGACGGCTAGGTTCAGAAGGTGTATAATCGTTTATATTCCAAGTGGATTCGGACGCGGCCCGTGGGCCGGGTCCCTGTTCCGTTTAATACTTAGAAAGGGTGTTCATCCATGGCACTGATAGACGATATTCTCCCGTCCCTCAATGTTATTATCCAGGGCTTGGCAAAGCATTTTGGCGATACCACTGAATTTGTGGTCCACGATTTCAGGGGCGGCCAGGAATTGGAGCATACCATCGTCAGCATCATCAACGGCCATGTGACAGGACGCAAGCTTGGCAGCAGTGTATTAGAAATAGAGCTGAACCCTATGGCCAAGACATATCTCACCGCTACGACCCATGAGGGCCTATTCAACTGCATCACCCGCACGCCCGATGGACGGACACTGAAATCCAGCATGATCTATCTGCGGGATGAAACGGATACGGTCCAGGGTGCTGTAAGCGTAAGCTGCGACATCACCAAGCTGCAGCTAGCAAAAAACAGCATCGACGACTACGTGGGCGTGTGCGCTGCCGATATGTCCGGAGGCAGCGCTGCAAGCAGCATCGACGACTTTCTGGTGTCCCTGATCTATGAGTCCATCGATATGATAGGGGTCCCCGTCACCTTTATGACCCGTGAGCAGAAAATGGCCGGTATCAAGTTTTTGAAGGAACGGGGAGCCTTTAAGATCACCAAAGCCAGCGAGATTATCGCCAAGTATTACGACATTTCAAAATATACGGTCTACAACTATCTCAGCGAAGCCAGCGAGCCCGCGGAGGAGGAAAGCGAAGAATGTCCGGCCGCCCAGGAACAGCAGGAGGAGCAGCAAGAGGAGCAGCAGGAGCAATAAGCGGCCCCTGCTCTATAAAAATCAAAAACAGCGGCGGCTCACGATGAGCCGCCGCTCAGTCTGTCAAAGAAAGCGCTATTAAGTGAGGCAAGAACAGATGCAAGGCTGTTCTTCATAGACCTTGGCTGCCTTTTTGACCTGTTCCTTCTGGAACTTCTTTTTGTTGGCTGAGGCCTTGATGTGCGTTCCGTCGATGAAGACAACGCTGG
>JAJQBY010000052.1 GCA_021203045.1 Oscillospiraceae bacterium | reverse complement strand
TTATTGAGCCAACGGATGCGAATATCAGCCGGTGTACTGTCTGTTCCTGGTGGGAGAGTTTTCTCGAAGGACTGGAGCCTATTCACTTGGCTGGACAGAACAGAGAAATCCCCAGCATACAGCAGATGAACGCCTGGCTGAACAAGCAGGTCTCCGGGTCTCTGTCTCTGATGACCTGTCTGATGGGCCCAGCATGGCTGGAGCAGCTAATCTGTGACGGGGCATATCGCATTAAGGATGAAGTCGCACAGCCGATGGTACAGGAGCTGAAGGCGCAACAGAAGTCCATCACCATAGACCCATGTCAGGACTACTTGCCAGACAGGACCCGGGCCGCGATGGTAACATATTATAACACCTACATACCAAATGATTAGGAGGAACAACATAATGAACACAAAACAGAAAACCTATAAGCCGATCCAGCCGATTGAGCTGCCGGGGCTGGAAAACAAGCTGTTTGCCAATGAGGTCAGCGATCATATTGAGATCATTCACCACGAAATAACTGATGCCGAGCAAATCTACGAGGTGATCCTGCGTCTGCGGGAATATGGCAAGAAGCATGGTTTGGCGTATATCATCTTTCACCCCAATACTTGCGCTGACTATTATCCTACGGTGATGGAGATGCTCGATAGAACCTTCCGTGTGGAGTACTATGATCACTGGGGTGTCCATGAGTTTTTCCGGCTATATTGGTAATGGCTCATGTTCAGGCGTTATAATCAGTCGGCCTCTCCGCTCCGGCATACGGCTCCCTACACACTGCTTGCTGTACTGGGCGGTATCGCCTTGGCCCTCGCTATCTTTTGCGGGGGCCTTAGTATTTCAAGTGCCAGGTATGATGTAGTTATTGGTATGAGCATCGCTATGAAGAAAGCTGCTATTGTGTTGGCAGGTATTGCCCTGGCTATGTTGGCGACAGCAGCGCTTCTTTATAAATTTACTCCGGCTGAAATACACATTCAAAACTTGGTAAAAAGAGCCTTGTATCACCCCAGCCACGGCAACCCCTTGCACTTGCGTACCGGGGAGCTGCTACCGTATGTCCATTGCACAAAGGTTGGAGATGGTCTGTATGACCTGATCGTAAGCGCACAACAGGGAGCTACAGTGGAGACTATAGCAGATGCTGCTTCTGCCATCTCTTCTGCTTTGAACAGAAGGTATGAACACTATGCCATTGTCCAGACCGATGCTGACACCGCATTCAACAGCGTTACTTTCCGGCTGGATGATGTAAAAATAGACAGATCACTCACTGTTAGTGATGTGAATGACCTGTCACCGAAAAGTGTCACAAAGCTATGGGTGGATAGTATTACGACCATAGACCTGACGACCTCTGGCTCTATGCTATTTGCGGGAAAGACACGCTCTGGAAAGACTACTGGGGTGATCTCAGTATTACTTCAGGTGTTATTGATGGGGCCAGACCAATATCACAGCAGCGTACTCATCATAGACCCAAAGCAGGCGGAGCTGTCCAGACTGCCTCATACGATTACGCTGGACGAGGACGGAGAGGCGAGAAATATTCTGGAGGCTCTAAAACATTTCATCGCTAATATAAAGTATCGACAGCAGATACTGAACGACCTATCTGTCGAAAGAGGAGATGCCGTGAAGTGGTGGGATGCTGGTTTTCACCCATCCTTTTTGTTCCTGGACGAGTATGTCGCAGCCAGAACCATATTCCCTGCGAAGGCTGGTAAGGACGATGACTACTGTCTGGCTACGTTCGACGGGCTGGTTAAAAGGATCATAACGATGGGGGCTTCGGCAGGGTGTTTTTGTATCATCTCAATCGCTGAGGCAAGTGTGCAGGAGGGAGGACTTCCGGCTATGCTGCGATCCGCAATGAGTACACGGGTGCTGTTTAGGCCAACTTTGCCGGAAGCTCGGTTAATTTGGGATTCGGAGAAATTAGAGAATTTTTCCATCTCCCGTGTCTATGGCCCAGGCGATGCTTGGTTTTCAAGCACCGATGGCATACACGATGCTGTGTCTTATGTACATTTTCCACGCATGGACTTCCTCGTGTATCAGGAGTTGGGGCGGTTGCTGCGAGAATATAATGATTCTTCTATGATTAAAGGCTAGTACGTCAACGCTTTTGATGAGATTCTCTTATATTATCTTATGTATAAATATTCGTTTTCTGCTTTTTGTTTCCGATACTATTTAATCTAGATAAGCAAACTAATAAGCAAATTGAAAATCGTCATCCGCTTTTTGCTTTCATTTTACACTTTCCTCCTTCGTTCACAGAATTCCCGCAACCCGTTGATTTTACAAGAAAAAAATCACGAGTCCAAGTGTACTATGGACTCGTGATTTTGGTGGAGCTGAGGGGAATCGAACCCCTGTCCGAAAGCATTTCAGCGAAACTTTCTCCGGGCGCAGGTGGTTATTCTTGCGCTGAAAAGCGCGATTCCCTTTCCCGGGGGCTAGCCAGCAGGCCCTTCAGGTCAGGTAGCTTCTTTTTCATGGTGCGCTAGAAGCATCACGCACGCACGGACGCTGCTATTCCACGCCCAGGTCCCGGGCCGCAGCACTCCCGGGCTGGACGGGCTCGCCTTAAGCGGCGGCCAGAGCGAAGTTATCGTTCTCAGTTAATTTTAAAAGGTCCCGGTTTTAAGGATGGCTGGGTCATCCGCCCGCTTATCTCGCCCCCACACCCCCGTCGAAACCATTACAGCCCCATGGGATATGACAGGCAATTACGCTCTGCTCGGTTATGTTATTTATTATAACATATATCTCCCCGGCAATACCAGGAAAATATTTCTGTTGTCCGCCCGGCCCATAAGGCCGGGCGGCTTCAGAAGGTCAGGACTTCTTCGGCGCAGGATATTCCACGCCCTGCGTATCCACAGTGACCTTATTCATGATCTGCGGCGTCAGGGGCTTATCTCCCCAGCCGGTCTTGGTCTCCGCAATTCTGTCCACCACGTCCATCCCCTCCAGCACCTGACCGAAGGCGGCATACTGCCCGTCCAGATGGGGAGCGTCCTGGTGCATGATGAAAAACTGGCTTCCGGCGGAATCCGGGTCCATGGCCCGGGCCATGGAAAGAACGCCCCGGGTATGACGCAGGTCGTTCTGATAGCCGTTGGCGGCGAACTCGCCGGGGATCTCATAGCCGGGGCCGCCGGTGCCGTTGCCCTGGGGGCAGCCGCCCTGGATCATAAAGCCGGGAATGACCCGGTGGAAGATCAGGCCGTCATAAAAGTTTGCGTTCACCAGGGAGATGAAATTGTTCACCGTGTTGGGCGCGATGTCCGGATACAGCTCCGCTTTGATGACGCCGCCGTCGAACATTTTGATCGTAACGATAGGATTGCTCATGCGTTTGCCTCCTTCAGCTTGCGGTCCATTTCACGACGGGCGCTCTTTTCCGCCGCCGCGTCCCGCTTGTCATATAGTTTTTTGCCCTTGCACAGGCCAAGCTCCACCTTCACCAGACTGTCCCGAAAATACAGGCTCAGGGGGACCAGCGTCAGCCCCTCCTGCTTCACCCGCCCGCCCAAACGGTTTATCTCCCGCTTGTGCATGAGCAGACGGCGGTCGCTGTCCGGATCTGCCTTGAAGTAGCGGCCCTGCTTATA
>JAJQBY010000018.1:0-17500 GCA_021203045.1 Oscillospiraceae bacterium | reverse complement strand
TCCTTTATGGAGTAAGGGTCGATGAAGACTACATCGTTGATAGGCCGGAGGTGTAAGCACAGTAATGTGTTCAGCCGACCGGTACTAATAACCCGAGGGCTTGACCATCATCCTTGCAGACTTGCCTTTCTCCCCCTTTGTTCAGTTTTCAGGGTACAGCGCCCTGGACAGATGAGAAGTGGCCCGATGGTCAAGTGGTCAAGACGGGGGCCTCTCACGCCCCAATCGGGGGTTCGACTCCCCCTCGGGTCACCACTTTTTCATCTAAATAAATGAGCACCATTAGCTCAGCTGGTAGAGCACCTGACTCTTAATCAGGGTGTCCAGGGTTCGAGTCCCTGATGGTGTACCATAGTTGGTGGCTATTACAGCGGGGGTCCACCCGTTCCCATTCCGAACACGGCAGTTAAGCCCGACTGTGCCGACGATACTTGTCTGGAGACGGACCGGGAAAATAGGTCGCCGCCAACATCACGGGGTCTATTGCAAAATAGACCCCACCATGCCTCTTTAGCTCAGTCGGTAGAGCGACGGACTGTTAATCCGCAGGCCGTTGGTTCGAGTCCAACAAGAGGCGCCAGCAGCGATGCCGCCGCTTAAGCGGCGGCATCACTTGTTTCTGGGATGAGGACCATTAGCTCAGTTGGTTAGAGCAGCCGGCTCATAACCGGTCGGTCCGGGGTTCGAGTCCCTGATGGTCCACCAATTTTATAGGGGAATAGCTCAGTTGGTAGAGCGACGGTCTCCAAAACCGTAGGCCGAGGGTTCGAAGCCTTCTTCCCCTGCCAGGAAGCCTGTGATCTTTTTGATCGCAGGCTTTTTTGTCGTTTATAGATATAGACGAAGACTTTTGGATAACCTCCCCTGTCCGGCGCTCTGCCTTATTCTGCTCTGAGCCAAAACAGGGCATATCCTGCATATAGCGCCGCGCCGATGGGGAGGGCGTCCTCATCTATATCAAAGCAGCCGTTGTGGTGAGCGGCCTGAGTGCCGGGCTTTTGGGGATTGCCGGTACCCAGATAGGCATAAACGCCGGGGACCTCCAGCTCGTATTCCGAGAAATCGTCTCCGGACATGGATAGCGGGCGGTCGCTCACAGCGTGGCCGGGGCCGTATAGCCCTTCCAGCACGGCGGCGGCCTCCGCTGTTACTGCGGGGTCGTTCAGCAGGGGAGAGGTGAATTTCTCCCACTGTGTTTTCACTGTGCCGCCGTAGAGGGCGGCGATGCTTTTGGCAGTATCGTCTATCTGCCGGCGTACTCGTTCGCGGGTCTCCTGTGAGACGGTGCGGGTGGTGCCCTCCAGAACAGCGTCCTCTGCCAATGCGTTATAGGTAGTGCCGGCGTTCAGCTTTCCGATTCCGATGATCAGCGGCTCGACCGGGGAGTAGAGCCGTGTCACGATAGCCTGCACGGCTACAACGATCTGGCTTGCGATATAAAGGGCGTCCACGCCCAGGTGAGGAGCGGCTACATGGGAGCTTTTTCCCTGGACCCGGATGGTAAAGTGATCCACGGCGGCGTTATTCAGCCCGGGCTTCAGGCCCACTGTGCCTGTGGGAAAATCGGAGGCGGCGTGGAGACCGAATATCCGCTCCGCGCCTTGGATGGCTCCGGCGTTTATCATAGGCACAGCTCCGCCGCCTACCTCCTCTGCCGGCTGGAAAAGGAGCCGTATTTCTCCGCCGAAGCTGTCCCGTTTGGCGGCCAGTATCCGGGCTGCGCCCAGAAGGCAGGCGGTGTGCCCGTCATGGCCGCAGGCGTGCATAACCCCATCTGTCTCGGAGCGGTACGCCGTCCGGGACTGCTCCTGCACCGGCAGAGCGTCGATATCAGCCCGAAGGGCTACGACCCGCTGTCCCGGAAGACTTCCGCGCAGTGTGCCGATCACACCGGTTTTGCCTTCCCGGCGGGTCTGTATATTCAGCCTGCGCAGCTCTGTCTCGATGATGTCCGCTGTGCGGAATTCATGAAAGGCCAGCTCCGGGTGCCGGTGAAGGTCTCTGCGCCAGGCTGTGAGCTGCTCTGCCTCCGCCTCGGCCATGCGCCGTATTTCATCCATTTTCAGCCGTCTCCTTTCGGACTGTGCCAGTTTTTAGATGTATCTTCTCGGGTAAATGTCACCACAGGAAATTCCTAGGGGAATAGTGTGAATTTGAAAAAGAGAATGCCGCGCCGCTGAATATGCGGCGCGGTGCGCTTAAAAGTTATTGGATGGACCATTGCCGTTCTCTGTTATTTTTTGACGATGTTGTCCTCGATCTTTTCGATCACGGACTCGAACACGGCCAGATCATCCTCGGAGATGCCGACGAACAGGCTATCTGTATAGCGCGTGATGCGGTCGTTGATCTTATCCCGGACGGCGAAGGCCTTTTCCGTGGGAACGAGCCGTTTGTACCGGCCGTCAAAGGCGACCGGCTCCCGGACGAGGTAGCCGCTTTGATCCAGGTGATTGACAAGGCTGGCGACGGACGAGCCGTGGATGGACAGATGTGCCTCCAGATCCTTGGGGAACACGTCTCCCTGTTCGGACTTGTTTATGATAAACTCCAATGCCATGGCTTGGTTGCTGGTCAGGGGCATATCGTCAAAAAAGGATGAGAAGTGAATGTTCATGAGACGGCGCAGCCGCTCCTGTTTGCTGGTAATCCGTTTGTAATCCATAAATTTTCTCCCTAGTTGAGCAAGTTTTTCTCCTATAAAAAGTGTTATAACGCCAACAGGGTTTTTGTGTCAAGGACTGCACATGGGCTTAGATCCTAAAAAATGACCAAATTCACATGCGTTCATTCAGCTTTCTTGCCAAAGCCTCCAGTTTGCGCACGGCGGCCCGGTCCCCTTCTAGAAGGAGTGCGCTCTGATCTGCCAGAGGCGCCAGATGAGCTCTGCCGCTGGGAGAGGTGACGGTCAGACCGTCGGAAAAGTCTGAGCCGAATTCCGTCATTGCTTCGCTGACGGCTCTCATCAGCCTTGCCCGGTCCCGGCAGGGAATGACCCGCCGGGGGGCCTCCTGGATGCCGGGCAGATGATACAGCCCGTCCAAGGCGTCCAGATTGCACTGGTAATAGGCGCGGGGTGTGCCGATGTCGCACCAGTAGCCGTCCATGACCTGCCCTCGCATGGGGATGCCCAGGGTCAGCAGACGGGGAAACAGGTCCCTGGCAAAGTCGTAGGGCTGCCCGGCGGGGATGAGGTCCAGAATATCGGGGGAGAGGACGTATATCCCCGTGCTGACCTGGTCCGTCACCACCCGCTCCCAGACAGGCTTTTCCAGGAAACCGGTTATATTTCCGTCCCGGTCTGTGATCACAAGGCCATAGGGTAGCGGCTCCGACTGTGCGCTCAGGGCGATGGTCACGCCAGACTGATGATAGGCTGTCAGGGAGGCAAGATCAAAATCGCAGGCGCTGTCTCCGCTGATGACCAGAACCTTTTCATCCCCAATGAAGTCCCGGCAGTTCAGGACAGCGCCCGCAGTCCCCAGGGGGATGGTTTCCTCCCTGTATTCTATGGAGACGCCGAAGGCCGAACCGTCCTGGAAGTGCTCCCGTATGATTTGGGGCTGATAATGCAGGGTCAGGCACAGCCGGTCGAAGCCGTTTTCCCGCAGGAGCGCTATCGTATGCGCCAGAAGGGGCGTCCCCAGCAGGGGCATCATAGGCTTTGGCAGACCGCCGGATATGGCGCGCAGGCGGGTGCCTTCCCCGCCGGAGAGTATGACTGCTTTCAATGGGTTCACCTCTTGATTAGTGTTTGTCACAGGAAACAAAATATGTGGCAGGATGCCTTAAAATTATTTGTAATATGCGGTGGATTCTGTTATAATATTCTAATCACGTTTTATCAGTCCTCTTTTTGGCTTTGGAGTAGTGGAGAATGAACAAAGGTTCCAAAAAAATCGAAGAACCGGGCGGCCGCTTTTATATCCTTGCTCTTCTTATATTTGCAGCGGTCACATATGTGTTTTTCGACCAGTTTTATCTGGCGCTGGCAGAGGCTGCCGCTGCGATCGTGCTCCTGTTTATCAGCAGCGCCATCAGCCGCCGCCGGCACCGGCAGCTGGTGAAGTATATCCAGTCCGTCACCTATGAGGCGGAGGCGGCCAAGGATAACACCATGATGAATTTTCCCCTGCCCATGGCCACCTTTATGATGGATTCCGGCCGGATGGTGTGGGGAAATCAGGCGTTCTTTTCCATCTGCGGCCGAAAGGAGCCCAGCTTTGACGTGTCCATCCAGACCCTTGTGCCCGGATTCCAGGACAAATGGATACTGGAGAGCAAGACCCGCTGCCCGGGCTTGGTGGAGCTGAACGGCCGCCGGTTCCAGGTGCATGGCAATCTGATAAGAGGGCAGGGCGATCAGCAGATCAGCGGGTCCATGGGCATCACCTATTGGGTGGATGTCACAGATTATGATGATATACGGCGGGAATATGCCGCCTCCCGGCCGGTCGTTATCCTGATCATGCTGGATAACTTCGATGAAATGATGAAAAATGCCACCGACCGGGTGCGCACTGACCTGCGCAACCAGGTGGAGGACCGGCTGACCCAGTGGCTGGAGGGCATGCGGGGCCTGTTCCGCCGGTATGACCGGGACAGATATATCTATATCTGCGAACGGCGGTATTTTGACAAGCTGGAGCAGGAGAGATTCTCCATCGTTGACGGCGTTCATTCCGTTGTGAACAGCTCCGGCATCCACGCCACCGTCAGCATCGGCGTGGGCATCGAGGGGGCCAGCTATGAGGAGAACTTCAACTTTGCCTCCATGAGCGTGGAGATGGCGCTCTCCCGGGGCGGCGACCAGGCGGTGGTCAAAAACCGCATGAATTTTGAGTTTTACGGCGGCCGGGCCTCTGAGGTGGAGACCCGGACCAAGGTGAAAAGCCGGGTGGTGGCCAATGCGCTGTGCTCCTTTATCAAGGACGCCTCTACTACCTATGTCATGGGCCACAGCTATCCCGATATGGATGCCCTGGGGGCGGCGGTGGGTGTGTGCTGCATCGCCCGGAATTATGGCAAGCGCGTGCGCATCATCATGGGAAACGGCCCCACGGCCTGCGGCGCCATGATAGACGTGCTGAAAAAGCAGAAGGAATATGAGGATATCTTCATCACGCCCAAGGAGGCCATGCTCCAGGCCAACAGCCGCAGCCTTCTGGTGGTGGTGGATACCGGCCGGCCGGAGCAGGTGGAGGATGAGGCCATCCTGAGAACGATCAGCCGTCTGGTGGTCATCGACCATCACCGGCGGGCGGCCAGCTATATCGAAAATGCGGCTCTGACCTTTTATGAGCCGTATGCCTCATCCGTATGCGAGCTGATGGCAGAGCTGCTGCAGGAGCTGGTGGAGCCGAGCGCTATCCTTCGGTTCGAGGCGGAGGCCCTTCTTGCCGGCATCGTGACGGACACGAAAAACTTCACCATGCGCACCGGCGAGCGCACCTTTGACGCAGCAGCCTTCCTGCGCCGGACGGGAGCGGACCCCATTTCCGTCAAGCGGCTGCTGCAAAGCGATATAGACAGCATGACCGACCGCTATCAGATCCTGGAGAGCGCCAGCGTTTATAAGGGAAATATCTGTATCGCTGTGGCCGGCCATGTGGTGGATCGGGTGGTGGCATCCCAGGCGGCGGATGAAATGCTGAACATCTCCGGGGTGGAGGCCTCTGTCGTGCTCTATCCCGCGCCCACAGGCGGGGTGATGCTGTCCGCCCGGAGCATCGGGACCATGAACGTTCAGGTGCTTCTGGAAAAGCTGGGGGGCGGCGGCAATCAGTCCGCAGCCGGAGCGCAGCTTATGGATGTGACGCTGAAGGAGGCGGAGAACCGCCTGAAAACTGCGATCGATGAATATTTGATATCATAAGGAGGATATAACCATGAAGGTCATTTTGCAAAAGGACATAAAGGGCCAGGGCAAAAAGGGCGAGCTGAAGGAGGTCTCCGACGGCTATGGCCGCAACTACCTGCTGCCCCGGGGCCTGGCGATAGAGGCCACAAAGGACAATCTGAACGCTATGCGCCTTCAGGACAAGGCCCGGCAGGCGCAGATTGCACGGGAAAAGGCTCAGGCGCAGGAATATGCGGAGCGCCTCGGCGGCGTGATCGTTCATGTTAAGGCCAAGGCCGGCACCGGCGGGCGGCTTTTCGGAGCCGTTACTTCTAAGGAAATCTCCGAGGCGCTGGAGGCCCAGCACGGCATGAAGATCGAGAAAAACCAGATCGTCCAGACGGAACCGATCAAGCAGTTCGGCACCTTCCAGGTGAAATGCAAGCTGGGCTATGAGATATCCGGCGTCATCAATGTGATGGTGACGGAGGAAAAATAAGCTGACGGAAACGAACAGGGAGAAGCGCAATGGATGAGCTGCTCGGGCGGCGTGTCCCCTATTCGGCGGAGGCGGAGCAATCGGTCCTGGGCGCGATGCTCATCGACCCGGCCTGCATCCCCGATGTGGTGAACAGCGTCAGGCCCTCGGAATTTTATATCGACGTCAACAGGGAGATATTCGAGACCGTCTTCTCCATGTTCAGCACGGGCATCAAGGTAGACCCGGTGACGGTCCTGGACCAAATGCGGGCCAGAAAGGTGTGGCGGGAGAGCTCCCAGCAATACCTGGTGGAGCTGATGGACGTGACGCCCACGGCGGCCAATGTGCTGCAATATTGCGCCATCGTCCGGGAGCGGGCGCTGCTGCGCAGCCTGGGAGACGCGGCGGCGGAGATTACCGATCTCGTCTATCAGGAGGGCGGTCAGGCGGAGCAGGTGCTGGAGCTGGCGGAGCGGAAGATCTACGCCATGCGCAAGGAGAGCGCCACCGGCGGCCTGATACCCCTGACCCAGGTGCTTCAGGATGTTCTGAGCCAGATTTCCCAGGCCGCCCAGAACGGCAGTAAGCTGCCGGGGCTGACCATGGGCCTCGCGGATATCGACGAGTGTTTGCAGGGACTGGGCGCGGGGGATTTTGTTCTGATCGCCTCCCGGCCCGGCATGGGCAAGACCAGTATCGCCCTGAATATGGCGGTCAGCGCTGCGAAGGCCTCCGGAAAGACCGTGGCTGTCTTTTCCCTGGAAATGAGCCGGCAGCAGCTTGTGATGCGCCTTCTGGCGGGGGAGAGCCATATCGACAACTATCAGCTCTCTCAGGGCCGTCTGAACTCCGATGAGTGGAGCCGTTTGGCGGAGGCCGCTGGCCAGCTCTCCCGGATAGATATCCGTATAGATGACAACCCCAGCATGACGGTGGCGGAAATGGCCGCCCAGTGCCGCCGGCTGGATAATCTGGGCCTGGTGGTGGTGGACTATCTGCAGCTGATGCAGAGTGCCGGCAGCGGCCATTCCTGGTCCAATGAGAGCCGCACCCAGGCCGTCAGCGATATAAGCCGCATGATGAAGGTCACGGCCAAGGAGCTGGGGGTCCCGCTGATATGCCTGAGTCAGCTGAGCCGCGCGAACGAGGCCCGTACAAATAAGCGGCCCATGCTCTCCGACCTGCGGGAATCCGGCTCCATCGAGCAGGATGCGGACGCGGTTATCGGTCTGTACCGGGAGGGGTATTATAACCAGGAGTGCGAGGACCCCAATGCGGCGGAGGCAATCGTGCTGAAAAACCGCCATGGCCGGGTGGGAACGGTTTATCTGCGATGGATACCGGAGTTTACCAGCTATGTGAACGACGAGCGCCGTCGGGACGAGGATGAATACTGAGCTTTTGCCCCGGGACAGGCGCATCCTGTGCGCCGTGTCCGGCGGGGCGGATTCCATGTATCTGCTGTGCCGGCTGAAGGAGCTGAGTTATGACGTGTGCGCGGCCCATTATAACCACGGCCTGCGGGGCGCGGCCTCGGATGGAGATGAGACCTTCGTCCGGGATTATTGCGAAAGAGAGCATATCCCCTTCCGCGCAGGCCGGGGAGATGTGAGAGCCTATGCGGGAGAGAACCGCATGAGCATAGAGGAGGCGGCCCGGGCCCTGCGCTATGCGTTTCTGGAGCAAGCAGCGGAGGAGATGGGGGCGGCGGTCATCGCTACGGCCCATAACGCCGGAGACAACGGCGAGACCATGCTTCTGAACCTGGCCCGAGGGACTGGACTGAAGGGACTGTGCGGCATCCCGCCTGTGCGGGGGCGCGTCGTCCGGCCTATGCTGGGCGTGACGCATGAGCAGGCGCTGCAATATCTGGCGGAGCATGATATCCCCCATGTGGAGGACGAAACGAATCAGGAGGACGGATATGCCAGGAATCGAGTGCGCCACAGGGCTGTCCCGGCCCTTGAGAGCGTCAATCCCGCTTTTCTGCGTACCGCCGGGCAGACGACTACCCTGCTGCGGCAGGATGAGGAGCTTCTGACCTCGCTGGCGGAGGAGTTCGTTGCCAGGTATGGACAGGGAAATACTATTTCTGCACAAGCGCTGTGCAGCCAGCCCCTTCCCATTGCCTCCAGGGCTGTGAGGCTCATGGCGGGACGGGAGCTGTCCTATGCCCATGTGCAGGCCATTCTGAAAACGGCCAGAGACGGAGGCACGGCGGATGTGCCCGGCCTTACCGTCGGCAGGGAGGGGGACCGACTGGTGTTCGGGATAAAGCCTGCGGCTCCGATCACGATGCGGACGGTGCCTATCCCGGGGCAAATGGATATTCCGGAGGCGGGGCTGACTCTTTTTTGTACAAAAATAACCGACTGTCCCTCTGCTGTTCACAAGAAATTCAACATTTTTTTCTTTAACTGTGAGAATATATGTGGTAATATAATGGTTACAGCACGTCAGCCGGGGGACAGGCTGCGCCCGGTGGGACGCGGCTGTACGAAGGAGCTGAAGCAGCTTTTCCGGGAAGCGGGGATACCCTCCTGGAAGCGGCAGGGCGTACCGGTCCTGCGGGACGAGCAGGGCGTTATCGCCGTATACGGTATTGGAACCTCGGAGCGGGCGGCCGCCCGGCCGGGGGATAAAAATATAATCAAAATAGAGATTGTCCGACTGTGAGTCCGGACAGGGGAGGAACACAAAATGCGCGAGGATCTGGAAACGATTTTTGCCAGCGAGGAGAAGCTTCAGGAGCGTGTCCGGGCGCTGGGAGCGCAGATAACCAGGGATTATCAGGGCAAAACGCCGCTGTTCGTGGGGGTGCTGAAGGGATGCTTCATCTTCATGGCGGATCTTGTCCGGGCCTGCGATGTGATGTGCACGGTGGACTTTATGGTGGTATCCAGCTACGGAGACGGGACGACCTCCACCGGGGCGGTGAAGATCGTAAAGGATCTTTCGGAAAACATCGAGGGTAAGGATATCATCATCGTAGAGGACATCCTGGACAGCGGAAACACGCTGAGCTATCTGAAAAGCTACATGGAGGCGCGGAAACCCGCGTCTATACGCATTGTGACATTGATGGACAAACCGGATCGCCGGACGGCGGACGTGACGGCGGATTATGTGGGATTTGAGATCCCGGACGCCTTTGTGGTGGGATACGGGCTGGACTACCAGCAGAAATACCGCAACCTGCCCTATATAGGCGTGCTCAAGCCGGAAATATATTCATGAGGTGAGTCGAGGTAAGTCTATGGAGAACAATAACAACAACCGAAATCGCAGCAATAATCGGAGGGTCAGGGACATCGGCTTTTATGCCCTGATTCTGGTGGTGCTCCTGGCTACGGTGTACTCCCTGACCAGCACTACGACCACCGTGTCGGTGACCTATTCCGAGGTCATAGAGCTGTTCGAGGACCAGCAGGTGGAGTCCTTCGTGGTCTCCGGCGATGATCTGTATCTCTATCTGCGGGAGCCCTATGAGGGCGTGACGGAGATCGTGAAAACGCTGCGGGACGTAGATCAGTTCAACGAGGATCTGGGGGACACCATCAAGGAGCAGAAGGCCGCAGGCATCCTGACGGAATATGACTACGACGAGGGCTGGACGGCCCCGTGGTGGCTTTCCTTTATCCCCTATCTGATCGTCATCGTTGTGTTCGGCGTTTTGTGGTATGTCATGATGAGCCAGGCCGGCGGCGGTGGAACCGGAGGGGTAGCCAGGTTTTCCAAGGCACGCACCCGCGTGGCCTCGGAGGACCAGAAGAAAAAGACCTTTGCGGATGTGGCCGGCTGCGATGAGGAGAAGGAGGAGCTCCAGGAAATTGTGGAGTTTCTCAAAAATCCCGGCGCTTATACCGCCATGGGAGCGCGTATCCCCAAGGGCGTGCTGCTGGTGGGCCCTCCGGGAACCGGTAAGACCCTGATGGCGAAGGCTGTGGCCGGTGAGGCCGGCGTGCAGTTCCTGTCCATTTCCGGCTCCGATTTCGTGGAGCTGTATGTGGGCGTTGGCGCCAGCCGCGTGAGAGACCTGTTCGACCAGGCGAAAAAGGTGGCTCCGGCCATTATCTTCATAGATGAGATCGACGCCGTGGGCCGCCAGCGCGGCTCCGGTCTGGGCGGCGGTCATGACGAGCGGGAGCAGACCCTGAACCAGCTTCTGGTGGAGATGGACGGCTTTACCAACAATGAGGGCGTCATCGTCATGGCGGCCACGAACCGCTCGGATATCCTGGATAACGCTCTGCTGCGCCCGGGCCGCTTCGACCGGCAGGTGTATATCGGTCTGCCGGATGTGAAGGGCCGTGAGGAGATATTGAAGGTCCATGCCAAGGATAAGCCTCTGGGTGACGATGTGGACCTGAACTCCATCGCCCGGGGTACTCCCGGCTTCTCCGGCGCAGATCTGGAGAACCTTCTGAACGAGGCCGCGCTGCTGGCTGTACGCCGTCACCGCCGCTTCGTGGTGAATGCGGATATCGATGACGCCATCCTGAAGGTGGCCATGGGTCCGGAAAAGAAGAGCCGGGTCATCTCCGAGAAGGAGCGGCGGCTGACCGCCTATCACGAGTCCGGCCATGCCATTGCCGCAAAATATCTGGAGCACGTCGATCCGGTGCATTATATCACCATCATCCCCCGGGGCCGCGCCGGCGGCTTCACCCTGATGCGCCCCACGGAGGACAAGACCTTCCAGGCCCGCAGCGATATGTTCGAGGATATCGTCATGTCTCTGGGCGGCCGGATGGCGGAAAAGCTGTTTTTGGATGATATTTCCACCGGCGCCTCCGGAGATATCCAGCAGGCCTCCAAGCTGGCCCGGGCCATGGTAATGCAGTACGGCATGAGTGACCGGCTCGGTCCCATCAGCTACGATGAGTCCGGCCACAGTCTGTTCATCGGCCGGGATTTTGGTACCACCAAGTCCTATTCCGAGGAGACCGCCGCCATCATCGACGAGGAGGTCAAGCGTATATTCGACGAGGCCTCTGCCAGGTGCGAGGAAATACTGAACGCCCACCGGGAGCAGCTTATCGCTGTGGCGGAGTATCTGCTGGAGCATGAGTCCATGGACGGCGCGGACTTTGACTATTTCTGTGACCATGGAGAGCTGCCCCCCGAAGTGGGAGCCTGCCCCGGCCCCCCAGGAGCCGGAGCCGGAGAGCCAGACCATACCGGAGACCGTGGCGGAGAGTGTTATCCAGGACGCCGTCGGTGAGGAGCCGGAGGTTCCCTCTGAGCCCCCGGCTCCGGAGGCGTAAGAAATCAAATCACGAAGGCGGGCCGTTGCCCGCCTTTTGTGGTATTGTTGGGTATGTGTGCCTTTTCTTAGATGTTGCAAATGAATAAGTTATCAGGAAACTAAACAGAGAAACCAATTGGGAAAAGACATTTAACGATGACGGAACACGAAAATAATTTCCGATTTATCCAGACAAAAACGGCGCCGCGTCTCTCTCAGAGGGGCGCGGCGACGGATGTTTTTATCTGAAAATCAGTCTTCATAAAAATCCTCCAGCGTATAGGTTCTTCCCTTGGATTTGTATCCCGGGAAGGTATCCAGGCATACGCTGTGGAGGCTGTTGAAAATGCTTTTTTCGATATTGGGGTCATCCTGTTTCAGACGACGGAGCAGGTCTTTTATCTCCTGCCGCTTGGAGCCGCCGTTGTCGCAAGAGGCGCAGTTTTCCGTGAAGCGGCAGGCGCATTGGATGAACTGGAGCCCGTTATATCTGGCCCAGGCGATGATGTCCTCCTCGTGGACGCAGTACAGGGGGCGGATCAGCTCCATGCCGGGGAAGTTTGTGCTGTGGAGCTTGGGCATCATGCCTTGAAGCTGAGAGCCATAGAACATGCCGATCAGGGTGGTCTCTATCACATCGTTGAAGTGATGGCCCAGGGCGATCTTGTTGCAGCCCAGCTCCCTGGCCTTGCTGTACAGATAACCCCGGCGCATACGGGCACAGAGATAACAAGGGGATTTTTCGGTGCTGTTGGCAACCTCGAAGATGTTGCTTTCGAAGATGGTGATGGGGACCTGGAGCAGCCGGGCGTTTGATTCGATCTTCCGGCGGTTCAGCTCGTTATAGCCGGGGTCCATGACCAGAAACACCAGATCAAAGGGGACCTCGCTGTGGCGGTGAAGCTCCTGCATGAGCTTTGCCATCAGCATGGAGTCCTTGCCGCCGGAGATGCACACGGCGATGCTGTCTCCGGCCTGTATCAGGCTGTATTTTTTGACCGCCGCCACAAAGGGCGTCCACAGGGCCTTGTGATATTTTGTGATGATGCTCCGCTCGATGAGCTGACAGGGGGTGAGCTCTCTTGCCATGGTGAAGCTCCTCTCTTAACATACTGAAGCTATAGGAAATCATAGCATGATTCCCGCTGTATGTCAATCCGTGCGGGCCGGTTTGCAGAGCTTAGCCGGACGGCGCTGCGTGTCCTGTGTTTTATCTGAAAAAATTCGGAGTGTATCTATTCAACATATGCCGGATGGTGTATAATGAGTGTGTTGGTTTGACAAATCGGAATATGCGACGCTGTCAAACAATTTTGACAACGCATTTTTGCCGATGTAAATGCTGTTTGATAGAAAAAACACGGATGATTCGATATAATCCTTTCAGATGGAGGTCATATATAATGGAGATTTGTGAAAAGATGAAAAAAGCCCGATCAAATGCTGGCATGACGCAAGAACAGGTTGCAGAGAAAATAGAAGTTTCTAGGCAGACAATTTCAAATTGGGAAAACGGAAAGACATTACCCGATGTGATGAGCGTCATAAAACTAAGTGACCTTTATCAAGTGACTTTAGATGAGTTGTTGAAAGGAGACAGTAAAATGATGGATAAGATTAAAAAAGACACAGATACTGTGAAAAGCAATCAGTCCTTAATAAAAGTTGCATGGATTTTGATCATAGTCTCGTTCTTATTTTCAGTTTGGTGTAATAGCAGTTATGCCTATGATGGAAACAATCCGATTTTGCAGTTTAGTCTTGCGGCTATACCTTGGGTGCTGATGGGGGTAGGTATTGTTTGTATAGCAGCATCAGTTTCACACAGGAAGAAAAACTGAAATATTCCAGTTTATCGGGAGTAAAGCCGAACACAGGATGGCCACCCGAGAAGCCCGGGCACTCATTGTTGAGCGCCCGGGCTTCCTGTTATTGTTTCATCAGAACCGCGCCGCTGTTCCAGGCCTGACCGACCTTTTCGCCGATGGCGTAATAACCATGGCGGACCTGATCGAAGGCAAAGGCGTGGAGCCGCGTAACGTCGATTTTTCCCTTTTCATCCAGGACTCTTTCGTCGGCCAGCACGTTGACGATCCTTCCCAGAACGCGCAGTCCGTAGGGCTGCTCCTGCATCTCCGTCACCTCACACTCCAGGGTGACCGGATATTCAGCGATGACCGGTGCGTCTACCCGCTCGCTTTTTTCGGCATGGAGCCCGGAGCGGGCAAATTTATCGGCTACTTTGTTTGCCGATGCAATGCCGAAGAAATCTGACTCCTTCAGCGTATCGGTTCCGGGAATGGCGAGCGTGAACGCCTTCCGCGTTTCCAGATTTGCTACGGTCTTGTGCTCGGCCTCCAGGTTCAGCGCGACCATGTCCTCTGCGCATATGCCGCCCCAGGCCATCATCATCACATCCACGGACCCGTCCTCGTTATAGGTCCCGATCATATAGGTCGGCATGGGAAAGAGATAGGGCTGCGTACCAAGAGATTTTTTCATTATTGTTATCCTCCGATTCTGCGGAAGCGATGTGTTCCGCTTGATTTGCTATCATTATAGCGCATGTTTTCCTCTTGACAAGTACGCACATTTTGGTTATATACTTACGGTAGCGTGCGATACTTACCGAAAGGAGAGCACAATGCAATGAACGAGCCGCGTATATCAGAGGAGTGCATCAGCTCCACAGGCTTCAGCTATACCCTGTCATTGATAAACGGAAAGTATAAAATGACGATTCTCTATACCCTGGCGGCCTTTGGCGTCGTTCGGTTCAATGAGATGAAACGCTATATCGGGAATATCTCCTACAAAAACGCTCAGCTCCGCGCTGAAGGAGCTGGAGGCTGACAGGCTGGTGCATCGGGAGGAATATCCCCAGATTCCGCCAAAGGTGGAATACAGCCTGACCGATCGGGGACGCTCCCTGATCCCCATTCTGGACGCTATGTGTGACTGGGGGGAGCAGAACCGTCCGTGAGAGGACGGCCGGCGGCCAGTGCTGCGACGGTTCTGCCTATGACCGGGAGCAAAATATAATACGCTGGAGCCTCCCATCGAGGGATGCTCCAGCGTTAAGCTATTCGGGTGCCGCCAATGCCTTGGAAGGGCACGAGGGTATGGCGATAACCGGGGAAAAACCGGTCAGTCGGTGCACTTCGGAATGCTATAGGGAGGTGCAGCTTCCGGTCACTGGCAGTCCAGGACGATCTTGAACACCCCGGGAGGATTCTCCATGGCCAGCTTATAGGCTTTTTTATAGTCGTCCAGCTTGAAGTGGTGGGATACGAAGCCATCCACGGAATATTTCCCGTCCCGTATCCACTCCTGCACCAGGTCGAAGGTATAGAGCTTCCGCCCCTCGTATTCCTCTATGCCGTGAGAATCCACGCCGATCATGGTCAGCTCCTGCCACCAGACGGGGGTTTCATCATATTTCACGGCGTTCATGTGGTGGCCCACCTTCACAAAGGTGCCCCGGGAGGCCAGCAGCCGCACGCCCAGGGTATTGGCCCAGTCGCCGCCGATGCAGTCATAGATCCGGTCGAAGCCGCCGAAGAAATAGCGGTTTTTGTGGCTCATGCCCTGGTAGACCTCGCTGCCGCCGGTGGCCGCGCTGGCGGCCTCCAGAGCGTCGCCGGAGAGGATGTGATCCGCCCCCAGGCGCAGGGCGAAGTCCAGCTTGTCCTTGGTGCGGCTCATGGCCCATATCTCGCAGTCCGGCTGGATGACCCGCAGGGCCTGCACGATGCCCAGCCCGATGACGCCGCAGCCCATGACCAGGACCTTTTCGCCTGCTTTGGGCGGCGCCAGCAGCACGGCGTGAACAGACACGCAGCTGGGCTCTATCATCACTGCCTGGTCGTCTGTCAGCTCATCGTAGATGTGATATAGCTGCTGCTGGGGAGCGATAAAGCTGTCGCCCCAGCCGGCGCCGGTCCATTCCAGGTCAAAGCGCGGCTTGGCCCCATAGTTCAGGCACAGGCTGTAATTCCCTTTGGCGCAGTTTTTGCAGCGGGGCAGGTCCTTGTTGTCGCAACCGGCCATATAGGCCCGGATGCCTACCCGGTCGCCCACCTTGAAATCCGTGACGGCGGACCCTACCTCGGAGATTACGCCCACATTTTCGTGACCCAGGAAGGTCTTTTTGCTGGCGGGGATAGGCTCCAGGGCGGAGTTGGTGCCGGTGGTGGATTTAAAAAAGCTGACGTCCGTGCCGCATACGCCGCAGGCGATATTCTTCACGCGCACCCAGTTATCCGCTGGCAGCGGCGGGTCAGGGATGTCTACCTTGAATTTTACTGCATTGATGCCTGTGTAGAGAAGGCCCCGTGTGGCCTTGAATTTTGCCGCGCCCTTCGTCAGAAGGATGCGGGGGATGTCCTTGTCATAATAGATGGTTTTCATGTAGCAGTACCCCTCAAAGATCGTATATGGTCATTTTAACAGATTATGACTTGTGTGTAAACCATTCTACAGCTGCCCCGATAAAGCATCTGCCGCCCGCAGGCCCCCTACGACGGTTTTTGCGTCCTGTATCTCTCCGGCGGCGATCCGTTCCAGCAGGGTCTGTAGCGGCCATTTTTCCACGTCCAGCAGCTCATTAGGGTCGGGATGGGCCGCTCCCTGGCGCAGGCCGGTGGCGAGATAGATATACAGCGTCTCTGTTGAAAAGCCGGGGCTTGTGTATATCTGCCCCAGAAGCTGCCAGCGCTCCGCCTCCAGGCCGGTCTCCTCGCTCAGCTCCCGCTGAGCGGCGGGGAGAGGTTCTTCTCCATCCTCCAGCTTTCCGGCGGGAAGCTCCCATAAATGGGTCTGAAAGGGATACCGGTACTGCCGGACCATAGCTACCAGTCCTGCGTCATCCACTGCCGCGACACACACGCCCCCCGGATGATGCACTACCTCCCGCATGGTCACCGCTCCGTTGGGGAGCTTTACCATGTCCACGCCTACGTTTACGATGATGCCGTCATATGTGTTCACATGGCGGACGGCTTTTTCTGTATAGTCCATGCTGTGCCTCATTCTGCATACGATTTCAAGTGATTTCCAGTATACCACGGCACAGGGGAAATTACCACAATTTTATTCTGTACGCCGCGCCGTGAAAGGCATTATAATATTAGCGGCGCGGCGGCGCGGATGAAAACGGGAGGTACAGGAGCGTATGCGTACGGTACAGGCAACGGAAAAAACGGTATCCATTTGGTTTTCCCAGGAGGACGCCCCGCCCCGGCGGCAGGTGCTGCGGCTGGTGCGGTCGGCGCTGGAGGAGCGGGGACTGGCTCCCTGGCCGGAGACGGAGGCGGAATGCTTTGCCGCCGGAGGGGATACGCTGGTCATTGCCAGACCGGCCGCCCACAGCCTTGGATTTTATTTTGAGGACCTGGAGAGCCTGCTGGCAGGGGCCCTGGCTTGTCCCGACGGAGAGAGCGATCTATATGCGGTCCCGGAGGGGTACATATTGACCGTGGCGGGGGATATGGCCGTATCCGCCCTGTACGAGCTTGGCGCTTCCCGGCGCATTTCCCCGGATTGGGCCGTCCACGCCGTCGAGCAGGGGCGGTGTCTCATCGCTCATGATGCGGTGGAGACTCTCAGACGATATTTTTCGTCTTGACAGGGATGATATACTGTTATTACTGTCCCAATATCGTTTGCACAACGGGGACAAATGGTGTATAATATACCCAGATCACAGAAACGAGGTGTATCCCCATGCCGGACAAGAGCGGGACAAAACAGATTGCGGCGAACCGTAAGGCGTTCCACGATTATTTTGTCCTGGAAAAATTTGAAGCCGGCATTGAGCTGACCGGGACGGAGGTAAAATCCATCCGCGCTGGTACGGTGAACCTGAAGGACTGCTACGCTCAGGTCAAGGACGGGCAGCTTTGGGTCAAGGGGATGCACATAAGTCCATATA
>JAJQBY010000121.1 GCA_021203045.1 Oscillospiraceae bacterium | reverse complement strand
CCCTTTGAAGTTTTCTTCGATACTCTGTTGCACTTGACTTGACAATTCAAGGGAGTAAAAAATGGCGTGTTTTCTTGTATCCGCGGCGGAAGCCGTTGTGACCACCGTGGTGATGAAGCAGGTGAAAAAAAGGGAGGACAAGACGCCCGCCGCAGAGCGGGACGAGCATAAGATTCCCCTGTCCCGGAAGCTGAAGTGGCTGAACAATATGCTCTGGGGCGGTTCGGCGCTGCTGGCGCTGGAGCATGTGTGGCACGGGGAGATCGTGCCCTGGTATCCGTTTCTGACGGCCATGGCCACACCGGAGGGAACAGTGCAGATGCTCCGGGAGATGGCCACCGTAGGCGTTGCCATGGCCGTGGCGGTCACCGGCGTATGGGCTGTCGCCGCTCTGGGCGCGGACAGGATCGCTGCCCGCCGCCGGGGGATGATCGAAATGGAGGAAAAGCCATGACGCTGCTGATCACGCTCCTGGCCGCCATCGCTGCCACCGCAGTCTGGCGCAGGCGGCCGTCCGGCCGGTTTTCCGCCGGTATGCTGGCGCTGATCTATTGGGGCGCCGCCATCATGTGGACCGTGGACGAGGCGTTCGTCGTAGCCTCTCAGGGCATCGCCGGCCTTGCCGGCGACCCGGCCGGGCTGCTGGACGGCGCACTTCTGGGCCTGTCCGTTGTGGCGCTCGGCCTGATTATCTGGCTTGTGGCGGCGGCAGCGAAGGGACGGCGTGCATGAGGCACGGAGAATAATAGCTTCCGGCCCGGGGACATGGGACATTTGCCGTTGACGGATGTCCCTTGCGCTCCCGGGCCGGGTTCTGTTTTATGCTGAATGGGATGTGCCTTTACAGCAGCTTGCCGATATCCCGGCACAGAGCGGCTACATCCTGGGGGTCGGTGCTCCAGCTGGTGCAGAAGCGGACGCACTGATGGGCCGCATCTATGCGCTCATATTGCTCGAAAATGTAATTTTCTGCCAGACGCTGGGCTTGGGCGTCCTCCATAACCAGAAAGAGCTGGTTTGTGCAGCTCTCGATATAGCAGGGAACGCCCTTCCGGGCGAAGGCCTTCTTCAGCTCCATGGCGTACTGATCGGCCTGCCGGGTGATGTCAAGGTAAAGCCCGTCCCGGAACAGAGTATAAAATTGCAGTCCCAACAGCCAGCCCTTGGCAAGCATGGCCCCACCCTGCTTCATATAATGGCGGAAGCCGGTGTTCAGCTCCGGGTTCGTGATGACCAGGGCCTCGCCGAACAGCGTTCCGCATTTGGTGCCGCCGATGGTGAACATATCCGCGAGCCGCGCCAGATCCGCCATGGTCACGTCGTTTTCCGCCGCGCCCAGGCCATAGCCCAGACGGGCCCCGTCGATATAGAGATACAGGCCGTATTTTTCACACAGAGCGTGTATCGCCTCCAGCTCCGCCAGAGAATAGATGGTGCCGTATTCCGTGGGGAAGGCCAGAGATACCAGCTTTGGCTGGGCGATCTGATCCTGATGGGTGCTGGTGAGGAACAGCTCCATCTGCTCGGTGATGAAGGCCGGGTCCAGCTTGCCCTCCCGGCCCGGACAGGTGACCAGCTTTATCCCGGCGTGCTCCGGGGCGCCGCTCTCGTGGACGTTTATGTGGGCCGTGTCCGCGCACAGGACCGCCTGATAGGGCCGGAGGGCGGCGGCGATGGCGATGACGTTTATCTGTGTCCCGCCGGGAATGAAGTGGACGACAGCCCGAGGGCAGTCCAGATATTTTTTGATCTCCTCTGATGCCGCCCGGCACCATTCGTCCTCCCCGTAGCCGGCGTAGGAGGTGTTATTGGTCTCTGCCAGGGCCTGCAATATACTGGGGTGGCAGCCCCGGCTGTAATCGTTATTGAAGCGTATCATGTTTTGGCCTTTGCGTCGCAGTAGATGCAGCGGTATACCTTCTTCTCCCGGTCGGCCAGGCGGAAGATCTGGGGCAGCTCCTGCTCGGTGGTGGTGATGCAGCGGGGATTTTTGCAGCGGACGATATCCCGTATCTGTTCCGGCAGGGTGGGATGATACTTCCGCAGACAGCGCTCGTCCTGGATGATATCGATGGTGATGTCCGGGTCAATGTAGCCCAGCACGTTCAGGTCCGGGCCCAGCTCCCCGTCGATCTTGATGATATCCTTTTTGCCCATCTGGTGGCTGACCACGTTTTTCATCAGTGCCACGGGGCAGTCCAGACTCTCCAGACCCAGGAAGCGGTATATTTCCATGCCCTGGCCGGCCTTGATATGGTCGATGACGATGCCGTTTTTGATCGCGTCTACGTTCATAGCGTTCCTGCCTCCTTCAGCAGCATGAGAATAAGAGCCATACGGGCAAACTTCCCGTTGGCTACCTGCTTGAAATAGCAGGCTCTGGGGTCTGCATCCACCGCCAGGGAGATCTCGTTTACCCTGGGCAGGGGATGGAGGATGATCATATCCTGCCGGGCGGATCTCAGCCGCTCCGGGGTCAGAATATAGCTGTCCTTCAAACGCAGGTAGTCCTCCTCGTTGAAAAACCGCTCCCGCTGGACGCGGGTCATATAGAGGGCGTCCAGCTCCGGCAGGGAGCCCTCCAGATCAGTGGTCTGGATATAGGGGACGCCCTGGGCCTCCAGGATGTCCTTTTTCACATAGCTGGGGAGCTTCAGCTCCTCCGGGGAGATGAGGACGAACCGGGTGCCGGGATAGCGGCTCATGGCCTCCAGCAGAGAGTGGACGGTGCGGCCGAACTTCAGGTCGCCGCAGACGCCGATGGTCAGCCCGTCCAGATGTCCCTTCTCCCGCTGGATGGTCAGCAGGTCTGTCAGCGTCTGGGTGGGGTGGTTGTGGCCGCCGTCTCCGGCGTTTATCACCGGCACGGAGGCGTTGACGCTGGCCACATAGGGTGCGCCCTCCTTGGGATGGCGCATGGCGATGATGTCGGCATAGCAGCTCACGGTCTTGGCCGTATCGGCCACGCTCTCTCCCTTGGCGGCGGAGCTGGAATTGCCGTCGGAGACGGACAGCACATGGCCGCCCAGGTCGTACATGGCCGCCTCAAAGCTGAGCCTTGTCCGGGTGGACGGCTCAAAAAACAGGGTGGCCAGCTTCTTACCGTGGCATACCTCCGCGTAGTTTTTCGGGTGGGCGATGATATCGCTTGCCGTGGCGTTCAGCCCGGCGATCTCCTCCACAGACAGATCCGCGATGCGGATAACGCTTCTCATAGCTTTGCTCCTCCTATCCAGCTCTCGTCGCTGGGATTGTCCCGGAAGGCCAGCACCTGGGCCGCCTCCCGGTCTGTGATATAGCCTTCCTTGACCCCGGCGGCGGCTATCGCGTCCAGGTTTGTGAGGCTTATATTTTTCAGTCCGGCTGCCTGAAGCTTCTCCAGTCCCGCCTTCATGCCATAGGTAAAGATGCTGGCGATACCAAGCACCTCGGCTCCTGCGTCCCGGAGGGCCTGGGCGGTCTCTATGCAGCTGCCGGCGGTGGAGATGAGATCCTCTATGACTACTACCCTCTGGCCCGGCTCCAGGCGGCCCTCGATGCGGTTCTGCCGCCCGTGGTCCTTTGCCCCGGAGCGGACATAGCCCATGGGCAGGCCCAGGATGTGCCCCGCGATGGCGGCATGGGCGATGCCCGCCGTGGCGGTGCCCATCAGCACCTCCGCCTCAGGATAGGCGGATTTCACCGTGTCCGCCAGGGCGTTTTCCACCAGCTCCCGCACGGCGGGGGCTGTCAATATCAGCCGGTTGTCGCAGTAGATGGGGCTTTTGATGCCGCTGGCCCAGGTGAAGGGTTCTCCCGGCCGGAGAAACACGGCCCGGATGGAGAGCAGGGCTTTGGCGATCTGGTTTTCTGTCGTATCCATAGTGCCTCCTGTATGATGATTATTCATTATTATTATCGGTTAAAAATTCCTTCAGGCATTTTTCGTATGCGGCCACCGGGTCAGGGGCCTGGGTGATGGGACGGCCCACCACGATGTAATCTGAGCCCAGGGCTTTGGCCCCGGCGGGGGTGGTGATACGCTGCTGGTCGTCCCCGGCGGCTCCGGCGAAGCGGACGCCCGGGGTGACGGTGAGAAAGTCCTCCCCGCAGGAGGCGTGAATGGTCCCTGCCTCCAGAGGAGAGCAGACCACCCCATCCAGTCCCGCCGCCTTGGCAGTGCGGGCGTAGGAGGTCACCACCTCCTCCATGGGACGGTCGATCAGAAGCTCCCGCTCCAGCCGTTCCTGGCTGGTGGAGGTGAGCTGGGTCACGGCGATGAGCAGGGGCCGCCGGCCGCCGCCTCTGGAAAGCCCCTCTATGGCCGCCTCCATCATGGCGGAGCCACCCGCTGCGTGGAGGTTAATCATATCCGCTCCCAGGTGGGACAGCACGCCCATAGCCCGGCCAACGGTATTGGGGATATCGTGGAGCTTCAGGTCCAGAAAAACCGAGTGGCCCCGGTCCTTGAGCTGCCTTACGATATCCGGTCCCTGGGCATAGAAAAGCTCCATGCCGATCTTCACATAGGGCCTGGTCCGGCCCCGGAACCTGTCCAGAAAGGCCAGGGTCTCCTCCCCGGAGGGGAAATCGCAGGCGATGATAACGTCCTTTGCCATGTCAGTGTGCGCCTCCTATGATATCTGAAAGATTTTGTATGCCGTATTTTTCCATGGCTGCCGGAAGGTCGGCGATAATGTCCCGGCAGGCATAGGGATTTGCGAGGTTCGCAGCCCCTATCTCCACGGCTGTGGCCCCGGCCAGCAGCATTTCCAGCACGTCCTCCGCTGTGGATATACCGCCGACGCCCACGATGGGGATGGTGAGCGCCTCATATACGGCGTATACCATCCGCAGGGCCACGGGGAATACCGCCGGGCCGGAGAGACCGCCGGTGGTGTTGGCCAGCAGGGGCCGCCTGGCCTTCAGGTCTATCCGCATGCCCATCAGGGTGTTTATCAGGCTGACGCCGTCTGCCCCCGCGTCCTGGCAGGCCTTGGCGATGGCGGCAATGTCCGTCACGTTGGGGGATAGCTTCATGATGACCGGCTTTGTGGTGACGGCCTTCACGGCGCTTACCACCCGGGAGGCCAGGACGGGGTCGGCCCCGAAGCTCATGCCGCCCCCGTGGACGTTGGGGCAGCTGATGTTCACCTCCAGCCAGCCAACCTGGGGCTGGGCATCCAGCAGGCGGCAGGTCTCGGCGTATTCCTCGATGGAAAAGCCGCTGACGTTTGCCATCACAGGCTTGTGGAATACCTGCGCGAGCCTGGGAAGCTCATGGCTGATGACGGCCTCCACCCCGGGGTTTTGCAGGCCCACGGCGTTCAGCATCCCCTGGGCGCACTCCGCGATGCGGGGCTGGGGGTTGCCCGTCCGGGCCTCGCGTGTGGTGCCCTTGAAGCTGAAGGAGCCGAGGCAGTCCAGGTCATACAGCTCCGCGAACTCATATCCGTAGCCAAAGGTCCCGCTGGCGGCCATAACGGGGTTATCGAGCCTGACACCGCACAGATCGACGGTTGTGTTTACCATAGCAGCTCCTCTCTGTCAAAGACCGGTCCCTCCCGGCAGACCCGCCTGGGGCCGGAACGGGTCTCGATGGTGCAGCCCATGCAGGCCCCGAAGCCGCAGCCCATCCGGGCCTCCAGACTGTACTGCCCGCCGGTGCGGGCCAGGGCGTCTATGCCCCGCAGCATGGCGGTGGGGCCGCAGGCGTAAAGATAGGTGTGGTCGCCCGCCTCGGCCATGCCGTCCGTCACCAAACCCTTTTTCCCTGCGCCGCCGTCGGCGGTGCAGAGAATGGGGGAAACACCCAGGGCTCTGAATTTATCCAGATAAAATATATCCTCCGCCCGGTTGAAGCCCAGAATCACGGTGGGGCGCTTCCCCTCCGAGAGCAATGCGCGGCACAGACCGTATATGGGGGGCAGTCCCACGCCTCCGGCGATGAGAAGGGGCGCCGGACCGCTTTTGGCGGTATCGAAGCCGTTGCCCAGGCCTGTGAGCACATCCAGCCTGTCTCCGGGCCGGAGCCTGGTCATCCCGGCAGTGCCGCCGCCCAGTATTTTATATAGTATCGTGACCTGCTCCGCCGTATAGCTGCAAACGGAGATGGGCCGCCGGAGGAACTTCCCCTCCAGCCGGATATTTAGAAACTGCCCCGGCCCGGTAAAGGCCGAGCAGTCCCCGGAAAGAGTCATCTCATATACGTCTCCGGCCAGAGGACGATTTTCCTCGATGGTAAAAAATCCCTGCTTCACTGTCCGGCCTCCTTTGCGAGCATGGGGTCGATATAGACCTCCCGGCCCTGACAGACCGTCATCAGGCACCGGCCCCGGACAGACGCTCCCTCAAAGGGTGTGGCCCGGCCCAGGGAGGCGAAGCCCTCCGGGTCGATCTGCCAGGTATGAGCCAGGTCGAACAGGGCGAAGCCCGGGTCGCTTTCAAGACTGAACCTGGCCCGGGGCGCATCGCTCATCAGCGCCACCAGCCTTTCCAGAGGCAAAATGCCCGTCTCTACCAGGCCGGTGTAGAGGACGGGGAAGGCGCACTCCAGGCCCACCACTCCCATGGGACTGTCCTTCAGGCCCCGGCTCTTTTCCTCCCGGCTGTGGGGGGCATGGTCGGTGGCGATCATGTCTATGGTGCCGTCCAGCAGGCCCGCGATCAGCGCCTGCCGGTCCTCCGGGCTGCGGAGCGGGGGATTCATCTTGAACCGCCCGTCCTCCTGGAGCATGGAATCGTCCAGGAGCAGATAGTGGGGGGCGGTCTCGCAGGTGATGTCCACGCCCTGGCTCTTAGCGTGGCGGATGATGTCCACGCTCTCCCTTGTGGAGACGTGGCAGACGTGATAGGCGCAGCCCGTTTTGCCTGCCAAAGCGGCGTCCCGCCGGATGGGGCCGTATTCGCTCTCGGAGCATATCCCCCGGTGGCCGTGGGCGGCGGCATAGGTCCCGTCGTGGATATAGCCGCCGTGCAGAAGCGCGTTGTCCTCGCAGTGGGCGGCGATGATTTTGCCCAGGACCTTGGCCTTCTCCATGGCCCGCGCCATCATAGCCGGGTCCTGTACGCCCTTTCCGTCGTCCGAAAAGGCGGCCACATAGGGGGCTATAGCTTCCATATCGGCCAGCTCCTGCCCGGCCTCTCCCCTGGTGATGGACCCATAGGGGATAGTGGGGATGACCGCGTCCCGCCGGATGATGGACAGCTCCTGCTCCAGGGCTTCCAGACTGTCCGGCACGGGGTTCAGGTTTGGCATGGGGCATACGGCCGTATAGCCGCCCCTGGCCGCCGCCATGGTGCCGGTGCGTATGGTCTCCTTGTAGGAAAAACCCGGCTCCCGCAGATGCACATGAACATCTGCCAAGCCGGGCAATATGCAAATAAAACGACCGTCCACCGCAGTCACGCCCTCAGGAGCGGAGCCGGCGGGGAAAAACAGCTTTCCGTCCCGGATCAAAGCGTCGCCCCGGGAAAAGGAACCCTGCTGATATACGCGGGTGTTTTTCAGGTATATATCCATGCTGTCGCCTCCAAGCACAAAAAAAGAACCCTGTCCGCGACAAGGCCCGTCCATTGGTCCAAAAACCGCCTTGCCGGCGTCCCGCACCGGGTTAAAAAGCGCTTTCCATAAAATTTGCTTGATTATACCATCATACGCCAATTTTGTCAACCGTCAGCGAACGAGCCGCTCTTTTTTCTCGACCGCTCAGAGAGAACGCAGCATTGACAAATGGAGAAGGAAGGGCGTATCATGAGGACATGAATGTTTATGATTTTGACAAGACCATTTATCCTGTGGACAGCACCCTGGAATTTTACCGCTGGTGCCTGAAGCGCTATCCGCGGTGCCGCCGGACCCTTTTGTGGTCGGCCTGGGCGGGCGTCAGCATGGGGCTGCGCCTGCGGAGCCGGACGAAGGGGAAGCAGGACCTGTTCCGGTTCCTGCCCTATGTGCCGGCGGAGGCGCCGGCTGCCTTCTGGCAGGAGCATCTGCAATACATAAACCCCTGGTATCTCGCCCAGCGGCGGGAGGATGACCTGATCATCTCCGCCAGTCCGGAGTTTCTTCTCCGCCCTGTGGCGGAGGCGCTGGGCTTTGCCCTCATCGCCTCCCCTGTGGAGCAGGCCACAGGCCGCTATCTGGGAGAGAACTGCAACGGGGCGGAGAAGGTCCGCCGTTATCGGGAAAAATACGGCGATACGCCCATAGAGGGGTTCTGGTCGGACTCCCGGGGGGACAGCCCTATGGCGGCCATCGCGGAGCGGGCCTATCTGGTGAAGGGTCAGGAGCGGGAGCCCTGGTGAGCATTGTGAATAATGCTCACAAATTTTGTTGAAATTTAACTGAAATTGGAGTAAGCGCCTCTTGTCAAGAGCCGTCGTGTCGTGTAAAATTATTTTGTGCTAAAAGAAAAAATATAATAGTGATACGATCTGGGGAGGGTATGAGACATGCGTCTTTTGGAGGAGCGTATCCTGACGGACGGAAAGGTCCGTCCCGGCGGCGTCCTGAAGGTGGACGGCTTTTTGAATCACCAGATGGATATGGATCTGTTTCAGGTGCTGGCCGGACAGTGGTATCAGGCGTTTCAAAACGACGGCGTGAACAAGATCCTGACCATCGAGGCCTCCGGCATCGGTCTTGCCTGCTTTGCGGGCGTGGCCTTTCACTGCCCAGTTCTGTTTGCGAAAAAGACCAAGACGAAGAACATCGACGGCAGCGTCTATACCACCCGCGTGGAGAGCTTCACCCACGGAAATATCTATGATGTGATCGTGGCGAAGGAGTATCTGCGGGCTGAGGACCGGGTGCTGCTGATAGACGATTTTCTTGCCAACGGCGCCGCGCTGGACGGGCTGTGTGATCTTGTCCGTCAGGCGGGGGCCACCCTTGTGGGGGCCGGTATCGCCGTGGAAAAATGCTTCCAGCCCGGGGGCGAGCGGCTCCGCGCCCAGGGCCTGCGTATCGAATCCCTGGCCCGTATCCGTTCCATGACGGACGAGGGCGGCATCGAGTTTGAGCCGTAACTTTCATTTTGTAATCCCGCAAATTTATCATATTTTTCAGGAGGAAAACCATGAAAAAGCTTCTTGCGCTGATTCTGGCCCTGTGCATGGTGTTCTCTCTGGCTGCCTGTTCTTCCAGCTCGGACAGCACGGATGAGACCGAGGAGACCACCGCCGCAGAGACCGAGACCGAAACCGAAACTGAGACCGAAGCCGATGAGGCTGAGGAGGAGACTGCCGATGCCGGGCTGACGGTGGGCATGGTCTGCGTGGAGGATGAAAACTCCGGCTATGACTATGCGCACATCTCCGGTCTGCTGGAGGCCGCCGAGTCCTTGGGCATTTCCGAGGACAACATCATCTTCAAGTACAACATTCCCGAGGACGAGCAGTGCTATGACGCCTGCACTGACCTGGCTGAGCAGGGTTGCGACATCGTCTTCACCGATTCCTACGGTCATCAGAGCTATGCCATGCAGGCTGCCGAGGAGTATCCTGACGTGATCTTCGTCTCCATGACCGGCGACATGGCCGCCACCTCCGGCCTGGACAACTACAAGAACGCCTTCAACTACACCTTCCAGTCCCGCTATGTCTCCGGCGTCGTGGCCGGCATGAAGCTGGCGGAGCTCATCGAAAACGGCGAGCTGACCGACGCCAACTATGACGAGGACGGCAATGTGAAGATCGGCTATGTGGGCGCTTATCCCTATGCGGAGGTGGTCTCCGGCTACACCGCCTTCTTCCTGGGCCTGCAGTCCATCGTGGAGAACGTGGCCATGGACGTGCGCTTCACCAACTCCTGGTATTCTCCCACTGCTGAGGCCGCTGCCGCTGAGGCTCTGATCGCCGATGGCTGCATCATCATCAGCCAGCACGCCGACTCCACCGGCGCTCCCAGCGCCGTGCAGGCTGCCTATGAGGCCGGCACCACCGTCTACTGCGTGGGCTACAACATCTCCATGCTGGAGGTCGCGCCTGACGTGGCTTTGACCTCCGCCGCCAACGACTGGAGCGTGTATTACACCTATGCTCTGGATTGCATGCTGAACGGCGAGGAGGTCGCTACCGACTGGGCCGAGGGCTATAACGAGGGCGCTGTCCATATCACCGACCTGGGCGACGCCTGCGCCGAGGGCACCGCCGAGAAGGTGGCCGAGGTTGAGGCTGCTCTGGCCGACGGCTCTCTCCAGGTGTTCGACTGCTCCACCTTCACCGTGGACGGGGAGACCGTTACCTCCTATCTGGCCCTTGACAGCGACGGTGACTTCGTAGGCGACTACGGCGAGGCCATCGAGGATGGCGTGTTCTATGAGTCCGTTCTCCGCTCCGCTCCCTACTTCGCTCTGACCATCGACGGCATCACCCAGATCATCGAGGGCTAAGCGCTAAACCCTGCAAACAACCGAACATCCCCGCCGGGAGCTCCGGCGGGGATGTTTGGTCTGTTAAAGAAGCATATGCACCCCACCAAGGAAGAAGGTCATGGACTACGAATGACTGTATGAGCGGATAAGTCAATATTGCCATAACGAAGTCGGCCGCTACGGAACAGACCCGGTTGTGCTCATCAAGATGATGTTGATCAAGCATCTTTATGGGATATCGTATCTTTGGCAAGACAACAGGGAAATATAGGTGAATGTGGCTGGCCTGGCCGGGAGGGGCGGGAAATCTTTGGTTGCGCAAACGGCGGATGATGATTATAATAATAGCACAGGCGATATTTTATAGAAAACAAGGCGATTAAATTGGAGTATTTTTGGTATATCGTTGCCGCGCTGGGAGCGGGGGTCGGGACGGGGCTGGCCGGATTGTCGGCGGCGACCGTTATGGTGCCTATCCTGATTGTGCTCTGCCCGTCCTTCAGCGGGGAATACGGGGCGTATCAGGCCACGGCCATCGCGCTGGCATCGGACATCCTGGGCTCCGCCGTCACATCGGCGGTCTATGCGAAAAACAAGAGAATCGATCTGAGGCACGGCTGGGTCATGACGGTCTGCATCATCGCCCTCAGCACCGCCGGCAGCTATGCGGCCTATCTGGTGGGGAACGTGGTGCTGGGCGGGTTTACCCTGATTCTGACCTTCTGCATCGGCATCCGATTTCTTGTAAAGCCCGATACGTCAAGGGCTGACGCGGACAACGCGAGGGTGCGGCTGGGGTGGAAGCAGATCATTATCTCTCTGTTTTTCGGCCTGACGATCGGATTCGGCACCGGCTTCGTGGGGACCGGCGGCGGGATGATGATGCTGGTGGTATTTACCGCGTTTCTGGGATATGATTTAAAAACGGCCGTGGGCACCAGCACGTTCATCATGACCTTTACGGCGCTGATCGGCTTTGTCAGCCATGCGCTGATACATCCGGCGATTGTGCTGGAGCGCTGGGACGTGCTGATTATCTGCATCGTCACCGCGACGGCGGCCTCCCTGATCTCCGCCCGGTTCGCCAACCGGGTGAACAATAAGACCGTGGGCCGCATCACGGGCGTGGTGCTGGTCATATTGGGCGGCGCCATGATCTGCCTTAACTATTTCTTCTGAGCGGCGCGAGGGGGCGGCGGCCGGACTGTGACGGGCCATGGGGCCCGCCGGAGGTGAGGTAACAGGATGGATAAGCATACCGTTCTCCAGCGGTATTTTGGATACACGGACTTTCGGCCGGGGCAGGAGGAGCTGATCGACGGGATACTGTCCGGGCGGGACGTGCTGGGGGTCATGCCCACCGGCGGGGGCAAGAGCCTGTGCTATCAGGTGCCGGCCCTGGCCATGGATGGGGTGACGCTGGTGGTGTCCCCGCTCATATCCCTGATGAAGGACCAGGTGACGGCGCTGCAAAAGGCGGGGGTGAGTGCCGCCTGTATCAACAGCTCCCTCTCTCCGGAGGAGCTGCGCCAGACCTGTCAGGCCATGAGTCGTGGGCTTTACAAAATCGTATACATCGCCCCGGAGCGGCTGGAGGGGGAGGGGTTCATTTCCCTTGTGAGGGGGCTGGATATCGCCCTGCTGGCGGTGGATGAGGCCCACTGCATCTCCCAATGGGGGCAGGATTTCCGGCCCAGCTATCTGCGGATACCTGCCTTCGTGGAGCGGCTTTCCCGGCGTCCGCCTATCGCGGCCTTCACCGCCACGGCCACTAGCCGGGTGCGGGAGGATATACGTCTGCGGCTGGCCCTGAGAGAGCCTGTGCAGGTCGTCACCGGCTTTGACAGGCCGAACCTGTATTTCGACGTTCTCCGCCCGAAACGCAGGCTGGAGACGCTGTGTGGCCTTATAGAGAAGCGCCGGGATAAGAGCGGCATCGTATACTGCTCCACCCGGTCCGGGGTGGATAAGGTATATACGGCCCTCCGGGAGCGGGGTATCGCCGTTACCCGATACCATGCGGGGCTGACCCAGGAGGAGCGGCGGAGGAACCAGGAGGATTTTATCTACGACCGCTGTCCCGTGTGCGTCGCCACCAACGCCTTCGGCATGGGGATAGACAAGTCGAACGTCAGCTATGTTATCCACTATAATATGCCCATGAGCCTGGACGCCTATTATCAGGAGGTGGGCCGGGCCGGACGGGACGGGGAGCCGGCGGACTGCATCCTGCTCTATTCCCCCAGCGATATACAGACGGCGAAATATCTCATCCAGAACGGCAGGGACCGCGACGCCCTCTCCGATGGGGAGCTAGCACAGGCCGTCCGCCAGGATATGGCGCGGCTGGAGGATATGATCGGCTACTGCAAAACCGGCGGCTGCCTGCGGGGCTATATCCTGCGCTATTTCGGCCAGGACGCGCCCCAGAAATGCGGAAACTGCGGCGTTTGCTGCGGGGAGAGCGAGACGGAGGACGGCACCGTGCAGGCGCAGATGGTCCTCTCCTGCGTCCGGCGGGTCCGGGATAAGCTGGGCTACGGCGTGGGGGCGGTGATGCTGGGGCGTGTGCTTCAGGGGAGCCAGGACAGGCTCATCCTGGAGCTGGGGCTGAA
The DNA here is from genome assembly GCA_021203045.1 of Oscillospiraceae bacterium. GTDB lineage: Bacteria > Bacillota > Clostridia > Oscillospirales > Oscillospiraceae > CAJOIG01. The sequence goes on along the minus strand of JAJQBY010000121.1, from coordinate 6,172 downwards.
CGAGCTGTCCACCTATGGGCTGATGAAGGGCTATAACAAGGGTCAGATACGGGACATCATCGACCAGCTGGAGCGCCAGGGCTACCTGCATACCGACACATACCACGGCGCTATCGGCCTGACGAGCCGGGCCGGAGCCGTTTTGTATCACGGGGAGCGGGTCTATCTGCGGCCGGAGGCGGAGCCTGTCCGGGAGGGACGGGCCGCCGGGCCGGAGGCAGCCTCCGTTCCCGGGGACGGCGCCCTTCTTGACCGGCTGAAGGCCCTGCGGCTGGAGCTTGCCAGGCAGGAGGATGTGCCCGCCTATATCGTATTTTCCAACGCCACCCTGACCGATATGGCCGCCAGAGCGCCCCGCACCATGGAGGAGCTTCTGGAGGTCTCCGGCGTGGGGCAGGTAAAGGCCCGGCGCTATGGGAAACAGTTTTTGCGTGCGATCAGCGAATATTACGGAGAGACCGGTGAATGACGACCTGAGGCTCCGCCGTATGAGTTAAGGACAGGGTCTGTATCCGGCCGATAGCCTGATACAGACCCTGCGCTTTTGCGTCAGACCATCAGGCCGTGGCAGGCAAGGCAGGCGCGGAGCCGGGCGCTGTTGGCCTCGCCCATGGGGACCAGAGGCAGGCGCATATCCGCCTTGCAGCGGCCCAGCTGGGCCAGGGCCGTTTTGATGGGAATGGGGTTCACCTCCCAGAACAGGGCGGCGAACAGGTCCATATATTCCTCATTCAGGGCGGCGGCCGCCGGATAGTTTCCGGTAAGGCACAGGCGGCACAGGCGGGAAACTGCCTCCGGCACCAGGTTCGACGCCACGGAGACCACGCCCCTGGCGCCCAGGGCCATCATAGCCACCGTGTCGCTGTCGTTGCCGCTCCAGAAGGTCAGTTTATCGCCGCAGAGGGCCTTGGCCCGGGCAAATTCCCCGATCCGGCCGGAGGCCTCCTTAACGCCGTTTATGTTGGGATGTTCCGCCAGGACGGCATAGGTCTCCGGCGCGATGCCTACCCCGGTGCGGGTGGGTACGTTATAGAGGATGACTGGTAGCGCCGCCCGGTCGGCCACATAGGTGAAGTGCTGCACAAGGCCAGCCTGGGTGGTCTTGTTGTAATAGGGGGTGACCATCAGAAGGCCGTCGGCCCCGGCCTCTTCCGCCATGGCTGCCATATCCAGGGCGGCGGCGGTGTCGTTGGAGCCGATACCGGCGATAATCCTCATGCGGCCGCCGCTGTGCCGCACGGCGAAGCGGTACAGGTCCTCGTGCTCCCGGGGGGAGAGGGTGGCCCCCTCGCCGGTGGTGCCGCAGACGATGAGGGCGTCCGTGCCCCCGGCGTATTGCAGCTCGATCAGGTGGGCCAGGGCGGGATAGTCTATCTCTCCGGCGTCCATGGGGGTGACCAGGGCGGTGCCGGAACCGGTAAACAGGGGTGTTTTCAAAAATGCTCCTCCTAATGAAAAAATAGAAAATGCCGCAGGCCATCAGCCCACGGCATCTTTTGTACATGATATTATGGTCAGCAGGAGATCAGCGGTCTAGCCATCCTTCTGCGCAGAGGAGCTCGGCCAGCAGGACGGCGCCGCCGGCGGCGCCCCGCAGGGTATTGTGGCTCAGGCAGACGAATTTATAATCGTATTGCGTATCCGGGCGCAGGCGGCCGATGCTGACGGCCATGCCTCCCTCCAGGTTGCGGTCCAGCCTGGTCTGGGGGCGGTTGTCCTCCTCAAAGTAATGGAGGAACTGCTTCGGTGCGGAGGGAAGGCCAAGCTCCTGGGGCTTGCCCTGATAGGCGGCCCAGCGGGCCAGTATCTCCTCCCTGGTGGGCTTTTTGGCGAAGCGGGCGAATACAGCCGCCATATGGCCGTTGCTGCACGGCACGCGCAGGCACTGGGCTGTGATGGAAGGACCGTCCGCGTTCACGATTTGGCCGTTTTCGATATGCCCCCACAGCTTCATGGGCTCCTGCTCGGATTTTTCCTCCTCGCCGCCGATATAGGGGATGACGTTGTCCACCATTTCGGGCCAGGTCTCGAAGGTCTTGCCTGCGCCGGAAATGGCCTGATAGGTGCACACCAGGGCCTCCGTCAGACCGAATTCGTCCTTCAAAGGATGGAGGGCGGGAACATAGCTTTGCAGGCTGCAATTGGATTTCACGGCGATAAAGCCCCGCTTGGTGCCCAGACGCTTGCGCTGAGCGGGGATGATATCCAGATGGCCGGGGTTGATTTCCGGCACCACCATGGGCACGTCCGGCGTCCAGCGGTGGGCGCTGTTGTTGGAGACCACCGGGCACTCCAGCCTGGCATAGGCCTCCTCCAGGGCCTTGATCTCGTCTTTCTGCATATCCACGGCGGAGAAGACGAAATCCACCTGGGAGGCGATGGCCTCCTTATCGTCCGTAGCGCTCTGGACGATGATGCCCTTGGCCTTTTCCGGCATGGGGACTTCCAGGGCCCACCGGCTCCCGGCGGCCTCCTCATAGGTCTTTCCGGCGCTGCGGCTGCTGGCGGCGATAGCGGTCAGCTCGAACCAGGGATGCTCCGCCAGCAGCGATACGAACCGCTGTCCCACCATGCCTGTGCCGCCGATGACGCCCACTTTGAGTTTGTTCATTTTTTTGACCTCCTGATATAGTCTATGCCTTTACTTCTGGATTGTGAGGTGTCCCCACTGAAAAGTCATTTGTCCGTGTGTGGTGTATCTTACCACGTTTATCCCTGGGATGCAAGCGTTTTTTAGTCACAGAGCATCCTTTTTCTCCGGATTGACATAATTTTTGTCTGGCATTATAATAAAGGAGTAAATTGCAATGCAAAAGGCATCCCGCCAGAGAGGGAGGAACACCCATGACGGATGGTAAAAAGCATATTATATTGAGCGTTTCGGGGATATTGCTGGCGCTGGCCATGCTGCTGGGGCTGCTGGTCCCGGCAGCGGCGGCGTCCGTCAGCGATTTTTCCGATGTATCCAGCGGCGACTGGTATTATGACGCGGTGGCCTATGTGGCGGAGAAGGGGCTTTTCCAGGGCACCACCAGCTCTACCTTCACGCCCAACGGCAGCATGACCCGGGCCATGTTCATCACCGTTCTGGGCCGCTATGCCGGGGTGGATGCGGACGCCTGGTGCGCCGGGTCCGTCACCGCCTCCGGGGTGAATCTGCGCAGCGGCCCGGGTACGTCTTACAGCGTGGTGACCACCCTGAGCAAGGGCGCGTCCGTCACCATCACGGGCCAGTCGGGAGACTGGTATAAGGTCTCTGCCGGCTCCTATACCGGCTATATCAAGGGGGACTATATCCAGGCAAGCTATCATGAATTTTCCGATGTGGATTACAGTCAGTACTATGCGGGCTATGCTGTCTGGGCCTATGAAAAGGGCATCGTGACCGGCATGGGCTCCTCCGATGTTTTCGCGCCAAGCAGTCTTATCACCCGGGAGCAGATGTGCGCTATGCTGAACCGGTATATCACCGCATTCGGCCTGTCCCTGGAAAAATCGTCCTCCACCACCACGTTCACGGACGACAGCTCCATCAGCTCCTGGGCCTATTCGGACGTATACGCCATGCAGCAGTACGGCATCATCCAGGGACGCACCGGCGGCAGCTTCAGCCCCCAGGACGCCGCCTCCCGGGCGGAGGCTGCGGCCATCTTCCAGCGTCTGGGGCAGGCGGTGGGGGATTCCCAGGACGCCACATCGTCGGATACGGATACCGCCGAGCCCACCGCTACCGCCTCGCCCTCTGCCACCACCTCGCCGGAGGATGTGGCGGACACCCCGGCCACCTTCCTGAGCAGCACGGTATCTGTTCCGGCCCAGACCATACGGGTGGGACTTTTTGTCAGCACGAAATACTATAACACCAGCGTATCCACGGTCACGCTGCAAAACAGCGGCGGCTTTACATACGGGACCATGTCCGGCCGGACCTATACCCAGAGCGGCACCATAAGCAGCAGCATGATCACCGTGACCACGGACGGCAGCACCTTCACGGTGAAGGACGGAAACGGGAACAGCTATACCTTCTCCGACGCCTTCGCCGTCCGGCCGGCGGACACCAGCTCCGTTACCTGCGTGAACAGCGAATACCGGTATTACGGGGCCTTCGAGTTCCGCCAGGCCTATTACAGCAGCGGGAAGATCACCCTGATAAACTATGTGGACGTGGAGGACTATGTAAAGGGCGTGGTGCCCTATGAGGTATCCAACACCTGGCCCAGCGAGACGCTGAAGGCCATGGCCGTGGCCGTGCGCAGCATGGTGATGACCAGCGACTGGTCGGCCTATTCCCAGTATGGCTTCGACGTGATATGCGACTACGGCAGCGCCCTGTACCGGGGCCGGGCCATCACCTATTCGGAGAGCTACTTCTCCGCCACCGATGCGGCGGTGGACGCCACCAAGGGGGTATACCTGACCTATAACGGCTCCATCTGCTCCTGCTCCTTCTTCTCCTCAGACGGGGGAGCCACGGAGGACGCGGCCCATATATGGGGCACCAGCGCCGCCTATCTTACCGGCAAGCTAGACCCCTATGAGGCGGCGGCCAAGAGCCTGATATCCACCTATACCAACAGCTACACCGTTTCCCGGACCGGGTCCGCCATGTCCTCCCTGGCCTCCAAGCTGGGCCTCGGGACCATCGCCGCGGACGGCATCACCGTGAATACCTATGCGGCCACGGGCAACGTGGAGAGCGTCACGATCAGGGACGTGAACGGCAATACCGCTACCATCTCCCAGAGCTCGTCCTTCAGCCGCTGGGACCTTCTGAGCGCCTTCGGCTTTACGGCCTATTCCTACCGCTACAGCATCACCTATGACGCCGGTACGGACAGCTTCACCTGCACCCGCTACGGCTATGGCCATAACGTGGGCATGAGCCAGTGGGGCGCCTATGCCATGGCCCAGTATTACGGCAAGGATTATCAGGATATCCTGGGCTTCTACTATACGGGCACAAATCTGCAATACGGAGCGTATTGATATTGAAAACATCGGATTTTATGTATGATCTGCCGGAGGAGCTGATCGCCCAGACCCCGCTGGAACGGCGGGACGGCTCCCGGCTTCTGGTGCTGGATAAGGATACCGGCGCTGTAGAACACCGCCACTTTTATGATCTGCCGGAATATCTCCGACCGGGGGACTGCCTGGTGATGAACGATTCCCGGGTCATACCGGCCAGGCTGTTCGGCACCCGGCCCACCGGGGGCGCGGTGGAGGTGCTGCTGCTGCGGGACCTGGGGGAGAACCGCTGGGAATGCCTGACCCGCCCGGGGCGGAAAATGCGTCCGGGCACGTCTGTGACCTTCGGGGACGGGGAGCTGACCGGCGTGGTGGAGTCCGTGGCCGGGGACGGGAACCGGGTGCTCCGGTTTGCCTATGAGGGGATATTCCTGGAGATACTGGACCGGCTGGGCCGGATGCCGCTGCCGCCCTATATCAAGGCCCAGCTGGACGACCCGGAGCGGTATCAGACCGTCTATTCCCGGGAGCCGGGCAGCGCCGCCGCACCTACGGCGGGCCTGCATTTCACCAATGAGCTGCTGGAAAAAATACGGGCCATGGGCGTGCAGGAGTGCTTCGTCACCCTCCATGTGGGCCTGGGCACCTTCCGCCCGGTGAAGGCGGAAAACGTGGAGGAGCATGAGATGCACTCCGAATTCTGCACCGTCAGCCCGGAAACGGCGGAGATCATCAACCGCACCCGCCGGCAGGGAGGACGTATCATCGCCGTGGGCACCACCTCCTGCCGCACCCTGGAGAGCTTCGCCGCCCCGGACGGCTCTATTGAGCCCGGCAGCCGCTGGACCGATATATTCATCTATCCCGGTTATCGGTTCAAATGTATAGACGCCCTGGTGACGAATTTCCACCTCCCCGGCTCCACCCTGGTGATGCTGGTATCCGCCCTGGCCGGGCGGGAGAACATCCTGGCCGCCTATCAGGAGGCGGTGGAAAGGAAATATCGGTTTTTCTCGTTCGGGGATGCGATGTTCATTGGAAGCATGACGAAATAGCAAAGCATAAAGACGGCAGAACCCCGGAGGCGGCAGGCTTCCGGGGCTGGTTATTGGCCAAAAGAAAACCACGGGCTGTGCCCGTGGCAGCCTGTCAAAGAAAGCGCTATTAAGTAAGGCAAGAACAGATGCAAGATGGCGAAACC
>JAJQBY010000096.1 GCA_021203045.1 Oscillospiraceae bacterium | reverse complement strand
CGTACATCTTCCGGCCCACCACGCGCTTGGCGTACTGGACGGGGATGCGGCGCTCGGACAGGGTGATGAACACCACGGCGATGAGGATCGCCGCCACGCCGATGAGGATGACGGGAATAAAGGCGGGGTGCAGCACGATCTCCGCGTCGGTGTCACCGGCCAGCCAGTTTTTCGCGCCCAGGTACATATAGTAGACAGCATTGGGCACACGGGAGATGATGCCGGCGAACAGCAGAATGGAAATGCCATTGCCCACACCGTTCTCGGTGATCTGCTCGCCCAGCCACATGACAAAGACGGAACCGGCGGTAAAGGTGGCGATGATGACGATGGCCGCCCAGATGGACTCATCCTGCAGCAGGCTGTTGTAGCGGATCAGCATATAGTAGCCGAAGCCTTGCAGCAGGCCCAGACCCAGGGTGGTGTACCGGGTGATCTGCTCCAGACGTTTCCGCCCGGCCTCGCCGCCGTCCCGCTGCATCCGCTCCAGAGTGGGAATGGCAACGGTCAGCAGCTGGATGATGATGGAGGCGTTGATATAGGGCTGGATGGACAGCGCCAGCATGGTGGCCCGGCTGTAGGAACCGCCGGACATGACGTTCATCAGGCCCAGGATGTTGTTGGAAGCTGCGGTGAAGTAGCTCTCCAACCCGGTGGTGTCGATGAAGGGGACGGGGATATTGTTCCCCAGGCGGAAAATGACCAAGATGAAGGCAACGTAAATGAGTTTTCTGCGCAGTTCTGGAATTTTCCAGGCGTTGCGAATCGTCTCAATCATTTAGATCACCTCGGCCTTTCCTCCTGCGGCTTCGATCTTCTCCTTGGCGGAGGCGGAGAAAGCAGTGGCCTGGACGGTCAGCTTCTTTGTGATCTCACCGTTGCCCAGCACCTTCACGCCGTACTTGCACTGGGTCAGGACCCCCGCGTCCAGCAGGGTCTGGAGGTTGACGGTGGAGCCGTCCTCAAACTTGTTCAGCGCGGAGACGTTGACAGCATCCAGGCGCTTGGCAAAGATGTTGTTGAAGCCGCGCTTGGGGATGCGGCGGGCCAGAGGCATCTGGCCGCCCTCGAACCCGATGCGGACACCGCCGCCGGAGCGGGCCTTCTGGCCCTTGTGTCCGCGACCGGCGGTCTTGCCGTTGCCGGAACCGGCGCCGCGGCCCTTGCGCTTGGGGGCGGAGGTGGAGCCGGGCGCGGGAGACAGGTTGTAAAGTTCCATGTTCTGGCCCTCCTTACTGTTCTTCGGTGACCTGGAGCAGGTAACCGATCTGTGCGATCTTCCCCCTGGTGGCGGCGTTATCTGGCTGGACGGTTACGTCCCCGATTTTCCGCAGGCCCAGGGCGGCGGCAGTCGCCTTGTGAGGGGCGATGCGGCCGTTCAGGCTCTTAACGAGCTTAATTTTCAGATTTGCCATTGTCGGTTCCTCCTTACAGATCTTCCACGTTCTTGCCGCGGGTCTTGGCGACCTGCTCAGGAGTACGCAGGCTCTTCAGGCCGGCGAAGGTGGCGGAGACCACGTTCTGCGGGGTGTTGGAGCGCAGGCACTTGGTACGGATGTCGGAGATACCAGCGGCCTCCATGACGGCACGGACGGGGCCGCCGGCGATGACGCCGGTACCGGGGGCAGCGGGCTTCATCAGAACGCGGCCGGCGGAGAACTCGCCGATGACCTCGTGGGGGATAGTGGTGCCGGACATGGACACGGTAATCATGTTCTTCTTGGCGTCCTCGATGCCCTTGCGGATGGCTTCGGGGACCTCAGCGGCCTTGCCCAGGCCATAACCCACGCGGCCCTTGCCGTCGCCGATGACCATCAGCGCGGAGAACTTCATGACACGGCCGCCCTTGACGGTCTTGCTGACGCGGTTCAGATAGACCAGCTTCTCAATATATTCGCTGGCCTCTTTTTCATATTTAGGCATTGTCGTTCCTCCTTCGCTTAGAACTGCAGGCCGCCCTCGCGGGCGCCTTCGGCCAGAGCCTGTACGCGGCCATGATAGACATAACCGCCGCGGTCAAACACCACGGTGTCGATGCCCTTGGCCTTGGCGCGCTCAGCCACGGTCTTGCCCACCTGACGGGCGGCGGCTTTCTTGTCGCCCTCGCAGGTGAAGCCCTTCTCCAGGGAGGAAGCGGAGACCAGGGTCACGCCGTTGACATCGTCGATGACCTGGGCGTAGATGTTGGTCTCGCTGCGGAATACATTCAGGCGGGGTCTCTCGGGCGTGCCGGAGATCTTCGCACGGACGCGCTTATGGCGCTTCAGACGCTGAGCGTTGGTATTGGGTCGATTAATCATAATTGGCACACCTCCTTATTACTTCTTCTTGGCGCCGGTCTTGCCTTCCTTACGGCGGATGACTTCGTCGGCATACTTGATGCCCTTGCCCTTATAGGGTTCGGGAGGACGCTTGCTGCGGACGACAGCGGCGAACTGGCCGACCTGCTGTTTGTCGCAGCCCTTGATGAGGATCTTGTTGGGGTCGGGGACTTCGATGGTGATGCCGGGAACCTCGTCCATCCTGACCTGATGGGAGTAACCGATGTTCATCACCAGGGTCTTGCCCTCCTTGGCCACACGGTAACCGATACCGTTGACCTGCAGCTCCTTGGTGAAGCCAGTGGAGACGCCCACCACCATGCCGTTCAGGATGGAACGGGTGGTGCCGTGGAGGGCGCGGTTTTCCTTGGCGTCGTTGGGGCGGGTGCAGATGATCTCCGTACCCTCCACCTGGATGCCGATCTGCGGCGCAAAGCCGCGGGTCAGCTCACCCTTGGGGCCTTTCACGGTGACGACATTGCCCTCGGCAACGTTCACCGTCACCCCGGCGGGGATGGTGATAGGCATTCTGCCAACACGAGACATAGTTCGATACCCTCCTTACCAGACGTACGCCAGAACCTCGCCGCCGATGTGCGCTTCCCGCGCGGCCTTGTCGGTCATGACGCCCTTAGAGGTGGAAACAATGGCAATGCCCAGGCCGTGGAGAACCTTGGGCAGATCGCTGGCGCCCGCATAGACGCGCAGACCGGGCTTGGACACCCGGCGCAGGCCGGTGATGGCCTTCTCGTTGCCGTTGTACTTCAGTGTGATGCGGATGATGCCCTGGGTCCCGTCGTCGATGAGCTGGTAGTTCTTGATATAACCTTCCTCCAGCAGGATTTTGGCGATGGACTTCTTCATGTTGGAAGCGGGGACATCAACAGTGGTATGCTTGGCGTTGCTCGCATTGCGAATACGGGTAAGCATATCAGCGATGGGATCTGTGATGTGCATAAACTGACCTCCTAAAAAATAATCACCGAGACTACCCCCGGTGACGCAAAAAGGTTACAGGGAGTTTCGACCGGGTTGGACTGTATCTCCTCTGTTCCGGGCGCCGGTGTTTCGCAGAGCTCTGCCCGCAACCAGGCAGGTCCTCCTTGACGGCTGACGCTCGTATATAATCTAACAGAAACAGCGGGAAAAAGCAACAGAAAAAAGGGGAGAAGCCTCCAAATTTTTGGAGAAACTTTTTCGGCTCTCTGGTCAACTTTCCCTCTTTTTGAGAAGAAAGCACTTTCCACAGGGCCGGGCGTTTCTGTGCTTTTCGCCGGTTCGCCGATTTCTGTCGGATTTCTTGTTCGGATTTCTTGTACTGGGGCGGCGCGCGCTGGGCGCACCGCACCGGAATGGGATTCCTGATTACCAGG
>JAJQBY010000006.1 GCA_021203045.1 Oscillospiraceae bacterium | reverse complement strand
CATCATCATTGATCAATATACAACCATGGATGATATTGTCTGCGGGAAAAATGTATGAGGCGGGGTGGTAGCGCTCCGGGAGTCGGGGGAGCCCTATGTAATCGAGGCGCCATCCGTGGTGCTGGCCTGTGGCGGCGTGGGAGGCCTGTTCGATAACTCCACCAACTTCCCTCATATCACCGGGGATGCGGTAGCCATCGCCCTGGCCCATGGGGTGGAGGTGGAGCATCTGGATTACATTCAGATTCATCCCACCACCCTGTATTCCGAAAAGCCGGGCCGGCGCTTTCTGATCAGCGAATCCGTGCGGGGCGAGGGGGCGCTGCTCTACGGGAAAAACGGGGAGCGGTTCACCGATGAGTTGAAGCCCAGGGACCGGCTCAGCCAGGATATCCGAGCCCGGATGAAGGCGGACGGCACGCCCTTCGTGTGGGAGGATCTGCGCCCCCTGGGAGAGCAGGTCATCCGGGCGCATTTCCCGAATATTTACCAGCACTGTCTGGAGGAGGGGCTGGATGTGCTGGCCGCGCCGATACCGGTGGTTCCGGCGCAGCATTATTTCATGGGCGGCATCCGGGCAGATCTGGCCGCACGCACCTCCATGGAGGGGCTGTATGCCTGCGGGGAGACGGGCTGCAACGGGGTCCATGGGCGCAACCGCCTGGCCAGCAATTCTCTGCTGGAGTCCCTGGTATTTTCACAGCGGGCGGCGGACGACATCGTGTTCGGCGGCGGCAGCCGCCGATACATTGGCGGTGGCGGCGGGGAGACCCCCGGGATGGACGGACAGGAGCTCGTCCGCTGCGGGGATGCTATGGTCCCGGTGGCACTGGAGCAATATCGGGACAGAGAGGCGCTGTTTGGCCGTTATGGGCAGATGGTGCGGAAGGAAATGGAAAAGGCACACCCGGTCACAGACCAGGTGGCGTGGAAGGTATAATGAAAGGAAGGAGCTGCAGTCATGAATGATATCACGATGAAGCTGCACGGGGACAGGCTGCTGCGCATGGCGCTGGAGGAGGATATTTCCAGCGAGGACGTTTCCACCAATGCGGTCATGCCATCTGCACAGCAGGGAGAGGTGGACCTGATCTGTAAGCAGGACGGGGTCATCGCCGGAATGGATGTGTTCGCCAGGGTATTTCAGCTGCTGGATGAGGACACGGTGACCCTGCGGGAGTGCGGGGACGGGGACCTGGTCCGGGCCGGACAGCGGCTGGCGGTGGTCCGGGGAGATATCCGGGTGCTCCTGTCCGGGGAGCGGGTGGCGCTGAACTATTTGCAGCGGATGAGCGGCATCGCTACCTGCACACGCCGGATGGTCACGCTGCTGGAGGGGACGGGGATCACCCTCCTGGACACGAGAAAGACCACGCCCAACTGCCGGATATTTGAAAAATACGCCGTCCGGGTAGGCGGCGGCTCTAATCACCGGTATAATCTTTCGGATGGGGTGCTGCTCAAGGACAATCATATCGGAGCGGCCGGAGGCGTGACTGAGGCCGTGCGCATGGCAAAGGATTACGCCCCCTTTGTCCGGAAGATCGAGGTAGAGGTGGAAACGGTGGAGCAGGCGGCGGAGGCCGCGGCCGCCGGGGCGGATATCATCATGCTGGACAACATGACGGACGAGCAGATGCGCCAGGCGGTCCGGCTGATCGCCGGACGGGCGAAGACGGAATGCTCCGGCAATGTGACGGAGGAGAATATCGGCCGGCTCGCGGATATCGGAATAGACTATGTGTCCTCCGGGGCGCTGACCCATTCCGCGCCCATCATGGATATCTCCATGAAGAATCTGCACAGGGTATAAGGAGGGAACGGCATTGAACGTGACAGAGCGGAGAGAGAAGATTATGCAGGTCCTGGGTCAGACTGCCGAGCCGGTGCCGGCCAAGGAGCTCGCTGCCCGGTTCGGGGTCAGCCGACAGGTGATCGTCCAGGACATGGCGGTGATACGGGCTTCCGTGCCCGGTATTATGTCTACCTATCGGGGATATATATTGCAGCAGGAGCGAAAGCACAGCCGGGAATTCAAGGTCTTTCACAAGGAGGAGGACGCGGCCCGGGAGCTGGAGCTGATCGTGGACCTGGGAGGGCATGTGAAGAACGTGAGCATCAACCACCGGATCTATGGGCGGATTACCGTGGAGATGGATATCTGCTCCCGGCAGGATGTGCGGGAGTTCGTGGAGGACCTGTCGGACGCCAAATTCACCCTGCTGAGCAGCGCCACCGGTGGATATCACTATCATCTGGTGGAGGCCGCCGGGGAGGAGCGGCTGGATCAGATAGAACAGGCGCTGCGGCAGGCCGGGTTTCTGGCTCCTCATCGCATTCAGGGCCAGGACCGGGAAGGAGAGGCAAGCTATGAAAATTCGTGAGGTGCAGGAGGAGATTCTCCGGCTGAAAAAGGAAAAGGATGTGTGCATCCTTGCCCATGCCTATCAGAATCAGGAGATCCTGGAGATTGCGGACCATGTGGGGGATTCCTATGGGCTGAGCGTCCGGGCGGCGGAGGACCCTCACAGGAATATCATCATGTGCGGCGTCCGGTTTATGGCGGAGACCTGCAAGGTGCTGTCCCCGGAGAAGCATGTGTGGCTGCCGGAGCCCTCGGCGGGCTGCCCCATGGCGGAGCAGCTGGACCCGGAGCTGCTGGAGGCGCTGAAGGAGAAATATCCGGGCTATGCGGTGGTGGCCTATATCAACACCACCGCAGAGCTGAAAACGGCTTGCGACGTATGCGTGACCTCCTCCTCGGCGGTGAAGATATGCCGGGCGCTGGAGGCGGATAAGATTTTGTTCATCCCGGATCAGAACCTGGGCCGGTATGTGGCCGGGCAGATACCGGAAAAGACTTTCGCCTTTTATACGGGGGGCTGCCCCCGGCATTTCGCCGTGCAGGACGGCGATGTGGAGCGGGCCAGAGCTGCCCATCCGCAGGCGCTGTTTTTGGTCCATCCGGAGTGCCGGCCGTCGGTGGTGGCACAGGCGGACTATGTAGGCTCCACCACCGGGATTATGAGCTATGCGGAGAGCTCGGATGCGGAGGAATTCATTATCGGGACGGAAAACAGCATCGTGGAGCATTTGCAGTTCCGGTGCCCGGAGAAGCGGTTCTATCCCGTATCGGTGAACCTGTCCTGCATGAATATGCGGGTGACTACCCTGATGGACGTATACCACTGTCTTCAAGACCGGGGCGGAGAGGAGATCATTCTGCCCTCGCAGGTAATGACCGGCGCCCGCCGCTGCATCGACCGCATGATCGCGCTGGGCGGGTGAGAGGGTATGCACGCTCCACTGTGCAGAGTCCATAGCAGGGACAAAACGCAAGAAGAATGTGCTGGTTTACGGTTTTCTGCGGTTACATTACGTTGAGGATATCTCACAGCGATTTCCGTATGTGTTGAAGTATTTCCGGACAAGCTCCTTGCCGCCAAGGCATCGAACCACGCCGGCCTCGATCAGCGCCGCCCGGTCGCACAGGGCTTCCGCGCAGCGCACGTCGTGGGTCACGGTGATCATGGTGCAGCCGGTCTGCCGGTGCAGCTCGTTCAGCAGCGCCACCAGCTCTCTCAGACCCTGGTAGTCCTGGCCCACGGTAGGCTCGTCCAGCAGAAGGACCTTTGGCTTTGTCGCCGCAATAGCCGCGATGGACACCCGGCGCTTTTGCCCTTCGGAGAGAGACTGGGGGTGGCGCTGGGCCA
>JAJQBY010000068.1 GCA_021203045.1 Oscillospiraceae bacterium | reverse complement strand
CCTATCACGAAATCGGCCACGCCCTGGTGGCGGCCATGCAGACCAATTCCGCCCCGGTGCAGAAGATCACCATCGTGCCCCGCACCTCCGGTGCCCTGGGCTATACCATGCAGGTGGAGGAGGGCAACCACTACCTGATGGATAAGGAGGAAATCGAAAACAAGATCTGCACTCTCACCGGCGGCCGGGCGGCGGAGGAGGTGGCCTTCGGCTCCGTGACCACCGGAGCGTCCAACGACATCGAGCAGGCGACCAAGCTGTCCCGCGCCATGATAACCCGGTACGGTATGAGCGAGGACTTCGATATGGTGGCCATGGAGACCGTGACCAATCAGTACCTGGGCGGGGATACCTCCCTGGCCTGCTCCGCCGAGACCCAGGCGGAGATAGACCGGCAGGTGGTGGCCCTGGTGAAGAAGCAGCACCAAAAGGCCGTTTCCATCCTGAGCGAGAACCGCACCAAGCTGGATGAGCTGGCCGCCTATCTCTATCAGAAGGAGACAATCACCGGAGAGGAATTCATGAAGATTCTGAACGGCCATCGCCCGGCGCTGAGCGAATAAGAGGGCAGAAAAATACCGCTCCCCGGAGCCGAAGGGCTCTGGGGAGCGGTGCTGTTATCCGATATCTGTCGGCGATACGACCGGTCACGAGGAAGCGGCCTGTTCCTTCCGCTGAAGCGTCAGGTTGTCCGCGATCATGGCGATGAATTCGCTGTTGGTGGGCTTGCCTTTGATGTTGGAAACGGTATAGCCGAAGAATTTTTGCAGCGTTTCCAGGTCTCCCCGGTCCCAGGCTACCTCTATGGCGTGGCGGATGGCACGCTCCACCCGGCTGGGCGTGGTGCCGAATTTCTTTGCCACGGCGGGGTAGAGGATCTTGGTCACGGCGTTGATGGAGTCCATATCGTTCACAGTCAGGACGATGGCCTCCCGCAGATATTGATAGCCCTTGATATGGGCGGGAACGCCGATCTCGTGGATGATCTCCGTTACCACAGATTCCAGACTGGGCGTTCTGGGAGCAGGAGAGATGGGGATGCCGGAGCTGATGGGGATCGGGGCCTGGTCCAGGAAGGCCGCCGTCTGCCGGATGCGGGCCAGCAGCGCCTGGAGATCGCAGGGCTTCGGAATGAAGTAGTGGACGCCAAGCCCAGCGCAGGAGGCTACGATCTGGTCGTTGTAGAAGCTGGACAGGACAATGGAGGCGGGTGCGTCCTCCATTTGGGACAGGGCGGCCAACAGGCCCAGTCCGTCCAGCTTGGGCAGCACCAGCTCCGTCACCAGTATGTCCGGGTGCTGGGTCTCGATTGTGTGAAGGGCTTCCGTGCCGTCCTCCACGGAGCCGACAAGCTCCATGTCTCCTTCCGCGGAGATGGCATCCTGCATCATGCGCCGAAAATCCTCGCTGGGGTCGGCAAGCAGAATTCGCGTTAGGGTTTCCATAAGTTATCCTCCGTAATTATATTCCGTGCCGGCACATTCTCTTTCTTGCACAACACTGTGAGTTACAGTGTTTACAATGTACCACACCTATCTCGTCATTGCAACAAAAAAAGGTGAAATCAGAACAATTTTTTGTTGACATAAATCTAAAGCCTTCGACAAATTACGACACGGAGGAGGGGTTGAGGGCCTGAAAATCAGGAAAACGCGGAGAAAACAGCTTTTTTGCCTTTGTGGCATTGATTCTACTTTGTCTGATTACGGCGCCTGGTGCGATTCAGGTGCTGCTCGAAATAGCCCTTGTTTATAAATTCCGCCAGGGCGTATTGCTCCAGAACGGGGACGGAGCAGGAATACATCCCCGCCCGCTGGGCGTATACCGGCAGCAGATCCGGGGGCAGGATCATATAACCCATACGCATGGAGGGGGCCAGACTCTTGGAAAAGGTGTTCAGATAGATGACGGAGCCGCTTTTGTCCATGGAGTACAGGGACTCCAGAGGCTTGCCGGGCATGAAGAACTCGCTGTCGAAATCGTCCTCCACGATATAGCGTCCCGGCTGGGCGGCCCATTGCAGATATTCATACCGCTTGGCGGCGGGGGCGGTGACGCCGGAGGGGTAGCTGTGGAAGGGGGTGACATGAAGCACCTGGGCTTTTGACATAGTCAGGGCTGCGCTGATAATGCCCTCTGGCCCCATGGGAAGCTGTTCCACCTGCGCGCCCGCGCCCTGATAGACGGCCTGTATCTGACCGTAGGAGGGGGACTCGAGACCGTATATCCTGTCGCTGCCCAGCATGCGAACCACCGTCTCATACAGCTGCTCAGAGCCGGAGCCCACGATGATCTGCTCCGGCTGGGCGTACATCCCCCGATAGCGGAGAAGATAGGCGGCGATGGCGTTTCGCAGTACGGCGCAGCCCTGGTTGGGCGACCGGCTCACCAGCCGCTGGCCGTATTCGCTCATCACATGGCGCAGGGTTCGGAACCAGAGAGAATAGGGAAACTGGGAGCCCTCCGGCGGCGGGGCGTCCTCCTCCGGCAGAAGGCGGAGGGGCTCCCGCCTGCCCTCTGAGGGCGAAGCCATGACCCGGAGCTGACAGACGTAGTAGCCGCTGCGCTCCCGGGCATAAATATATCCCTCGTCGATCAGCTGGCGGTAAGCATATTCCACTGTGATAGTACTGACGCCGAGATGGGTGGCCAGCGCCCGCTTGGAGGGGAGCTTGTCTCCCGGCGGTATGACGCCGGAGACGATGTCCTCCTTGATGTGCTGGTATAAGGCGTAATATTTCCGCTCCCCATCCAGGCTTTGTAAATCATATGTAAGCATCTGGTATGGTTTAAAACTCCTTTTCTGGTTATTTAAATGAGGCCAAAAACATTATACTATATAGAAAATGATCAGGTAAAGGAAAACTTATCATGGAAAATACAAAACGCAGCGCCAAATATAACGCCCTGTGGCTGACCTCTGCCGCCGTGTTCATGGCTATGAACGTGGCTGTCAGCTCCTTCGGCATCCCCGTTCCGGGGGGACATTTCTATCTGTGCGATGTGATCATCTGCACGGCGGCCATTCTGCTGGACCCGCTGGCGGCCTTTATGGTGGGCGGCGTCGGGTCGTTCCTGGGGGATCTGTTCTTTTATCCCGCGCCCATGTTCGTATCGCTGGTGACGCATGGTTTGCAGGCGGTAGTCATCTCCCTCTGCGCTCATAAGCTATTCCGGCACAAGCCCGTCTGGGGCGCGATCGTGGGCGTCCTGCTGGGGAGCGTCATCATGGTCGTGGGCTATACCCTGGGCCGGACCTTCGTTTACAGCACCTGGGAATATGCAGTCATCAAACTGCCCTATGAGATTCTCCAGGCGGGTATCGGCGCCGTGGCCGGTGTACTGCTGACCTACAGGTGCGGCCTGAAAAAGCTCTTTGAGACGAAGATACTGAAAATACGCACTGCGTGACAGCGCAACGCTGCCAAAGCCCCTCTATACAGCTCAAATGCGCCAAGGCCCTGCAAAAAAGTTCGACGACTTTTTTTGCAGGGCCTTGCTAAATGCAGTTATATAGTGTAAAATGCTAAAGTGCTTATTATTTTATTACGCCCGCGAGAGCGGGTCAAAGGGAGAGTATAACCATGACAAACAAATATTTGCAGTCCGTCATGGACGGACTGCGGCAGCGCAATGCCCATGAGCCTGAATTCTTGCAGGCAGTGGAGGAGGTTCTGGAGTCTCTGGAGCCGGTCATTGAGGCCGATCCCCGCTATGAGCAGCAGAATATCGTGGGCCGTCTGGTGGAGCCGGAGCGGGTCATTATCTTCCGGGTGCCCTGGGTGGACGATCAGGGCGTGATTCAGGTCAATCGGGGCTATCGAGTGCAGTACAATTCCGCCATCGGCCCCTATAAGGGCGGCCTGCGGTTCCATCCGTCGGTGAACCTTTCCGTGGTGAAGTTCCTGGGCTTCGAGCAGATCTTCAAAAATGCCCTGACCACCCTGCCCATGGGCGGCGGCAAGGGCGGGTCTGACTTTGACCCCAAGGGCAAAAGCGACGCGGAGGTCATGCGCTTCTGCCAGAGCTTTATGAACGAGCTTTACCGCCACATCGGCGCGGATACGGACGTGCCCGCCGGGGATATCGGCGTGGGCGCCCGGGAGGTGGGCTATCTGTTCGGCCAGTATAAAAAGCTGCGCAATGAGTGGACAGGCGTGTTCACCGGCAAGAGCATATCCTATGGCGGCTCCCTGGCCCGTACCCAGGCCACCGGCTTCGGCCTGTGCTATTTCGCCGACGCCCAGCTCCGGGATCACGGCCAGTCCTTCCAGGGCAAGCGGGTCATCGTCTCCGGCTCCGGCAATGTGGCCACCTACGCGAACCAGAAGGCCACCGAGCTGGGAGCCAAGGTCATTGCTATGTATGACTCCAACGGCTACATTGTGGATGAAAACGGCATCGACTATAAGGTCATCCAGCAGATTAAGGAGGTCAAGCGGGCGCGCATTAAAACCTATCTGGACTATGTTCCCACTGCGAAATATGTGGAGGGCTGCTCCGGCGTTTGGACGGTTCCCTGTGACATCGCCCTGCCCTGCGCCACACAGCTCGAGATAGATGAGACCGCTGCCAAGTCGCTGGTGGCGAACGGCTGCATCGGCGTGTTTGAGGGAGCGAATATGCCCTGCACCCCGGAGGCCATTGCGGTCATCAAGGATGCTGGCCTGCTGTATAGTCCGTCCAAGGCGTCCAATGCCGGCGGCGTCGCCGTGTCCGGCCTGGAGATGAGCCAGAACTCCGAGCGCCTGTCCTGGACCTTTGAGGAGGTCGACGGCAAGCTGAAGGATATCATGGAGGGCATCTATGCCGCCTGCGCCCAGGCTGCCGAGCAGTATGGCAAGAAGGGCGATATCCAGGCCGGCGCCAATATCGCAGGCTTCCTGAAGGTGGCCGACGCCATGCTCTGGCAGGGCGTGTGCTGATTCCGGTCTCAGATATAAAGAAGGCTTCTTAGCCAAGCATAAAAATACCTGCGTCAGAGCCTGGGCTTTGACGCAGGTATTTTGTCTTCTCATCGATTTTCCGCCCGGCCCCAGTCCTTCAGACACAGACCCAGACAGCGGGCCTTGGGGAGAGCGGCGGCGATCTCATGGGCGGCGTCCCGGCGGGCCTGGTTTTCCGCCTTGTTCAGCAAAACGAATTTTGGCTTGTAGCAAAGCTCCAGAAGCGCGGCTACATCCGCCGGTGTGACGGCGTGGTCGCCTGTCACGCCCAGGGCCTGGCAGGCGAGCTCCGGCCGGTGTACAGCGTCGGAGACGGAGCGGCCGATGCCGTCCAGCCCCGCCACGGCCACCACTGCCTGCGCCTCCGCCGGTATCACCGGCTCGAAGGCCGAGTCGGTCATTTTCAGCGGATGCTTCCGGGCTCCGTCCGCTTCTATCAGAACGAAATCCGCCATATCCACCAGGGCGGGCATAGACCCGGGGATGCCCTCCAGCTTCTGCGGCCCGCTGAGCGCCCCGGCCCATATGATGCCCCGCTTCTGCAAAAGGCTGCGGGCCTGATCTACTGTCCGGGCCAGAAGGCTCCCGTCCACCGGGGGATACATTTTCGTGGTGGTGGTGACGGCCACCCGATACCCGGCGCTGCGGATCTCCCAGGCCAGGGTGTTGATGGCGGAGGTCTTGCCGCCCGCGCCCACCAGGGCGATGACATGTGGCACCTTTGTGCCGAATAATACCCGATATAGACTGGGCGTAGCCTCCGGGCTTGCCCATATGATACTGCTCATGGCCGTACCCCCATTTTCATCAGTGCCTCCACTACACCGCCGGCTACTGCCAGGGCCTTGTCGGAGACCGTATGCCAATCTGTGTCGAGCCGGGGGTCCACATCCGCCATTTTAAGCCCTGGGGTCACGGGAAACCCCTCCGGCAGCATCCCCCGCACAAGGCCGGAGATGGCGGTGCATACAGGGATGCCGTCTATCGCGGCCACCGGCTCTCCCTTCTCCACCTTGGAGCCGATATCGCGGAGAATATGAAGTGTGCCCCCCACCGGGGCGTGAATAACCCGCTCTTTTCCAATGCCGCCCACCACTCCGGGGATGCCGGTGTTGGGGATGGCGGCTCCCTCCCAGATGACCCGTCCCAGGGTGTGACCCCGCTTGGTCTCCACCACGGCGCGCACATCCCGCCCGGCGGTGAAGCCGGGGCCGAGCCCCACGGTGGCAGGGGCCATATCTATCGTGGTTCCCAGGTTTTTCTTTGCCAGGATCGCATCCACCAGCGCTATGGGCCGGATGGTATGTAATACCTCACAGTCCGGGTCGATGAGAAGGGGGACAAAAGCTGTCTCCTCCTCCGGCAGAGAGGATACAAGCCTTGCGGTCACATCCTCTACCGTGGCCTCGCCCCCGGTGCAGACGGCCTGGGAGAGAGCTACGTTCCGCCGTATGGCGGTGGGACGGGAGCATTCCAGCGCCGCCACGGAAAAGCCGCACCGCTTCAGCCGTATGATCGTTCCTGTGGCGATATCGCCTGCACCCCGCACGATGACCCAATTCATACCGCGATCTCCCTGACGGCCCGGGCCGCCTGCTCCAGCTCCCCGTCCGTGGTGGCGTATCCCGCCGAGAGGCGGACAGTGCCCCGGGGAAAGGTGCCAAGCGCCCTGTGGGCTGCGGGGGCGCATTGCAGACCGCAGCGGGTCTGAATGCCGTATTCCTCCTCCAACCGGTGCGCGGCCAGCGCGTTATCCATGTTCCGGAAATCCAGAGACAGGACGGGCAGCGCAGGCTCTCCCACGACGGAAACGCCGGGGATATGGGAAAACAGCGCTTTCATGGCCGCCGTCTGGGCCTGTGCGCGGGCCCGGATATCCTCAAAGCGGGGCTGGATATAGTCAAGCGCCGCCCCCAGACCCATGATGCCCGGCAGATTCAATGTACCCGGCTCGAACCTGTCCGGCAGGACGGGGGGCATCTCACAGTCCGGGTCGATGAGAAGGGGGACAAAAGCTGTCTCCTCCTCCGGCAGAGAGGATACAAGCCTTGCGGTCACATCCTCTACCGTGGCCTCGCCCCCGGTGCAGACGGCCTGGGAGAGAGCTACGTTCCGCCGTATGGCGGTGGGACGGGAGCATTCCAGCGCCGCCACGGAAAAGCCGCACCGCTTCAGCCGTATGATCGTTCCTGTGGCGATATCGCCTGCACCCCGCACGATGACCCAATTCATACCGCGATCTCCCTGACGGCCCGGGCCGCCTGCTCCAGCTCCCCGTCCGTGGTGGCGTATCCCGCCGAGAGGCGGACAGTGCCCCGGGGAAAGGTGCCAAGCGCCCTGTGGGCTGCGGGGGCGCATTGCAGACCGCAGCGGGTCTGAATGCCGTATTCCTCCTCCAACCGGTGCGCGGCCAGCGCGTTATCCATGTTCCGGAAATCCAGAGACAGGACGGGCAGCGCAGGCTCTCCCACGACGGAAACGCCGGGGATATGGGAAAACAGCGCTTTCATGGCCGCCGTCTGGGCCTGTGCGCGGGCCCGGATATCCTCAAAGCGGGGCTGGATATAGTCAAGCGCCGCCCCCAGACCCATGATGCCCGGCAGATTCAATGTACCCGGCTCGAACCTGTCCGGCAGGACGGGGGGCATATCCCCGCTGTCGGAATAGCTGCCTGTGCCGCCCAGAACCACGGGCTCCAGTGCCTCCGCCATGCGGGGGGACAGGAGTAGCAGCCCGATGCCCTGAGGGCCCATCAGCCCCTTATGGCCGGGAATGGCCATAGCGTCAGCGCCGGAATCGTCGAAGGCTATGGGTAGTATCCCGGCGGTCTGGGCGGCGTCCACGATGACGAGAGCGTCGCCTCTGGGAATATCATATACTGCGCCGGAGACGTTGGAGCCATGGGTAACGATGATGACGCCGCCGCTGCCCTCTGTTATGCTCAGGCGGTGAAGGGGCCGGGCCACAGCATTGTGGGGCGGGCCGATGAGCCGCGCCCTGTCTCCGGGCTTTAAAAGGCCGGACAGGGCTATGTTCAGTCCCCATGTGCAGCCGGGGGTGAAGATCACCCGCCGGGGGTCGGTCACGCCGAAAAAATCCGCCAGGCGGCAGCGGATATCGGTGACGGCCTCTGCCGTGTCGTAGGCCAAGGTATATCCGCCCCGGGCGATGTTGGGGGCGGCCCGCTCGATACAGGCGGCCATGGCGGCTCCCACGCCGGGGGCCTTGGGCCACGCACCGGCGGCATTATCCAGAAATATCAACGGACGTACACCCCCTCTACGTCGTTCCGGGGCATATCCTCCGGCGGTGTATCTCCCTCCAGCCGGGCGCAGGTGCCGCAGGAGGAGGAGAGGAAACGGGGCACGGGCATCAGCGTTACTGCCACGCCCCGCCGCGTCATTTTCTGCCGGAATCGGACGGCCCCATAATGGGACACGAAGGTCACATATATCATATCATGCCTCTACAACCACCGGAAAGGGACCTTTTTCTGCCGCATAGCCGATGATGGGCCAGGGAAGGGTTTCCGCCTCCTGCCGGGGCAGGGCGAACAGCAGTCCACCGGAGGTCTGGGGGTCGTATAGGATATCCTCCAGCCAGAGAGGCAGCGCCGGGTCGGTGCGAGCTTTGCCCTCCAGAAACTCCCGGTTCCGATAGGCTCCGGCAGGGATGAGGCCCATCCGGGCCAGCTCCGGCGCGGCGGGCTGATACGGCACGGCCTGGGACAGGATATGCACGGTGACGCCGCTGGCCTCCGCCAGCTCACGGCAATGGCCCATCAGGCCGAAGCCAGTGATATCCGTGCAGGCGTGAATGTGGTATCTCTCCGCCTTCTGCTTGGCGGGGCCGTTCAGGGCGGTCATGATGGTGGTCAGACGGGCGAAGTCCTCCGGCTCCAAAAGCCCGGCCCCGTGAGCTGTCACCAGGATGCCGGTGCCCAGGGGCTTTGTGAGCACAAGAGCGTCCCCCGGCTTCGCTCCGGCGTTTTTCCAGAGCTTATCTTTTTCCACGAAGCCGGTGACGCACAGGCCGTATTTCGGGCCGCTGTCCTCAATGGAATGGCCCCCGGCTATGGTAACGCCCGCCTCTGCGGCCTCGGCGTGGCCCCCGGCCAGTATATCCCGCACCTGCGCCAGCTCCAGACAGGTGGGAAAGCACAAAAGATTCAGCGCCAGCGCCGGCTCTCCGCCCATGGCCCAAACGTCCGAAAGGGCGTTGGCCGCCGCTACCTGGCCGAACAGGAAGGGGTCGTCGAACATAGGGGGGAAGAAGTCCACGGTCTGTATCAGCACCCGTCCGTCGCCCAGATCGTAGGCGCAGGCGTCGTCCGAGGTGTCGAAGCCCACAAGCAGGGCGTCCGAGCGGAAATTCGGCAGCGCCCGCACCACCTGGGACAGTACGCCGGGACCTATCTTGGCCCCGCAGCCGGAGCAGCTTGAAAATTCTGTCAGCCGGTGGCTCATCTGGTCAGCTGAAGGACCCAAACCGGCCCCTCCTCCTGCACTGTCACCTGATAGCCCGCGTGGGCGGCGAAGCGGGTGCAGTTGCCCCTGGCCGCCGCGTTATCCACGGCGATCTCCATGGTCTCCGGCTTGTCCTTCAGCGCCTGCCGGAGCATCAGCACCGGCTCCGGACAGGAGCGGCCTGTAGCGTCTATCCTCATGCTGCGTCCTCCTTTTTTCTGGCCTGGCGGGTATACCACCAGGCAATGCCAAGCAAAACGATGAGTCCGATGATAACGGCGATGCGTCCGTTCAGGGTGGTGCCGGAGGCGGAGGAAGCCAGTCCGAAGTTATGGGCGAAGGCGGCCCCCAGGGCGAAGCCGATAACGGTCATGACCGCATCGGAGCTGCCCTCTCCGGACAGGATGAGCTGCCGCAGGGGACAGCCTCCTGCCAGCACGGCCCCCAGGCCGGTCAGCATCATGCCGAGAAAATTCCAGAGATGATCAGTGTGGGCAATGGGCTGGTCGGCAAAGCCCAGGCTGAATTTGCCGGTGACGACGTTCAGGAGCAGCGCGCCGATGAACACGCCGATATAGCCCAGCAGCAGGGTGCTGTCCCTGAACAGCATCATATCCCGGATGCCCCCCGCCATGCACAGGCGGGTGCGCTGGGCGATGGCCCCCACGATGAGACCGGCCAGCAGGCTGAGGAGGATAGGCGCGTGCATGGAGCCGGGTCCCTCCTCTGAAAAGGCCAGAAGGCTGGGGAAGGCCACAAGGATCACCAGCAGGGCAACCTGGATACCGGGAAAGGCCGCGCCCTCCAGCGTGCTCTGCCGCTGGGAGGGACCGAGGGAAAAGCCCCGGATCAGAAAGAGAACGCCTACGCCGATACCGGCCGCGAAGCCGGCCAGACCCACCAGAGCGTTTAGGTCCCCGGCAGCCAGCCGGATGATCATGCGGAAGGGACAGCCCAGAAACACCAGCGCACCTACGACGGTGAAAAAGCCGATGACCAGCCGGATAAAGGGGCTTGAGCCGCCCCTGGGCCGGAATTCCTTAAAGCACAGGGCCATGATAAGACTGCCCAGCACCAGGCCGATGATCTCCGGCCGGAGGTACTGCACATTGGCGGAGGAGTGCATACCCAAGGCCCCTGCGGAGTCCCGGATAAAGCAGGCGATGCAAAAGCCCATGTTGGCCGGGTTTCCCAACAGCGTGAGCGCCACCGCGATAAGGCCGATGATGATGCCGCCGCCCAGCAGGAACCATTTTTCGCGTTTCATAAATAAGGTATGCCCCTCTCGTTCGTGTCTATACGACATTTTACATGAGCGGGATGTCTTTGTCAACACGAAAGCGACTGTCGCCCATGGGACGATGGCGGCGATGGGGTAAAAAAACCGGCGTCTCCCAAAGCGGGAAACGCCGGCGCATAAAAGTCCTTTTAAAACAGCTCGCACACCAATTCAGTATAGGCCGCCGGGTCGTCCAGAGGAATACCGGCGATCAGCTGAGCCTGGGCCAGCAGGACCATGGCCAGGTGAGCGGCTTTGGTTTTGTCCTCCTGCCATGCCTTTTCCAGGGCGGCGAAGGCGGGGTGGTTGGCGTTCAGCTCCAGGACCCGGTGGGCCTTCACGTTCTCGCCCTCCGGGACGCCGGGGAGGTTCTGGAAGTATTTTTCCATCTCCAGTGTGACCTCGCCCTCGGTGGTCAGGAACACGGGCTGCGTTTTCAGCTTATGGCTGAGACGGACGGTCTCCACTGTTCCGCCCAGGCTTTCCTTGACGAAGTCCAGAAGCTCCTTGTACTGCTCGCTCTTTTCCTCGGTCTCCTTCTTCTCCTCCTCGGATTCCAGACCCAGGTCGTCGGAGGTGACATTGCAGAAGCTCTTTTCGCTGTAAGCGCCCAGCATCTGCATAACGAACTCATCCACGTTGTCCGTCAGGCACAGCATATCATAGCCGGCGGACTTGACCGCTTCCGCCTGAGGAAGGGCGGCGGCCCGCTTGGCCGTTTCCGCGCAGGCGTAATAGATCTTCGTCTGACCCTCCGGCATGGCGTCCACATACTCCTGAAGACTTACGAGCTTGTCCTGGTTTGCGCTGTAGAACATCAGCAGGTCCTTGAGCTGGTCCTTGTGCATCCCGTAATCGCCTACCACGCCGTACTTCAGCTGGGGAGCGAAGGATTTGTAGAAGGTCAGGTAGTGCTCCCGGTCCTCGTCCATCAGACGCTTCAGCTCGGCCAGAATCTTCTTTTCCAGGTTTCCGGCGATGATCTTCAGCTGCCGGTCATGCTGCAGAAGCTCCCGGGAGATGTTCAGACTCAGGTCGGGGGAATCCACAACGCCCCGGACGAAGCGGAAGTGCTCCGGCACCAGGTCGGCGCATTTGTCCATGATCATGACGCCGGAGGAATAAAGCTGTAATCCCGGCTGGTAGTCCCGGGTATAATAGTCATAGGGAGCCTGGGCGGGGATGAACAGCATGGCCTTGTAGCTCGTGAGGCCCTCTGCGTTGACCCGGATGACGGTAACGGGGTCGGCGGCGTCGTGGAAATGCTCCTTGTAATACGCCTTGCAGTCGTCGTCGGATACCTCGCCCTTGGGGCGTTGCCAGATGGGGACCATGGTATTCACCACCTGGTCCTCCACGATGGTCTTATATTCGCCCTTGCCGTCCTCGCCGCCTTTTTCATCCCATTCCCGGCGCTCCACCATCATGTGGATGGGCCAGCGGACATAGTCGGAATACTTCTTCACCAGCTCCTTCAGCTCCCAGCTCTCCAGGTAGGTGCTGTATTCCTCCTGGTCGGTATCCTCCTTGATGTGCATGATCACATCCGTGCCCACGGCGTCCTTGTCGCACTCCGTGATGGTATAGCCGTCCGCGCCGGAGGATTCCCAGCGATAGGCCTGTTCCTCGCCGAAGGCTTTGGTGACGACTGTCACCTTATCGGCCACCATGAACGCGGAATAGAAGCCCACGCCGAACTGGCCGATCACGTCCATGTCTGCGGCCTCCTCGCTCTCCGCCAGGGTATCCCGGAACTGCCGGGTGCCGCTGGAGGCGATAACGCCCAGGTTGTGCTCCAGCTCGTCCTTCGTCATGCCGATGCCGTTATCGGAGACGGTCAGGGTCCGGCCGTCCTTGTCCGCGTCGATGCGGATGAGGAAGTCCTCCCGGCTCAGACCGACGGTCTCGTCCGTCAGGGAGCGGTAGCACAGCTTGTCTATGGCGTCGGAAGCGTTGGATATGATCTCCCGCAGGAATATCTCCTTGTGGGTATAGATGGAGTTGATCATCAGATCCAGCAGACGCTTGGATTCCGCCTTGAATTGCTTTTTTGCCATGATAAAATAAAACCCCTTTCCGGGTGCTGTCCTGCCCGCAGAGGGGAGTGGACTTAGCACTCTGTTTCTTTGAGTGCTAATTTACCACTTTTAAACGCCTATGTCAAGCCCCTGAAGGAGAATAAAAGTTTAAAAAAATTACAACTAATATTACAAGTTGATTACAGATTTATTATCACTCTTTACTTTACCACAGGAAATCGATTATAATAATTTACATAAAAAGATTGACATAATAGGCGAGGGAGAGGAGAAACAGATGAAGCGATTGATCATGATCCTTCTGGCGATGGCGGCGGCGCTCAGTCTTTGCGCCTGTAGCGGCCAGAACCAGGAGGAGGCCGGTCAGACGACAGCGCCCCCCGCTACGGCGGAGCCACTGGCCACGGAAACGGCGCAGGTGACGGCGTCCGTGTCCACAGAGGAGAGCGCCGCCTCCGCCATCCCTTCCAGCGTGGAGCCCCTGTCCATTCCGGAGGCTGTGGACGGCTGGCAGGAGAGCTACCTGGCCTTTCTGGACGATAACTACGATATCTTCGCGGCCCTGTGGCCGGAGGGAATGACCGGCGTGGGCTTTGTGGATCTGGATCTGGACGGCACGCCGGAAATGATCGTTTTCGATCAGGGCGCCTCCGCCACCCTGGGAGCGCAGCTGTTCGATCTGGTGGACGGCCAGGTGGCCTGTGTATCCAGCACCCTGGACAGCGCCTCCGGCGCCTTCGGGGATGAGTATTTTACCACGGTCTCCGTCTGCACCAGCTATTTTGAGGCCTTCCGCCTCAGCTATACCGTGGACGACGGCTGGTGCTTCTGGGTGGACAGTGCCAACGGCACCCTGGAATCCACCTGGAATGAGATCATCCGCTTTGACTGCGAGAACGGAGCGCTGACCCCGGTTAGCGTATGCACCCGCTATCTGGAGAGCGATGAGGAGACCGGTCTTGTGGTGGTGGAGAGCTATACCGTCTCCGGACAGGAGGCCCAGGCGTCGGATTATGACGGGGCGGCCAATATCTACCTCTATGGCCAGGATGCGGGCTATGAGGCCGCGGGGGTGTTCCTGTGGAGCGACAACAGCTATGATACCACCTACGACGGGCTGATGGCCATGGCCCGGGCCGCTGTGGACGCTTATAAGCCTATCGTGACGGAGGATATATCCGCTTCCTGATAAAAATTAACAATATTCATCCGGCGAAGGACGGCAAATGCCGTCCTTTTTTTCAGTCTTTGGTCTTGTTAGGACAGGATTTTTGCTATATACTATATAATATAAACGGTACGCTTTGCGATGTTAGCAAAAAAATGTCAAACGCCGGAAAGGGACGATAGCGCTGTGCCCACACAATGGAAACGCTCCCCGGAGGAGCTTCATAAAACCTATATTGCCAATACGGAGGCCTTTTACCGCGCCGCCGGCCGGGGCCTGGCGGGGGAGATGGATAAATTCTGCTCGGATTGCGCCTTGCAGCTGTTTGCCCGCAGCGCCAGCCTGGGCCAGGAGCATGTGGACGCCCTGAATGCTCTGTATTCCAAGGGGCAGCCTAAGCCGGCCTGGCTCCTCTGGGCGCTGAGCACTGCTGTGAGTGAGAGCGGGGAATTTCTGCCGCCTTTGTTTTTCTGGGCGCTGACAGAGCAGGACGCCCGTCAGGGGACGGACTGCTCCCGCGTATTTATCCGGATGCTGACCAATATACTGCTCTGCCTTGCGGCGGCAGACGACGATGTCACCTATGCCGAGGCGGAGTATATCACCGAATGCGGGGAGAAGCTGACGGCCCTGTGCGATTCTGCCGGGGTGAAGCCGGGAAAGCCCTCCCTGAAGGCAGGCGATTTCGTCACCAGCGCGGAGCGGCCCTTCACGGAGAAGGCTTCCGCCGCCGCAGCAGCCGCCCTCCAGGGCGGGGAAAAGACCGTGGCCCAGGCTGCGCCGGAGGCGGAAGGCGAAAAGCCCGATCTCGACCAGCTCCTGGCGGAGCTGGATGGCCTGGTGGGGCTGGAGACGGTCAAAAAAGACGTAAAGAGCATGATGAACCTGATAAAGGTCCGCAAGCTCCGGCAGGAGGCGGGACTGCCCGTGGCCCCCATGAGCCTGCATATGGTATTCACCGGCAATCCCGGCACGGGCAAGACCACCGTGGCCCGGCTGATAGGCGGGCTGTACGCCGCCATCGGCGCGCTTTCCAAGGGACAGCTGATAGAGGTGGACCGCTCCGGCCTGGTGGCCGGATATGTGGGCCAGACGGCTATCAAGACCCAGGAGGTCATCACCTCCGCCCTGGGGGGCGTGCTGTTCATCGACGAGGCCTATGCCCTGGCCGCCGGCGGGGAGAACGATTTTGGCCGGGAGGCCATAGAGACCCTTTTGAAGGGCATGGAGGACCACCGGGACGACCTGGTGGTGATCGTGGCGGGCTATACGGACCTGATGGAGCAGTTTCTGTCATCCAATCCGGGGCTGGAGAGCCGGTTCAATAAATATATCCATTTTCCTGACTATGACGGTCAGCAGCTGAACGCCATTTTCCACGGGCTGTGCAAAAAGAACGGCTATGTGCTGGATGAGGAGGGCGAGGTCTTCTCCCAGGAATATTTCGACTCCCTTTACGAGGGGCGGGATGAGAACTTCGGCAATGGCCGGGATGTGCGAAACCAGTTTGAGGATATGATCCTCCGCCAGGCGGACCGCCTGGCCTCCATGGAGGAGCCGACGAAGGAGGATCTGGCGCTGCTGACGAAGGCGGACTTCCTGCCAAGCCCGGAGAACTGATACCAGGATGCGATAGGACAGAGTATGGAAGAAAAGGAAAAAGAAGATAAGCTTCTGGGGATATATATCCACATCCCCTTCTGTGCGTCCAAGTGCGGCTACTGCGACTTCTACTCGCTTGCCAATTGCAGCGGACGGATGAATAAATACCAGGATGCGCTGCTTCGTCACATCGAGGAGGCGGCGGCCACCATGGCCCCCTATTATATCGACACCATGTACTTCGGCGGCGGTACCCCCAGCTATTACGGAGCCAAGCGTCTGACGGAGATATTCAATGCGGTGAAGCGCTCCGGCAAGGTGCTGAAAAGCGCAGAGGTCACGGTGGAGTGCAATCCGGACAGCGTGACCCGCCGGGATCTGCATCTTCTGCGGAAGGAGGGGGTCAACCGGATCTCCCTGGGGATGCAGTCCGCCAGCGACGACCTGCTGAAGATCATCGGCCGCCGCCACAGCTTTGCCCAGGTGAAAAAGGCGGTGAAGATGATTCGGGCGGAGGGCTTTGATAATCTGAGCCTCGATCTGATGTACGGCCTGCCGAACCAGACGAAGGCGGACTGGGCCCAGACCCTGGCCCGGGCGCTGGAGCTGGAGCCGGAGCACCTGTCCTGCTACGGCCTGAAGCTGGAGGAGGGCACGCCTATGTATGAGGCATATCTGGGCAGCCCTGTGATACCGACGGACGATGAGCAGGCGGATATGTATCTGTACATGGTGGAGACCCTGGCCCATTACGGCTATCAGCAATATGAGGTATCCAACTTCGCCAAGCGGGGCTATGCCTGCCGCCATAATATGAAATACTGGGATATGGACGACTATCTCGGCTTCGGCCCCGGGGCCCATTCCTGCATGGGAAACACCCGCTACGGCTTTGTGCGCAGCCTGGACGGATATATCCGCGGCGTGGAGCGGGGCGAGGACCTGGTGGAGGAATATGAGCGTCTGGAGGAACTGGACCGGGCGGCGGAATACCTGATGCTGGGGATGCGCCGGGGCCGCGGCATCTCCCAGGAGGAATATCACAAGATATACCGCAGCGACTTCGCTCCTATCGAGGCGCTGCTGAAGGAATATGAAAAGGACGGCTGGACGAAAAATTTTGACGGCCGGTGGTACTTTACCCCGTCGGGCTTTCTGGTCTCCAACATCCTGATCAGCTCCCTTTGGGAGGCGCAGGCGGAATACCGCATCAGCGGCAAGCCGTGGATGGAGGAGAGCATGGCGGGGGAGATCGGGGAGATCATCCACCCGGCCGGGGACGAATAAAGGATAATACCAACTGAAAAGGAGGCATTGCGATATGGGAAGGCATGAGAAGAAGGAAAACCTGGACGACAGCTGGGAGCAGGACTGGGACGAGAGCCAGGACTGGGAGGAGCAGACGACCCGGCGGCGCGGCGGTTCCGTCAGGATAAAGCCGGAGAGGGCCGACCGGGGCCGGCACCAGGAGGAATACGAGCCGGAATACGACCGGACCGGCGGCGAGCCGGAGGATGACTACGGCGAAGGCTACGACGATTACGAGGACTGGTACGGCGGCGGGTCCGGCCGCAGAAAACGCTGGATTATCCCGGTGGTCATCGTCGTGGCGCTGCTGATCGCGGCGGTGGGTGGCGGCATGGCCTGGGCCGCCAGCGTAGTCAACTCCGACACCATCTATCCCAACATCACCGTGAACGGTGTGGACGTGGGAGGCATGACGGCGGCGGAGGCCGCCCAGACGCTGGAGTCGGAGGGGGCGAATCCCTATCAGGATGCCTCCGTGACCGTGAACTTCTCCACCGGCGATACCCTGACCGTGACGGCGGAGGCGCTGGGCCTTTCCGGCGGAGCGGAGGCGCCCGCCGAGATGGCCTATGCCTATGGCCGGGACGGAAGCCTGCTGGATAATTTCCAGACCTATCTGTCCTGCAGGAGCGGCGGCGTGGCCTTGACATGGAGCGCGGATACCTCCCTGGATGAGGAGGCCCTGGCGGAGCTGGTGGCCCAGGCGGCGCAGGTGGTGAATACCCAGCTGCTGGAGACGGAATACACCATCGGCACAGATACCATCACCATCGTCAAGGGTGGCGGCGCCGTCACGGTGGATGAGGAGGCGCTCTCCGCCGCTATTAAAGAGGCCTTTGTCAATCAGGTGTATGATGATATCGACTATACGCCGGAATCCAGCGGAGACGGGGCTGATGAGGACGTGGATACCCTGCTCCAGACGATCTATGACGCGGTCTATGTGGAGGCGGTGAATGCGGAATATGACGCAGAGACCGGCGGAGCCACGGAGAGCGTCACCGGCGTCAGCTTCGATCTGGATGCGGCCAAGGCGCTGTATCAGGCGGCGGAGACCGGCGAGACTGTGGTCATTGCGCTGATTTATACGGAGCCGGAGATCACCAGCGCCGTGCTGGAGGAGAACCTTTTTGTGGATCTGCTGTCGGAAAAGAGCACCAGCCTTTCCGGCTCCTCCTCCGCTCGTATCAACAATGTCACTCTGGCGGCGGAGGCCCTGAACGGCACGGTTATCAACCCTGGCGAGGAATTCAGCTATAACGACTGCCTTGGAGAGCGCACCTCTGCCAAGGGATATCAGGGCGCGGGTGCCTATGAGAACGGCCAGCATGTCACCTCCATCGGCGGCGGCATCTGCCAGGACAGCTCTACCCTTTATTACTGCGCCCTGTATGCAAACCTTGAGATCACAGACCGGTCCTGCCATTACTTCACGGTGTCCTATCTTCCCAGAGGTCTGGACGCTACGGTCAGCTGGGGCAGCCCGGATTTCAAATTCGTCAATAACCGCAACTATCCCATCCAGATCAAGGCGTGGGTGTCTGACGGCTATCTGACCGTCCAGCTCTGGGGCACGGACGAGGACGGCAGCTATGTGGAGATCACCTCCAGCACCTGGGAGGACAGCTCCTATTACTATGCCCAGACCTACCGGGCCGTGTATGACGCGGACGGAAACCAGATAAGCTATGAGGAGGAGGCCTACAGCCGATATCACAAGGAGTCGGCCAGCACGGCCACGGCCACGCCTGCGCCCACAGAGACGGCGGAGCCCACCGCATCGCCGCCTGACGCTACGGAGACCGAAACGCCCACGGAAACGGAAACGCCTACAGAAACGGAGACGCCCGTAACAACGGAAACCCCGTCCACGGATGACAGTGGAGGGACGGATGACGACAGCGGGACGAGTGACGACAACACCGACACAGATACCGATACCGATACCGGAACGGATACGAGTACGGACACCAGTACTGATACAAGCACCGATACCAGCACGAATACTGATTCGGATGCGGAGCTGACCGCCGTGGGATGAACCATGGCGGCCTCCCCGGCGGGGAAGCCGGGACAGAAGATCATTAACAGGCATGGAGGAGACTATGAGCAAAGGGAAATTTTACATCACGACGCCGATCTATTATCCGTCCGATAAGCTGCACATCGGCCACACCTACTGCACCGTGGCCACGGACGTGATCGCCCGGTATAAGCGGCTGTGCGGCTATGACGTGATGTTTCTGACCGGTACGGATGAGCATGGCCAGAAGATCGAGATGAAGGCCAGGGAGGCCGGCGTCACGCCTAAGGAATTTGTAGACAATATCGTCACCGGACCGGATGGGAAAAGCGGCATTCTGGGTCTGTGGAAGCACATGAATATCTCCAATGACCGGTTTATCCGCACCACGGATGACTATCATGTGGAGGCCATCCAGAAGATATTCCGCAAAATGTATGATAACGGGGATATCTACAAGGGCACCTATGAGGGAATGTACTGCACTCCCTGCGAGAGCTTCTGGACGGAGAGCCAGCTGGTGGACGGCAAATG
>JAJQBY010000010.1 GCA_021203045.1 Oscillospiraceae bacterium | reverse complement strand
ATCGAGTGGCAGTGGGACGGCGGCCATGTGCCCTCCGAGGTGCTGAGCAGCTCCTTCGCCCTGTATGTGGATCAGATGTACGCGGAATACGCCGGCGGCACGGAGATCGAGGTCTCCGAGGCCGAGACCCAGACCTCCAACGGCACCGCTGACGAGGCCACCGGCACTGACCTGAGTGATTGGGTGGATTATTCCGATATCACCAGCGTGTCCTTCTCCCTGGCCGATGCGGTATCCTATCGCACCGCAGGCGCCAGCAAGGCCATGCCCGGCTTCGACGTGATCGACTACGGCCAGGAGGATTATGTGTTCGGCAGCTCCACCCAGGACGCCCGGCATTGGGACACCTTCCTGCTGGATATTTTCCAGGAGTACGCGGATACGCTCTCCGAGCTGTTCAACGCCGGATGATAAAACGAGAATAGTCAGCCTCTCCTGAAACGCAGGGGGGCTGCCGCACGGCTCATTTCGTGCGGCAGCCCCTCTTTTTTATTGCGTTTTTTATTTCTTCCCGAAGCCGAACCGCTTCTTGCCGGTCTCCTCGGCCACCTGGACGTTGGAGGCGGTATAGCCCGTGTCGTTCACGGCCTTCAGCAGCGCCTCGTCGGATACGTCCTCCTGGCAGTGGATGGTGGCCTGGTTATTGGCCCGGCTGACCTTGACCTTCTCCACCCCGGGGACCTTCCGCAAAGCGTCCGCCACATGGGCCTCGCACATCCCGCACATCATGCCCTCTACGGTCATCGTTTTTGTCATATTCTATTCTCCTTCTCAGGCAAATCGGCCTGTTAGTTTATACTACACAGTGGATTATACCCCATCTCCCCCGGTATTTCAAGGATAAGGGCAATACATCACTCGCATTTCGTCCAGTACAATTTATAATAACCCAGGTAATCCATAATCAAATATCCGTCTTCATCAACGGTCAGTATACCTGCTTCTAGCCCACCTTCTTCGTAGGGCGTGATTTCATAGTATATCCCATTTTCTCTGATTTCCCAGGTTCCTGTACCCCCGCTGAACGAAATATAATAACTGAAGCTCCCATCATCGCTAAAAATCATTTCGTTTCCGTATTTGTAGGATGAGCCAAATATAGTAGTGATACTTTCATTGTTTGCATCCGTCGTAGCATCCGCATCTAATTCCCAAGTGCCAATAATGTCATCTATAGTGTAATATATTGCGCTAGCAGTTGCTGTCTCGGAAACTTCTTCAAACTCTCCGGTATTGGAGTTATATATGTATGTATGCTCGATATAGTCGTGATAACCATTACTCCAGTCACTCATTAACCCGCTATATGTGTTTTCGCTTTCATATGAAAAATCGAAATTCATGATATTACCGGACAACTCCGGCTCATATATTTGCCCATTCTTTACTCCATAAATCAAGGACATACTTCCCGAACCACCGGCGCTTATTTCCCATACAAGAAACTTGCTTGTCCCTGTATCTAAATAATTTTTCCCTCGTAGATAGCCATATGTCCCTGTCTGCAATTTCGTCACTTCGCCATCCGAGGACTGAAAGTAAATATCTACATTTGTGTAATAACCTGTTAGATAATCATCTGCGATGCCAGTTATAATAAAAGTTTCCTCCCGCCCGTCCTCGTCATAATCGGCACTCAGAGTATAAATTACATTTTCATCCGGAAGTGTCACGGTGTCATCCTCTGAGGCATCAGTCAGCAATAAGGAATTAAAATCCATTTCATCGCTTTCTAAGTTGATGATGTGATCGTAGTACTCTGCACCCGCCATCGAGTAAACCCTGCCAATAATACAAAGCTGGCTCTTATTATTTAAAAACGGGACAGCTAAATTGACGTTTTCATCAGAAATTGTTCGGGCTAACTGTTCATCATAACCGCTAACCTCGTAAGCCTCTTCATAAAGCTCAGAGTAGTAGTCGTATAGTGCTTGGCGAACTGTTTCATAATACTCATCCTCGGACATGCCATAATAACTTAACAACTCTGCATCTGACAATACCGCGCCTGATGTTATTTCAATATTATAGACATAATAGTCCCACCATGCCCAATCTGCCGGATGACTTTCTATCACTAGAGAAAGAATATCCCCGTTCACATACCATTCGTAATATATATATTCACTACCATCGTAATTGTTTTCCTCCCAATAGGTAACTATCTCCTCAACGACACCTTCATACAAAACATTCCATATTTCCTGATTGATAGACGAGACATACTCACTGTCAATATTGATTTGAGGTATCTTAAATCTTATAGTACCGAAAGACTCACTATATGCGTCTGTTACCAAATTCTCGTAATCAATAGAGTCTGACAAAGCAGTTACCGCATCAACAGCCAGCCCGACGTTCAACATTGGATATAGATTTCCGGCATCCTCCCCTGTTACACCAATAGCATGCGTGGAAGTACTGGTACACAATATCTCTTTGACCTCGGCAGCAGTTAAGTCCGGATTTATAGACCACACTAATGCAGCTGCACCGGACACCATTGGCGCCGCCATGGAAGTGCCGGACAAATTACCGTATATTAGTCCGTTGTTGCTATTATCGCTATCATCATCCAACAGCGTTAAAGTACTGTATATATTCTTTCCCGGTGCGCAAATATCTACGACTTCTCCATAATTGGAAAATGACGCCATCAAATAATTCCCATCATTATTTTTCTCATTTTCCACTGCACCTACAATGAGGACGTGAGACTTAATATCTTCAAATGTAATATCCAACTTTTGTAAGACTACATCATAACTGGGAAAGTAGCCCTCTGTTATACCGCAGAAATAGCCGCTTTCACTTGCATCATAGCCTTGCCCTCCGTTATCATAGCCATTCCCAGCTCCCTGCACAATTAGAAAGTCCTCTATTTCTCCATTCTCTACTGCATTAAGTAGTGATACCATAAGCCATAAGCATTGATTGGTTGTGCTCGTTGACCAGGAATCAAAGATATCTGTCGATATGGAATCATCATCGCTGAGCAAAACATCGGCTAAGTAATCTAGTAATCCATCCCCTTCTACATACGCACCCCATGAATTATTGACCACTTTCGCTCCGTTTTCCACTAATTGCTTAATCATTTCCACCCATTCACCAGTACTGAGTAAACTGACTTCTTCAACGGCTCCATCGACTGCATACAATACTTGCGACCAATCCACACATAAGAGGCTGGCCCTGTCTGCGATCCCGCGAACCCCAACGGTATTATTTTCTGCCGCTATAATGCCGGCCACGTGTGTTCCGTGATCGCTTTCTGAATTGTAGTTTAAGACTGTGATGTCATGCAGATCCTCATGCGTGACATCAAAACCGCTATCAAGAACTCCGACAATCACATCCGACAGCGAATCGCTGTGGCTATCCACATACTCCCATGCAGAATAGGCATCGATGGCCTCTGCCCACCAGTCGTTGCCAGACGGATTGTCTTCGTTTTTGTCAGAGATAACGTCTCCGTCGCTCCATGGGTTGCTGTCATCGCTTTCGGTAATTGCCATTGGCATGTCGTAGCTGGCATACAACACATCGTCCGATTCCATCAGCGTATCCGCATATGTGTTAAGCGTCACCAAATCTGTCGATTCCACGTAAATTTGCAATACATTGACCGCACCACTAATGTCCCCGACAACACTGCCGCCAACAGATTCAGCCAGCGTTTGGGCCTCTTCATTGCTCAAATCAGATAGGGTATAGACGATCAAGAGGTTGTTATAATAGACAACCGTTTCCGTCTCGTCATATGCCAAGCTGTCATCCTTCGGTGTAAAAACCGTGTCCCCGTTCTCATAAGTAACGACTTCACCAACGCTGTTACTTATTCTTTCTTTTGTTCGGTGTCTCTGCCACACCCCAACCACTACTGCCAGAATAAGAATCACTACGATAAGTAATACAATCCAAATGCGTATTCCATGGTCTCTTTTGTTTGTTCCCTTCATTTTTCGTTTCTCCCTCAATCAGTCAACAATTATTCGATTGGCCTTCGTTCGCTATTTTCTCGATATTCCTAATTATACATTTTCCTTCTAGGTATATCAACACTTTCCTGTGTTTGCAAGATAATCTCGTTGTATGTTTCTATCGCAAGCGATATCTAACAGCATTGTTGAATTGTGCAGGCAATGCCTGCACAATTCACCCCGCTGTCCTGACCTCATTCTTATTCCAGCTCCATCACCCCTCGAAAGCGCTACTAGAATGTCCTCGAACCAGCTAATCTATAATATAAAAAGAGACTCACCGGGGCCTTTTAACAGCCTCGGTGAGTATTTGGGATCGTAGCGGTTACATATTTTGAATCATTTCAATAATTTCATCTGCACTGTAGGTATCTTCATAAGGAGATGATAAATCGTCCAGACTCATTACAGAATTCCATCTTTCATAGAATTCCTCCTCTGTAACTGCTTCATCATTCCACGAATACACGCTTGTTTCATTTCCGTCAGCATCCCACTCTATCACTTCCATTCCGTAGGCATCTTCCAGTCGGGTAAACACCCCATTTTCTAGTTTATAAAAGTACAACGGATAGTAACCCATATTACCGTTGAAATTGCAAATAAGCCCACTCCCCTCGATATAACTAGCCCCGCCAATCCGACTTAATATGCACTCAACAACCGCACCATCGGCCCCAATGGTGCAAATTCTATCTCCGTCAGCCTCAATAAACCCATTAACGAACAATTCTGGGATTGTATCATCATCCACATAAACAAGAGCATAGGCATATTGCGACCAGATCGACGTTTCGGTATTAGTTTCTTCTAGTGTTTCTATATATTCTATATAGGCGTCCTTCCACTGAGTATTTTCGAGGTCATTTGATTCTGTATAAATGTCATATGTTCCTGTGAGTAGATCCACATATACTGCGACAGGATCGTCCCAAGTCATATCTCCGCCGTACATATATACAATGGCGGTGTTATCCTGTAATTCTACTTCACATGCCCAATAATATTCTTCATAGAACTGTTCAATCCTATAAATGGTTTCTCCTTCATATGAAACTGCATAAAAGTCCGGTCCGTATTGGCCGCAAAGGACAATCGCGTTTTCTCCAAAAGCAACTCCTGTCCCGCTTCCGCCGAAATCAGCATTTTTCCACAGTATTTCACCTGATAGTGCGTCAATGGCAATGACAGAACCATCCTCTACAAAATAATAGGCATCTTCCCTCCATCCGATTTCGCTGACTCGATCTAAATCAGCCCGCTCATACTGTGAGGTTTGGTACTCCCATACAATATTCCCGTCTGCGGAGAGGGCTGTAATAACAGCATATTCATAAGTATCTTCATATATGCAATCAAACGTGATTTCCCCAACAGATACCGAAGGTTCATCTTGCGTCTCCTCAGTAATTGTTGCAAGCTCGACCTCGATTGCTTCCCCGTCAGGCATTTCAATCGTAACCGTGCTGTCATCGTCCAGTTGGAACAGCCACACAACATCAACAGTTACTCCACTTCGTACGCTTACGTCACACTGAATATATCCATTGATCTTTTCTCCTGTAGGCACGAGAATGGGAATCTCTACGCCATTCTGATACGCAGTCACCGTGAGGTAATCTGCGGGAACAGCATTCTCAGAGCTGCCGTTCGTATATTCTGTGTACACTGCGATACAATCGTATTCGTCAAGCACCTCAATTCTCTCACTGCCCACATAGGAGAGTGTATGCTCCGATTCGGTACTGCCACAAGCCACCAACAAAAATGCCATCAGACAAACGCATACTGCAATCAAAATCTTCCTCACACTGTTCCTCCACATATAATGGTGTTTTATTCTCCTTCTCAGGCAAATCCGCCTGTTAGTTTATACTACACAGTGGATTATACCCCATCTCCTCCGGTATTTCAAGGATAAGAAAAAATATGTTGACAAACGATATATGTCGTGATACGATATAGTTGCAAACGATATGTCGTTACTCGACATATCAGCAAACGACATAGCATATTCCAAAGGAGGCTGCCTATGGCCAAAAGACCGGAACCACTGACCGAGAGCTATTTTTACATTCTGCTGTGCCTGTATAACGGCCCCAACCACGGGTACGGTATCATGCAGCAGGTACTGGCCCTGTCCGACGGGCACGTCCGCATCGGCTCCGGCACCATGTACGGCGCTGTCAGCGCCATGCTGACCCGGGGCTGGATTGCAGAGCGCCTGCCCGACAGCCAGAGCTTCGAGCGCAAGCGGCAATACGAGCTGACCGACGCAGGCCGCCAGGTGCTGGAGGAGGAGATCTCCCGCCTGAACCACCTCACCCGCATCGCCGCCGCCGTCACCGGCGCGGAGAAGGGAGACGACCATGAGCAGTAGACCCACCAGGACCGTGGTTCGTATCTATGCCCCATGGAGCTTTCAAAGGGAGCTGGTCGACCTGGACGCGGCCTCCCGGGAGGGCTGGCAGCTTATAAAGGGAGGCCGCCTGATTCGCCGCTTCCGGCGGGAGGAGGGCGTCTATCGCTTCGCTCTGGATTACGACTTCGACCTCCGGGACCACAACCGCTATTACGCCACCTTCCGGGAGCAGGGCTGGGAGCTTGTGAACAACACCTGGAACGGCTGGCACTATTTCCGCAAGCGCTATGACCCGGCCCTGCCGGAATCGGCGTATGAGATATTCACGGACGCTGCCTCCCGGCGGGAGATGGCGGAACGCCTGGCGAAGCGATACCGGGGCAGTATGTTCAGCCAGCTGCTGTGCGCGGCGTTATGCTTTGCGGGCATGATGCTTTTCAGGAACAACATGACCTTAACGGCCATTTTGATGGCGGCGTTTCTGATAGAGGCCCTGATTTCCCTCCTGTGCAGCCGCCGGATGCGGCGGGCGGGAGAAAACGAGAGAGGAGAACACGATGAAAAATAAGACTTCCAAGACCTCATTCCGGGCCTATTTTGCCTGGAATTATCAGAAGGAGCTGAAGGCTCTGGAGGAGAAATCCCGCCGGGGGTGGCAGCTTGTGAAGGGCGGCTGCTTTCACAGCAAATACACCCGGGACGACGGCACGGTATACCGCTACGCCCTGGATTATAATAGCGACCTGGAGCCGGAGGACATGCCCCGCTACCGGGAGACCTTCCAGGAGCAGGGCTGGGAGTATATAAACTCCACCTTCAACGGCTGGCACTACTTCCGCAAAGCATACGACCCGGCCCTGCCGG
This sequence comes from Oscillospiraceae bacterium, assembly GCA_021203045.1. Taxonomy (GTDB): domain Bacteria; phylum Bacillota; class Clostridia; order Oscillospirales; family Oscillospiraceae; genus CAJOIG01. The sequence goes on along the minus strand of JAJQBY010000010.1, from coordinate 12,451 downwards.
AATCGGCCTATGAGATTTACACGGACGAGGAATCCCTCCGCCAGATGCGGGACAGATGGCGGCGGTCGGCCCTGACGCTGTGCATTGTGGAGTTTATCTTTGCGGCGGCCAATTTCCTGATATACCTGAGGGACGGCAGGAATCTCCTCGCCGCGTGCATGTGCCTCGCGGTGGCGCTCCTGGTTCTGTATGGCTGGGGCCGGATGAGGCGGAAATAAGGGCTTGCAGGAGAAAAGTATGCCAAAAATAAATTTTTCTTGACGTAGAGTGAAGCAGGGGTTATAATATTTCCATAAATTGAATGAACACAGGACAATGGCGTTGTGTGCGCATATTGGCCTGTGTTTTTTATTTAAGAGAGGATGGGATGATCTGTGGAAGACCTTGTGAAAAACGCCCGGCTGATAAACCAGCAGCTCGCCAGATACGGCGTGAAGTTCGGTATTTATAAGGACGGCCAGTTCCAGGAGCGGCTGTTCCCCTTTGACGCCATCCCCCGGGTCATCGAAGCGGATGAATGGGCACGGCTTGAAAAGGGCCTGAGCCAGCGGGTGCGGGCGCTGAACCTGTTTTTGAAGGACATCTACGGCCCGAAGCGCATCATCGCCGACGGGGTGGTACCGGAGGATTTCGTATACCGTTCCCCCGGCTATATCCCTCAGTGCGAGGGCATCACCCCCGCCGGGGGCATATACAGCCACATCTCCGGCATCGATCTGGTGAAGGGCAAGGACGGGGTCTGGTATGTGCTGGAGGATAACCTGCGCATCCCCTCCGGGGCCTCCTACCCCCTGATCGCCAGGACCCTGTGCCGCCGGTGCAGCCCGGAGACCTTCCGCAATAACCCCGTGGTGGACAACCGCGACTACGGCGCGCTCCTGCGCCGGACCATGGACAGCGTGAACACGGGAGGCATCAACGTGGTGTTCACCCCGGGCCGGTATAACGCCGCCTATTTCGAGCACTCCTTCCTGGCGGAAAAATCCGGGGCGGCCCTGGCGGAATCCGGGGACCTTTACGTCCGGGACAGCGCGCTGTATTACCGCTCCACCAAGGGCGACCAGCGGGTGGGCGCCATATACCGGCGGGTGTCCGACGACTATATGGACCCCCTGGCCTTCGAGCCCACCTCCCTGATCGGCATCCCCCAATCTGATGGGGGTCTACCGGGCGGGGAACGTGGCCGTGCTGAACGCCTTCGGCAACGGCGTGGCCGATGACAAGGGCATATACTACTTCGTGCCGAAAATGGTGCGCTACTATTTGGACGAGGAGCCCATCCTCTCCAACGCCCCCACCTATTTGCCCTTCTATAAGGATGATATGCGCTACGTCATGGACCATCTGGACACCCTGGTGGTGAAGGACGTGGCGGAGGCCGGAGGCTACGGCGTGGTGTTCGGCAGCAAGCTGGACAGTGAAAAGCTGGAGAGCCTGCGCCAGGCCGTCATCCGGGAGCCCCGCCGGTTCATCGCCCAGGAGGTGGTGGACTTCCAGGACCTGCCCATCATGGACGAGGGCGAGCGGGTGGAGCGGAAGGCCGACCTGCGGGCCTTCGTCCTCTCCGGCGCGGAGGAGACGGTGGTCTGGCCCAGCGGCCTGACCCGGTTCTCCCGGAATCCGGACAGCTTTATCGTTAATTCTTCCCAAGGAGGAGGCTTCAAGGACACATGGATACTGTCACACTGAGCAAGCAAAACCGCCTGTACTGGCTGGGCCGCTATTCGGAGCGGGCCTACACCACCCTGCAATATATACTGGGCGCATTCGACTCCGTTCTGGACGGAGCCCAGGTGGATTATTCCGGCTTCTGCCTGAAAATGGGCATACCCTGCCCCTATACGGACACAGAGGATTTCTGGCAGCACTATCTTTTCGATATCTCAGACCCGAATTCCATCCGCTCCTGCATCGACAATATGCTTGGAAACGGCATGGTCCTGCGGGAGACCATCACCACCCCGAGCCTTTCCTATCTGCAAATGGCACAGGACGCCATCGCCATGGCGGAGACCAGCGCCTCCCCCCATGTGGAGCTGCAATGGGTGCTGGACGATATCATGGCCTTCCGGGGCTGCTTTGACGACGCGGTGGACGAGGAGGATGTGCGGAACATCCTGAAGGCCGGTGGCTTTGTGGAGCGGCTGAGCCTGATGCTGCGACTGGACTGGCGCATGGAGCGGCTGCAGCGGGAGCTTTTGAAGCTGATGAACCGGCTGTATAAGACCAATCTTCCCACCAGCAAGGACTCGCTGGAGGTCATCCAGCGGGCGGCCCTGGCCGGGGAGGAGACCGATCACCAGCTCCTGCTGCGCAGTGTGGAATCCTTATTTCTTTTATGAGTCGCAGACTGGATTTTTTCTATGATATTCTGCTGGAATTCGACCAGCCCGTCCGGGGCCATGATTTCGTCCTCCGGTGCCTGCCCCCCAGCTTTCCGGGGCAGGACATCCTGGACGCATCCCTGGCCCTGGACCCTTATGCCCATTTTGCCCTCCAGCGGGACGGCTTCGGCAATCTCATGCAGCTGGGCCGGATAGAGGAGCCCCACGATCACTTCCGCTATACCGTCCGGGGCACGGCCCGGGTGGAGCTGGCCCTCCGCCAGCCGGAGAGCGCCCTTCCCATTTTCCGGTTCCCCTCCGCATACACCGGCGTCAGCCGGTCCATGGAGGAGCTGCTGGCCGGGCTCTCCCTGCCCGACGACCCGGAGGACCGGGCCTGGGCCCTGTCCAACGCGGTGCAGGAGCACATGGCCTATACCCCCGGCGTCACCGGGGTGGACACCACCGCCGCCCAGGCCTTTGAGGCGGGACAGGGCGTATGTCAGGACTTCGCCCATATATGGCTGGCCCTGGCCCGGGCCAGCGGTCTGACGGCCCGATACGTCAACGGTCTGACCCAGGGAGAGGGCGCCAGCCACGCCTGGTGTGAGGTATGGCTGGACGGTCTGTGGACCGGCATCGACCCCACCCGGGGCCGCTGGACGGATGACAGCTACATCCGCTTCGGCGTGGGCCGGGATTTCGGGGACTGCCCCATCGAGCGGGGGGTGTTCCTGGGCCGCATCGGTCAGCGGCAGACGGTCTATATGAAGGTATCGCAGCAATAAAGGACTATCCAGACAGGGAAAAATCTGGTACAATAGCATATACCCTGTTCCACCGCCGGATATTGAGTGCTTCATATATCCGGCGGTCAAATAACAAAGATGAGCGCCGCCGGTCCGGCGGCGGGAGGGAGTTAACCTATGACTCAGCAGGTAGTCAGCCTTTCCCTGCCTGTGGGAGAGGATCTGGTGATCCAGAAAAACCGCATCGGCAGCGGCGGCAAACGGCTTTGCGTCGCCACCGGCACCCATGGGGACGAGCTGGAGGGCCAGTATGTGGCCTGGCGGCTGGCCCAGATATTGCAGGCGCACCCGGAGCATCTCCACGGCACAGTGGATATCTACCCTGCCACCAACCCGCTTGGCATCAGCACCATGACAAGGGGCATCCCCCTTTGCGATCTGGACATGAACCGCACCTTCCCCGGCAGCGAGGGCGGCTCCATGTCGGAGTTTCTTGCCGCCCGCATTATGGCCGATATTGCCGGGGCGGACGCTGCCATCGATATCCACGCCAGCAATATCTTCCTGCGGGAGATACCCCAGGTGCGGCTGAGCGAGGACACGGCGGAAAACCTTCTGCCCCTGGCAAAGCATCTGAATATGAATCTTGTGTGGATATACGCGGCGGCCACCGTGCTGGAATCCACTCTGGCCTACAGCCTGAACACCGCCGGGACCCCTACCCTGGTGGTGGAGATGGGCGTGGGCATGCGGGTCACCCGGGCCTATGGGGAGCAGCTCATCCAGGGCATCCTGTCCCTGATGGCCCATATGGGCATGTGGTCCGCCCCGGTGCCGCCGGTCACGCCCCCCATCGTCTCCTCGGACGGAGCCGTGTCCTTCGTGAACGCGGGAAAGCCGGGTATTTTCCTGCCCACTGTAACCCACGGCGGCCCTGTGGCCCAGGGACAGAAGCTGGGCGATATCGCCGACCCCCTCACCGGCGCGGTGCTGGAGGAGGTCATAAGCCCCGCCACTGGGCTTCTGTTCACCCTGCGGGAGTATCCTGTGGTATATGAGGGCTCTCTGCTGGCCCGGATACTGGGAGGTGCGGCATGAGAGAGACAGTGCTGTTTTCCGTGGACACCCCCTATCGCCAGAGCCTGCCTGTGAAGGGCTGGTTCTTCGGCAGCGAGAACGAGAAAAGCCTTGCCGTCATGGGGGCCATGCGGGGCAACGAGCTGCAGCAGATGTACAGCTGCGCCCTGCTTATCCAGGCGCTGGAGGCCCTGGAGCAGGAGGGTGCGCTGGCGGCTGACTGCGGGCTTCTGGTCATCCCCTGCGCCAACCAGTTTTCCATGAACGTGGGCCGCCGGTTCTGGGCGGCGGACAACACGGATATCAACCGCATGTTCCCCGGCTACGACCAGGGGGAGACCACTCAGCGCATAGCGGCCCGTATCTTCCAGGCCCTCCAGGGCTATACCTACGGGGTGCAGATGGCAAGCTTCTATCTCCCGGGGGATTTCCTGCCCCATGTGCGCATGATGGACACCGGCTATGAGCACGCCGGGGAGGCCGTGGCCTTCGGCCTGCCCTACGTTATCATCCGCACGCCCCAGTCCTATGACACCACCACCCTCAACTACAACTGGCAGGTATGGGACACCCAGGCCTTCTCCCTCTACACCCGGGAGACGGACTGCATCGACCAGCGCTCCGCCGCCCAGGCCGTGGACGCGGTGCTCCGGTTCCTGTATAAAAAGGGCCTGTCGAAAAAGCCGGTGGAGGCTCCGGCGGCGGAGCCGTCCATCCTCTGGGAAAACCGGCTGCACACCGTTCTCTCCACATCCGGGGGCCTGTTTCTGCGGCATAAGCTCCCCGGCGACCGGGTGACGGCGGAGGACGTGCTGGCAGACATTCTGGACCCCTGCACCGGCCGGATACTGGAGCAGCTCCGCCCCGGCCTGGACGGACAGGTGTTCTTCTCCCACAAGGCCCAGCTCATCTGCGGCCACGAGGTAGCCTTCCGCGTGATGCCTGAGATGTGAGCAAATGATATTTAAGAGGCGCTTATCCCCCTGCCTTTGGCGAGGATAAGCGCCTCAAACGCTATTCAGTTTTTTCCTTTATATTCTCTCCGCTAGCCAGCCCCATTCTATTTACGACCGCTCCCTTTTCCGCTTCCCGATCACAAGCCACAGACCGGCGGCGCAGAGGGTCAGGGCGGGGCGGGGCGAAATCTCCTATTGCATTTTCTCCGGAATCTGGTATAATGACAAAAAGGCCGGTTATCCGGCCGTTATATCAACCGCTGACATCAAAAATACGTTTTGCGATGGAAGGGCCGATGCTTTTGAAGTATGCAATGGGGGTATTGTCTCATTGCAGCTATACGGGTATATTTGCGCCGTTCCGTCAGGGACGGCGCTTTTTTTCTCTCATCTGCGATAAAATCGCAGATGAAGGGGCAGCGGCCTGAACCGCGCACTCGCTTGCGCTCGCACACTCCCAGGCCGAGAAGAATTTTTTGCCACGTACACGCCGCGGCAAAAAATGATTTAACTTTATTTGCGCCTGCGGGCGCAAACTCTGCGAGGCCCATCCCTTTTATGCCAGATGTATATATTTTTGTCAGCCGCCGAAAAAGCAGAAATGGAGGAACGGAATATGACAGAAAATCAGGAGACGCGGGTGGTGCTGCTGGGCATCGTGGTGGACGAGCCGGATTCCGTGGAGGCGCTGAACCAGCTGCTGCACCAGTACAGCCGGTATATCATCGGGCGGATGGGCCTGCCCTATCGGGAGCGGCAGGTGAGCATCATCAGCGTGGTGCTGGACGCGCCGGGGGACGCGGTATCCGCCCTGTCCGGCAAGATAGGCAGGCTGCCCGGAGTGACCGCCAAGGCGGTCTATTCCAAGCTCCCCGGGGAAAAGTGAGGGAGCTGATCGACCGGCTGGCCCGGGAGCATACCCTGACGGGCCGGGAGTTTGCGGCCCTGATTGCCGGGCGGGATAAGGATTTGGACGCGTATCTCTTTCAGCGGGCGGTGGAGGTGCGGCAGGAGATATTCGGGAACCGGGTCTATCTGCGGGGGCTGATCGAGTTTACGAATTACTGCAAAAACGACTGCTATTACTGCGGCATCCGCCGGAGCAACCGGGAGGCCCAGCGCTACCGGCTGACGGAGGAGGAGATCCTCTCCTGCTGCCGGGAGGGGTACGATCTGGGCTTTCGCACCTTCGTATTGCAGGGAGGCGAGGACCCCTATTTCACCACGGAGCGGGTATGCGCCCTGGTGCGGGCGATCAAGGCCCAGGCCCCGGACTGCGCCGTTACCCTGTCCATCGGGGAGCGGCCCGGGGAGGACTATCAGGCCATGTTCGACGCCGGAGCCGACCGGTATCTGCTCCGCCACGAGACGGCCAATGACGGCCACTACCGCACCCTGCACCCCCCGTCCATGTCCCCGGAGAACCGGAAGCGGTGTCTGCGGGACCTGAAGAATATCGGCTATCAGGTGGGCTGCGGCATGATGGTGGGCTCCCCCGGCCAGACGCCGGCGCATCTGGCGGAGGATATGCTGTTCATCCGGGCCCTGGAGCCCCAGATGGTGGGCATCGGCCCCTTCATCCCCCAGCACAGCACCCCCTTCGCCGATCGGCAGGCCGGGGCGCTGGAGCTGACTCTTTTTCTGCTGGGTCTGCTCCGGCTGATGCTGCCGAAGGCGCTGCTCCCCGCCACCACCGCCCTGGGCACCATCCATCCCCGGGGCCGGGAGCTTGGCATATTGGCAGGGGCCAATGTGTGCATGTCGAACCTCTCCCCCACCGCCGTCCGGGCGAAATACGCCCTGTACGACAACAAGATATGCACCGGGGACGAATCCGCCCAGTGCCGGGGATGCCTGGAGGCGCGGCTGGCCTCCATCGGATATGAAGCAGTCGTAGACCGGGGCGATCACCCGGATTTTACTTAAAAATTTTCAGGAGCAATAAAGGAGATAGACTATGTACGACCCTAAATCACGGAAGGCAGAGGAATTCATCGACCACCAGGAGATACTGGACACCCTGGCCTATGCGGACGCGAACAAGCGGAACCGGGCGCTGATCGACGAGATACTGGAAAAGGCCCGGCAGCTGAAGAGGCTGTCCCACCGGGAGGCCTCCGTTCTGCTGGCCTGCGAGCTGGAGGACAAAAACCGGGAGATGTACGCCATGGCTGAGCAGATCAAAAAGGATTTTTACGGCAACCGCATCGTCATGTTCGCGCCGCTGTATCTCTCCAACTACTGCGTGAACGGCTGCGTCTACTGCCCCTATCACGCGAAAAACAAGCACATCGCCCGGAAGAAGCTGACCCAGGAGGAGGTCCGGGCGGAGGTCATCGCCCTGCAGGATATGGGCCACAAGCGCCTGGCCATCGAAGCCGGGGAGGACCCGGTCAACAACCCCATCGAATACATCCTGGAGTGCATCAGGACCATCTACTCCGTCCAGCACAAAAACGGCTCCATCCGGCGGGTGAACGTGAACATCGCCGCCACCACGGTGGAGGAATACAAAATGCTCAAGGACGCGGGCATCGGCACCTATATCCTGTTCCAGGAGACCTATCACAAGGAGAGCTATCAGCAGCTCCACCCCACCGGGCCCAAGAGCAATTACGCCTATCACACCGAGGCCCACGACCGGGCCATGGAGGCCGGCATCGACGATGTGGGCCTGGGGGTGCTGTTCGGGCTGGAGATGTATCGCTATGAGTTCGCGGGGCTCCTTATGCACGCGGAGCATCTGGAGGCCGTATTCGGCGTGGGGCCCCACACCATCTCCGTGCCCCGGGTATGCCCGGCGGACGACATCGACCCGACGGAGTTCGATAACGGCATCGACGACGACACCTTCGCCAAGATCGTGGCCTGCATTCGCATCGCCGTGCCCTATACGGGCATGATCGTCTCCACCCGGGAGAGCCAGGCCTCCCGGGAGCGGGTGCTGCATCTGGGCATTTCCCAGATATCCGGCGGCTCCCGCACCAGCGTGGGAGGCTATGTGGAGCCGGAGGCTCCGGAGAATAACTCCGCCCAGTTCGACGTGTCCGACCACCGCAGTCTGGACGAGGTGGTCCGGTGGCTGATGGACATGGGCTACATTCCCTCCTTCTGCACCGCCTGCTATCGGGAGGGGCGCACCGGCGACCGGTTCATGGCCCTGTGCAAGAACCGGCAGATCATGAACTGCTGCCACCCCAACGCCCTGATGACCCTGAAGGAATATCTGACGGACTACGCCGCCCCGGAGACCAGGGCCGTGGGCGAGGCCCTGATCGCCAGGGAGCTGGATAATATCCCCAGCGACAAGGTCCGGAGCATCGTGACGGAGCGGCTGGGCCTGATCGAGGCCGGTCAGCGGGACTTCCGCTTCTGAGGGGGCCGGGTCCATGAGCCTGAACGATATCCCCTCCGCCAACCGGGTCCATATCGCCTTCTTCGGCCGGCGCAACGCGGGAAAATCCAGCGTAGTCAACGCCGTCACCGGCCAGGCCCTGGCCATCGTATCCGATGTGAAGGGCACCACCACCGACCCGGTGCAGAAGGCCATGGAGCTGCTGCCCCTCGGCCCGGTGGTCATCATCGACACCCCCGGCATCGACGACGAGGGGGCTCTGGGCCGCCAGCGGGTGGCCCGCACCCTCCAGGTGCTGAACAAGACGGACGTGGCCGTGCTGGTGGTGGACGCCGCCATCGGCATGACCGGCCCGGAGGAGGAGCTGGTGCAGCTTTTCAAAGCCCGGGCCCCGCCCTATATCATCGCCTATAACAAGACAGACCTGGTCCCCGACGGAGCCCTGCCGGAAAACGCCCTGCCGGTCTCCGCCCTGACCGGGGCGGGCATCCACGAGCTGAAGGAGCGGCTGGCCCATCTCGCGGCCTCGGACAAGCCGGAGCGGCGGCTGATCGGCGATCTGCTCCGGCCGGGGGACGCGGTGGTGCTGGTGGTGCCCATCGACACCGCCGCCCCCAAGGGGCGGCTCATCCTGCCCCAGCAGCAGGTCATCCGGGACAGCCTGGAGGCGGGGGCCATCCCCCTGGTCTGCCGGGAGAGCGAGCTGGAGGCGGCGCTTTCACGCCTCGCCGCCCCGCCCCGGATGGTGGTAACGGACAGCCAGGTGTTCCGGGCGGTGGCCGCCGCCGTGCCGGAGAGCATCCCCCTGACCTCCTTTTCCATCCTGATGGCCCGGTATAAGGGAAACCTCCACGCCGCCGTATCCGGGGCGGCCGCCCTGTCCCGGCTCCGGGACGGGGACGCTGTTCTCATCTCCGAGGGCTGCACCCATCACCGCCAGTGCGACGATATCGGCACCGTGAAGCTGCCCCGGTGGATACGGAATTATACCGGGGCGGAGCCGGTGTTTTCCTGGACCTCCGGCACGGAGTTTCCCCAGGACCTCACTCCCTACCGGATGGTGATACACTGCGGCGGCTGCATGCTCAACGACCGGGAGATGCAGTACCGCTTCCGCCACGCCGCGGAGGCGGATATCCCCATCACCAACTATGGCACCGCCATCGCCTGCATGACCGGCATTCTCCGCCGCAGCCTGGCCCTGTTCCCCGACGCCGCCGCTCTGCTGGAATGACCGGCGGCGGGCCTGCGGATATATGCGGATTTTCCGGTTGACGGCGGCCGGGCCGTGCTGTAAAATGCTGTCATGGTGAAGCGCAGGCCGCCTGTTCCCGGCGGCTGCGAAATCAACGCACCCGGAGGAGATATCTGGGCCATGTATGAAATCATGCCGGAGCTGGCAGCGAAAAAATATCTGAGCAGGGACGATCTGCACCGCACGAGCCTCACCGGCAAGCGCCTGCTTCTGCCGGAGGTCCGCCTGCTGGGCGAGCACGCGCTGTTCTGGAATCAGGACGTGGCGGCGGTCTCCGCGCCGAAGGCCTGGTATATGAAAAGCAGCGCGTTCGCCGGCTGCAAAACGCTGACCTGCGCCGAGCTTCCCCAGGTGGAGCGGGCGGAGGACAGAGCCTTTGAGGACTGCGAGCTTCTGCGGGAGATACGCCTGCCCTGCGCCCGCTCCATCGGCGATCACGCCTTCCGGCGGTGCAGCAGTCTGGAGACCGTGGAGCTTCCCGGCGTGCAGCTCATGGGAGACGATCTGTTCGAGGGCTGCTATTCGCTGAAGACCCTTTCCCTGCCCGGCCTGGAGCAGCTGGGTATCGCCCTACGGAAATGTCCCGCCCTGAAAAGCGTTGAATTCCGGAGCCTGCGCCGCATAAAACCGGACGCCTTCAGCCAGTGCTATGATCTGGAGGAGCTCGTTTTGCATATGCCCTATGTCTGCCAGCTGGACCAGGAGGGCTTCACAGAGGCCGGACGCATCACGGAGGGGCGGGGCCTGATCTATGTGCCGGCCGTCCTGGCGGCCTATTATCAGGGCGCGCCCGGCTGGTGCAGATATGCGGCCCAGATCAGGCCCATACCGGCCGATCGCCAGGCCCCGGAGGCCCCGCCGCCCTTCGAGCTGCTTTCAAAGGACATTCCGGAGGAGCCGGTCCCGCCCTGTCCCCTTCAGATACCGGCCGGCTTCGAGCAGGCCCCGGTGCTGAAACGGAACGACCTGAAAAAGCCCCTGCCCTCCCCCGGCCTTTTGCTTCCCAACGCCACCATGCTGGCGGAGCGGGCCCTGTCCGACACGGACCTGACCGCCTTTTCCGGCCCAAGCGTCCGCATCGTGAACGCCAGAGCCTTCTCAAACTGCGGGGACCTGCTCCATGTCCGTCTCCCCCGGGCCGAGCGCCTGGGCTCCTATGCCTTTGAGGACTGCATCCAGCTGCGCTGGCTCAGTCTGCCGCAGGTCCGGACCATCGAGGACCGGGCCTTTGACGGCTGCAACAGCCTCCGCTATCTGTCCCTTCCCGCCGTGGAGCGCCTGGGCTCCTATGTGTTCAACGAGTGCTATTCCCTGAAAAGGCTGGTCCTGCCCTCCGCCGGGCTTCTGGAAAACGCCCTGCGGGGGCTGGAGGCCTTGGAAGCTCTGGAGCTGCACAGCGTAAAGGCTCTGACCGGCAACGAGCTGCACGACTGCTTCTTCCTCCGGGAGCTCATCCTGAAAATGCCCTATGTGTGCCCGCTGGAAAGGGGCGCGTTTTCCGGCGTGAACGGCATCACCCTGGGGCGGGCCAAAATCCTGGTGCCCTGGCAGCTGCTGCCGGATTACCGGACCGCCCCCGGCTGGAGGACCTATGAAGCCCAGATCGAGGCGATTCCCGACGAGAACGGATGACCCCGTATCCCGGCCTATATATACTATCCACGGAGGTGACAGCCATGTCCGCAGACGCTGCCCGGCCCGGGCCGGGGCGGTGCGTTATCTTTACCGCCCGGTGCCAGGGGGACCCGGCCGCGGCCTATGACGACCCCCGGGAGGACGATCTTATCCTGTGCGCGGACGGGGGCTATACCATAGCCCACCGGGCCGGAGCCGCCCCGGCGGCGGTCATCGGGGACTTCGACTCCGCCCCGCCCCCGGGCGAGGGCACGGTCATCCGCCACCCCGTGGTCAAAAACGACACGGACACCATGCTCTGCGTGAAATACGCCTGGGAGCGGGGCCGGCGCAGCTTTCTCATCATCGGCGGTCTGGGCGGCCGTCTGGACCATACCCTGGCCAATCTCCAGACCCTGCTCTATATTGCGGAGCGGGGCGGCCGGGCCGTCCTGTCCGACGGGCGCACCCGCCTGCAAATGCTGAAAAATCAGACCGTCACCCTGCCCCGCACGGAGGGCAAGCTCTCCGTATTCGCCTTCGGCGGCCGGTGCGAGGGCGTATCCGTCCGGGGCACGAAATACGAGGTGGAGGACATCGCCCTGACCCCCGATTTCCCCCTGGGCATGGGAAACGACTTCGCCGCCGGTCATGCGGAAATCAGCGTCCGGCGCGGCGCGCTGCTGGTGGTGTGCGAGCTGGAAAAGGAATAGACCGAGGCTGTGACGCCCCGGTCTTTTTTTATCCCGTCCGTCCCATTTGGCGCACGGGGCGGATGGGCGGGGAGGCGGGAACGGGGGTGTGCTGGATGGGCTTCCAGCCCACGTCTGCCACCAGGGCGGCACGCCGCCCGGATGAGATGATTACCCTGAATTTCTATTAGAAATTCACAAAAATTGTTGAATCGAACCAATAAACTTTGGAAGCTCCCCTCCCATATTGCCGTTGACACCGGAATTGCCGTTATGATAAACTATTTTTAAGATATCCATTAATAATCTTTATGTTAATGGGCTATCTAATATTTTTTTAGGAGGGGTTCTTATGAAAAAGAGGTTGTTAGCTTTGGTATGCGCAGCGATTCTGCTGCTCGGCTGCGGCATTCCCGCCATGGCGGCGGA
>JAJQBY010000065.1:7214-19666 GCA_021203045.1 Oscillospiraceae bacterium | reverse complement strand
CTCCTGGAGCTCGTCCTGCTCCGCCGGCTTTTCGCTGCGGCGCTTTTGTTTGTTCCTGGCCGCCTTCTGGTTTTGGGCCAGGTGGGCGCCTTTATGTGTATCCTTCAATTACCTTACCCCTTTCTCGAACGGGGAAAGCGCCGGCCGGGCCGCCGGTATCGTATGCCGTCCGGTCCTTGCTCCCCCGGGACCGCGCTTTGCGGCCGCCATGGCCGCCCACTGCGGCCATTTAAATTTTATTATACTATGCAAACCCCCATAAACGCAACAAAAAAAAGAGGCTCGCGCCTCTTTTTTTGTTTCTTAGAGCTTTTCCTTAACCTTGGCCGCCTTACCTACGCGGTCACGCAGATAATACAGCTTGGCACGCCGCACCTTGCCCCGGCGGACGGTGTCCACAGACACGATGTTGGGCGCATGGACGGGGAAGACCTTCTCGCAGCCCACGCCATAGGAGATGCGGCGGACGGTGATCGTCTCGTTGATGCCGCCGTGCTTTTTGGCGATGAGGGTGCCCTCAAAAGCCTGATTACGCTCACGGTTCCCTTCCTTGATGCGAACGGTGACACGAACCGTGTCGCCCACGTTCATCTCGGGAAGCTCAGGCTTCATGTACTGCTGGGTCAGCGCATTGATGAGATCCATAACAAAACCTTCCTTAACGATAGACGTTCTTACCGGGGACATAGCACTTCCGGCAGCGGACCGCCCTTGATAGACGCATGACCGCCGTCAGCGGCGTCACGCACACTGAAAAATATTATCACACATCTCCCCCGGATGCAAGTATTTTTTGCTTTCCCTGGGGGCTTTTTTCACCGGAAGGGCGTCATATCCTCCAGAAACGCCTCCTTCCGGGTGAAGGCGTAATAGTCCGGCCCGTCCTCTCCCAGCGCGGACAGCAGAAGCTCCGGGCTGACGGTAGGCTCCTGGGCATGGAGGAGAAGCTCGGCGGCCACGCCCTCCGGCGTATCCGTGAATACCGCGCGGCCGATACCGGGGGCGACGTTATCCAGACGCTCCCCCCTTTTGCTGCGGCGCGTGACCCACAGCTCCGGCTGCGCAAAGAATTCATTATAATACGCCCCGTCCCGGCCATGGCGCATAACGCCCTCATACCGCAGCCAGCGCAGCTCCGACCCCTTCCGCGGAGCCGGATATGCCTCTATGGCCCGGATGCCCTCCGGCATATAGGGGTTCAGGCAGTCCGGCAGGGTCTCCAGCGCCCGCTCCTCCGCCAGGGAGAAATCCATATATTCGCACTCGCTCTCCGTCCCCACAGGCAGGGGCAGGATGATGGATATCTTCGCATGGGGGTTGAAGCCCTCGCTGTATTTCAGCGGTACCCCGGCCCGGGAAAATATCCGCTGCATGGTGCGGATCAGGTCCAGATGGGAGATATAGGCCGCACGGCCCGTTTTCGCAAATTTCAAGCGCAGCTTATCCACGGCACACACCCTCCTTCAGCAGCGACGCCGCCCCACAGCCCATACAGGCCTTCCGGCAGTCGGGGCTGAACCGGCCCGCGTAGGCCGCCTCCCGCTCCCGCTCCAGATGGCGGCGGGTGACCCCGTTATCCATATGCTCCCAGGGCATGAGCTCGTCCACCGGCCGCTGGCGGGTGGCATAGAAATCGATATCCATGCCGCAGGTCTGAAAGGCCGTCAGCCACCGCTCCAGGGAGAAATACTCGCTCCAGGATTCCAGCCTTCCCCCGGTGCGCCAGACCTCCTCGATGACCCGGCCCATTTTCCGGTCGCCCCGGGCCAGAGCCGCCTCTATCAGGCTCATCTCCGAATCGTGCCAGTTATAGGTGATGGAACGGGCCTGCTTCAGCGCCCCGGACAGCAGCCCCACCCGGCGGAGGTATTCGTCCCGGCTGACCTGTGCCTCCCACTGGAAGGGGGTATGAGGCTTGGGGATAAATTCGGAGGTGCTCACCGTGATGCGCACGCCCCGGCTCCGGTTCACAGCGTTTTTCTTCCAGGCCCAGAACACCTTCTGCGCCAGCTCCGCGATACCCAGGACGTCCTCGTCCGTCTCGGCGGGCAGGCCCAGCATAAAATAAAGCTTCACCCCGTTCCAGCCCCCGGAAAAGGCCACCCGGCAGGATTCCAGCAGATCGTCCTCCGTGACATTTTTGTTGATAACGTCCCGCAGGCGCTGCGTGCCCGCCTCCGGCGCAAAGGTCAGGCCGCCCTTGCGCACCTGCTGCACCCGCTGCATGATATCCATGGAGAAATTGTCCGCCCGCAGGGACGGCAGGCTCAGGCTTATGCCCCGGGGACGGCAGTAGTCCAGCAGCCCGTCGCACAGGGCGGACAGGCCCTTATAGTCGCTGGTGCTTAGGCTGGATAGGTTCAGCTCCTGATAGCCGGTGTTTTCCAGGGTTTCCCGCCCCAGAGCCAGCAGCTTCTCCGGGCTGCGGGAGCGTACGGGCCGGTTGATCTGTCCCGCCTGGCAGAAGCGGCAGCCCCGTATGCACCCCCGGAACACCTCCAGGGACACCCGGTCATGGACGATCTCCGTGGAGGGAACGATGGGCTTCGTGGGATAATAGCAGTTTTCAAAATCCTCCACGATGCGCTTGCGCACCTTGGCGGGCGCGCCGTCCTTCGGGGTGATGGAGGCCACCGTCCCGTCCTCGTGGTAGGCGATATCATAGAGGCTCGGCACATAGATGCCGCCGATTTGGGCCGCCTGGCGCAGGAACCTCTCCTTATCCCAGCCCTCCCGCTTGGCCTGGCGGTAAAGCTCGATCACCTCCCGGTCCATGTCCTCTCCCTCTCCCAGAAAGCACAGGTCGAGAAAATCCGCCATGGGCTCTATGTTGCAGCAGCAGGCGCCGCCGGCCATCACCAGGTGCTTCAGGCCATGCCTGTCTGCGGCATGGAGAGGGATGCCTCCCATGTCCAGCACGTCCAGAACGGTGGTATAGGCCATCTCATAGCCCAGGGAAAAGGCGATGATATCGAATTCCTCCAGCTCATCCCCGCTCTCCAGCGCCCAGATGGGAATATGCTCCTGACGCATTCGCTCCGCCATATCCCCCCAGGGGGCAAACACCCGCTCGCACCAGACCCCGGGCATTTCATTGATGATGCCGTACAATATCTTTACGCCCAGGTTCGACATTCCGATCTCATAGGTATCGGGAAAGCAGAACGCAAAGCGCACGTCCACCTGGCTTTTGTCCTTCACCACCTGGTTATACTCCCCGCCCACATATCTGGCGGGCCGCTGCACCTGCCGGAGCAGCGTGCTGATCTTCTCATCGTCTATCCTGTTCATAGGCCCCTCGCGTCGTTTGAAAATGTACGCCTATTTTAACGCAATTCCGGCACGTTGGCAAGGGCCGCCATCCATATCCCCACCGCTGCGGCGGCGACAGAGCGGATATGCAGCCCCGTGACCAGCACCCCCAGAGCGCATAGGCTCCCGGCTATCCGCAGCACAGCCGACACCCACTGCGGTCCCATCACCAGCTCCAGCCCGTACTGTGCCAGCCGTCCTCCGTCCATAGGCAGCACAGGCAGAAGATTGAACGCCGTCCCCAGCAAAGCAATGGCGCCGGCATAGCGCAAAAAGGGGATGCCCGTGATGAAGCAGCACACCGCGAACAGCAGGCCCGCCACAGGCCCCGCCGCTATGATGCCCGCCTCCTGCCGCCGAGTCAGGACGCCGCTGTAGTCTATCACCGGGCCGCAGGCCGTTATATGAACGCCCCGCACAGCTGCCCCGGCCAGGAACAGGGCCGTCAAATGGCCCAGCTCATGAGCCAGTCCCGCCGCCAGAAACGCCGCCGCCGCGGGCCATCCTCCCATATAATACAGCGCCGCACTCAGCAGCAGAAAGCCCGGGCTTACCGTCAGTCCAAGTCCAGCCACGAGACCGCCTCCGCCGGAAGATACAGTACCGCTTGATTCCTGTCCAGCCGCTCCTGCATCGCCGGCACGATATCCGTTCCAAAGCCGGGCCACACCCATTTCATACTGCTGACAGCCAGAAACAGGGCCGCCGCGATCAAAAGCCTGCGAAGCTCCAACCCCATCGCCTCCCCGGTACAGGCTATGAGTTCATCTGAAAATTATGCTTGCATTTACCCGGCAAGGGTGCTATAATCTTAAAGCCGTGCAGGTGTAGTTCAATGGCAGAACATCAGCTTCCCAAGCTGAATACGAGGGTTCGATTCCCTTCACCTGCTCCATTTTTTGTCAGCATCCGGGTGTAGCGCAGTTGGTAGCGCGCATGGTTCGGGACCATGAGGCCGTGGGTTCAAATCCCGCCACTCGGACCAACGAATAAAAATCCGAACGCATTACCCTTCTTGGATAATGCGTTCGGATTTTTTCAGTTTATCCGTTCAGCCCATCACCAACTCGAGCGGCCGCGGACGATGCACTCCGCCGTCTGGCCGGCGGCCTCGGCGGTTATGGTGCAGCTGCCGGTGCCTACCAGGGTAACATTTCCCTCCTCGTCCACCGTAGCCACGCTTTCATCGGAGCTGGACCAGGTTATCTCCACCTCCACGTTCGCGGGATAGACCGTGCAGGTGAACGCCATCGTATCCCCCACAAGGGCTGTCAGATCTGTATAAGCTACGCCATTATAATAAATGGCCATAGACGTGATCGTCACCGGCGTGGCCGTTGGGGTGGGCTCGGGGCTGGCCGTCGGCACAGGGGTTATGGCCGCGTCCGCCGTTTCGCCTGTGACCTCTCCTCCCTCTGTGGAATCGTCAGCCGGCACATACTGCTTTATCGTAGAGGTGACCATAACGATGGTAACGAGCATGACGAGCACCAGAAGCACTCCTCCGATGGTCACCTGCCAGTTGATCGCCTCCGCAGCGCGGCGGGAGGCCTCCGTCCCCCGGACCGAGCTGTCCGCCTCCGGCGCGGTGCGGCGGACTGCTTTCTCCTTCCGCGTGCCGCAATAGGGGCAGCGTCCTTTCAGAGAGGAATAGGACCGGTGACACCGGCGGCAGGTCGTAGTAGGAATCACACTCATGATAGCACCCTTTCTACGTTACAGCTGAATACTTTCTTGTAATCATTGTAACATTTTCAGGAACACTATACAACCCTTTTTCGACTTTGACCTTGAAGTTTTTTTGCACGAAATAACGTGTTAAATCGTCAACGTCCCGCTCTCATCCTCCAGCAGGATGAGGATTTTCTCCTCCGCGCCCGTGACGGCGTTCACGTATAAAAGATAATGCTCGCCGGTCTCGGTCTGGCATATGAATTCGTGGCACAGCCGCTCCTCGCCCCCGTCGGATGGGATGACCGCCAGGTTATGCCCTGTGACAGCCAGGGACACGGCAAGGCTCTCCTGGGCCTCCTCCCGGGTCACAGCTACCTCCGGCAGGGTCCTCTCGGTATGAGCGCCGATATAGCCCTGAGCATCGTAGCGCATAAGGGTGCCGTTATCCAGCGCCACGCCCACCTTTATCAGATCAGGATAGCACAGCACCCCGTCCTGGGCATATTCATAGTTCACCAGCAGCACGCCGTTTTCCACGATGTGATAGCTCTCCTCCATATCCTCGATGCCCCAGGAGTCCAGAAGGCTCCTGGCGATGGAAAGGCCCACATCCACAGAATACTTCTCCTCCCCCGCCCCACGGGAGCAGAGGGCGCTGTAGATCTGTCCGCCCTGCTTGGTGACATAGACGGAGTAATCCCCATTATTCATGCGCACGGAGCACACCCAGCAGGGCACGTCGCCGCCGACCTCTCCTGTGACGGATACTGTGCCGGCCTCCACATCCATGAACCTCGCGGCGGCCTTCTGGGCGGCGGCTTCGTCTACCTGCTCCATCCCGTCCAGATATGCCGGCTCCGCCGTGGTCAGTCCCTCGGAAAAGGGGCCGTCATAGATAAGAGACGGCAGCTCCGGAAACTCCTCCTCAATGGTCTGAAAGGCAGTGCCCGCCAGGGGCGCCTGGTCCTCCTCATCCCCTGTCCCGGCGGAAGCGGCCGTATATACCTCATCCATGGTCAGTTCTCCGGCCTGGAGCCGGGCCTGCACGTCCTGGAGATTCGCGGCCATGACAGAGGCAGTCTCCGAAAGGCTTTTCAGGTTTTCCAGCTCCTCTTGGGAATAGCCGCCGTTCACGCCCACCGTCCGGGACAGAGTACAGGCATAATCGCCCACCTTTGCCACAAAGCTGGCCGCCTGCTCCAGCTCCTGACTGGAATAGGGCAGCTCGCCCATAGCGGACTGGGCCGTCAACGCCCGGCCGAATATCTGGGTACACATGGCTCCCTCCAGGGCAGGATCGGTAATATATACGCTTTTTTCCAGGGCCGTGGACATCTCAGAGACGCTGGTCACCAGCTCCTCGAAGGCCCGCTGGGTATTGGCCCGGGCGTACAGCTCCAGGCTCCTGGCCTTTTTGCCCCCCGTCCAGGCGAGCACTCCCGCCACCACCACTGCCGCAGACAGGAACGATATAATCCGCACCGTCGTCCTCTTTTTCATATTCCTCATCCCTCCGTATGCGCCGAACAGCGCAAGTATAGCGATCAGCATATAAATAAAAACGCCTCTTTTCGGTAGTGTGTCCGAAAAAAGGCGTTTGCGCGCTATCAAATTCTGCCAGCGGATAAGCTCCGCGTCAGGACAGGCGCTCTATGCCGTCCTGCATGCGGCGAAGGGTCTCCTCCTGCCCCAGAATGCGGCACAGCTCCACCGCGCCGCCGGGGGTGACGGCGGTGCCTGTGGCAGCGATGCGCACCGGCCACATGAGCTTTGCGTTTTTCACCTCCAGCTTTTCCGCCAGGGAGACCATCGCATCGTGGATATGCTCATCGTCCCAGACAGGCAGGGCCTCCAGCACAGGCAGGGCAGCCTTCAGCATGGTCAGGGAGCTCTCTCTGTCCGACTTGGATTTTTTGTGGACATACAGCTCCGTGTCATAGTCCGGCAGCTCGTCGAAGAAGCCAAGCTTGCCGGGGATATCCGTCAGCACCTCCGTCCGCTGCTGGAGCAGGGCAGCGATGGCAGCGGGGTCGATGGCCGGATTTTTCACCGCCTGACGGATGTACGGCTCCGCCGCCGCCGCGAATTCCTCCGGCGCCATGGCCCGGATATAGGTGGCGTTAAAGTACGTCAGCTTTTCCTTATCGAAGATAGCAGGGCTTTTGGAGATGCCGGAAACGTCAAAGGCCTCTGCCAGTTCCCGGATAGAATAGATCTCCCGCTCCCCGCCGGGCGCCCAGCCCAGCAGCGCCACATAGTTCACGATAGCCGCCCGGAGGTAGCCCTCCTCCACCAGGTCCTCATAGGAGGGGTCGCCATGACGCTTGGACATCTTGCTGTGCGCGTCCCGCATCACCGGCGGGCAATGGACATATTTGGGAATGTCCCAGCCAAAGCCCTCATACAGCAGGTTATACTTCGGGGAGCTGGAAAGATACTCCGAGCCCCGCACCACATGGGTGATACCCATCAGGTGGTCATCGATGACGTTTGCAAAGTTATAGGTAGGCAGGCCGTCCCGCTTGATCAGCACCTGATCGTCCAGGTCCTTGTTGGGGACCGTCACATCCCCGAAAATCTCATCGTGGAAGGTGGTCGTCCCCTCCTGGGGGATCTTCTGGCGGATAACGTAGGCGTCCCCCGCCTCCAGCCGGCGCCGGACCTCTGCCTCCGGCAGCTCCCGGCAGGGGTCGGCCTCCCGCTCAAAATCGCCGCTATCCTCCTCAGAGGCCGCCTTCTCGCAGAAGCAGTAATAGGCGTGGCCCCGGCGGACGAGCCGCTGAGCATAGGGCAGATACAGCCCCCGCCGCTCTGTCTGGACATAGGGCCCCACCGGGCCGCCCTTGTCCGGTCCCTCATCCCAGTCCAGGCCGCAGTCTGTCAGGGTGTTATAGATAACATCCACCGCGCCCTCCACCAGGCGGGCCTGATCTGTATCCTCGATGCGCAGGAGGAATTTCCCCCCGCTGTGGCGGGCGATGCACCAGGTATACAGAGCCGTCCGCAGGTTTCCGACGTGCATATATCCCGTAGGGCTGGGAGCGAAGCGGGTGCGCACCTCCCCTGTGGGGATGCGGCTCTCCAGCTCCTCAAAAAACTTCTCGTCCAGTTCGGTCATGATCTGTCCTTCCTCCTCCATATACACTGACAATAAGATCATATCATCGCATTATTTAATAGTATTTTATTCTTTCCCACTTGTCAAGCGTTAATCGGTTGTGTTAAGATAATTAAATGCAGAAATAACAATACGAGCACGGCCCGGACCACGTCCTGCCGTAGAAAGAGCGATGAATATGGATGAGAAAAGAAAAGTGATGCTCTCCGGCATACAGCCCTCCGGGGATCTGACCCTTGGCTCCTATCTGGGGGCCATCAAGACCTGGGCGGAGCGGGCAGAGCAATTCGACTGCTATTACTTCATGGCCGACCTCCACACCCTGACCTCCCGGCAGGTGCCCGCCGACCTGCGGCGGCGCACGCTGGAGCAGCTGGCCCAATATGTGGCCTGCGGCCTGGACCCGGACAAGAACACCCTGTTCATCCAGTCCCATGTCCCCGCCCATGCGGAGCTTGGCTGGATACTCAACTGCTATACCATGTTTGGCGAGCTGTCCCGCATGACCCAGTTCAAGGAAAAGGCCGCCAAAAATGTGGATAACGTAAACGGCGGTCTGTTCACCTATCCCGCTCTGATGGCGGCGGACATTCTGCTCTATCAGCCGGACTACGTCCCCGTAGGCGGCGACCAGAAGCAGCATGTGGAGCTGACCCGGGACGTGGCCCATCGGTTTAACAGCCTCTATGGAGACGTGTTCAAGATCCCGGAGCCCTATATCCCCAAGGTAGGGGCCAGGGTCATGGATCTGCTGGACCCCACCAGCAAGATGTCCAAGTCCGACAAAACTGGCAACGGCCGGGTGTGCCTGATGGACGACCCGGCGGATATCATGCGCAAATTCAAGCGCGCCGTTACAGACAGCGACACCGGCGCCAACTGCGTCCGCTACGACCCGGAGAACAAGCCCGGCGTGGCGAATCTGATGCAGATATACGCCTCCTGCACCGGCAGGGATTACGACCAGATAACCGCCGAATTCGCCGGCCACGGCTATGGCAATTTCAAGGCCGCCGTGGGCGAAGCTGTCGTAGAGACCCTTCGCCCCATCCGGGAGGAGTCCCAGCGGCTTATAAAGGACAAGGCCTATCTGGAATCCCTCTGCCGCACCGGCGCGGAAAAAGCCTCCTATGTGGCCAACAAGACCCTGCGGAAGGTTCGCAAAAAGGTGGGCCTGGTGCAGCCGTTCTGACAGACAGAAATAATTTTATGACCCGGAAAGCGGTGAAGGCAATAACCTCCCCGCTTTCCGGTTTTTTGTCGCCCCGCCCACCCTGCAGCCCTCCATCCCTCATCTCCTTAGCACGGACAAAGGCAGTGCCGTTTTACCGGCACTGCCTTCGCTATTTTTGGAAGATCATCCGCACAGGGAAATCAGTTCCATCTTCCAAACAGATTTTTCAGCCAATCCACGATATTCTGCCAGAAGGAGCCGCCGGAGGTGGTCTCCTTCTCACCGCAGACAGTGCAGACGCCATTTTCATAGCTATGGCCTGTGGCAGGCACGGTCACGGTCTCCCGGCTCAATTCTTCACCGCAGACAGTGCAGTATGTGACGCTGTCATAGGAGCCGTCCTCCGTGCAGGTGGCAGCCACCTCGTTTTCCACAACGGCCTCGCCCGCGGTATGGCCCGTGGCAGGGATCGTCTCGCCAGTGGTCACTATCGTCCCGCAGACGGTGCAGACCTCATCACCGCTGTAACCATCCTCGGTGCAGGTCGCAGCTTTTGCATTCTGAATCTCGGTAGTGTGCCCCGTGGCAGCGATGGTCACGGTCTTCGTGCTGGTATATTCCTGCCCGTCGATGGTGACAGTCGCGGTATAGACCACCTGGCCGCCGGTCGTGCAATCGGCGTTGGTAACGTCCTTCGTCACCGTGCAGGTCCCGGTCGTCTCGGTTCCGCACACGGTGCAGGTCAGGGACACAGTGCAGGACTCATTATCCTCAGCCCAGGTGAACGTCGGCGTGCCATAGGTATGGCCTGTGGCCGCTGTCTCATCGGCCACATAGCTGTCGCTGCAGACCGTGCAGGTATAGGTGGTATATCCGCCCTCCGTGCAGGTGGGTTCGGTCACCACCGCCCCATAGATGTGGCCCGTAGCATCGGTATAATCACTTACATAGCTGCCGCCGCAGGCCGTGCAGGTATAGTATAACCATCCTCCGTGCAGGTGGGTTCGGTGATAACCGCCTCGTAGCTATGGCCCGTGGGCTCGATCGCCTCTGTGTAGGTATCACCGCACACAGTGCAGGTATAGGTCGTCACGCCCTGCTCGGTGCAGGTGGCCTCCTTGGTGACCTCGCTGGTATAGCTATGACCGGTGGCGGCAACGGTCTCGGTATATGTGTCGCCGCAGCTTGAGCAGGTGTAGGTCATCACACCGGTCTCCGTGCAGGTAGCCGCAGTTGTCACCTCGCTGGTATAGCTGTGGCCCGTGGCGTTAGTATAGCTGTCCGTATAGGTATCACCGCAGACGGAACAGGTATACGTGGTATAACCACCCGTTGTGCAGGTAGGCTCAGTCACCACCGCCTCATAGCTATGGCCCGTGGCGGGGATGACCTCGGTCTTGGTTGCACCGCAGACGGAGCAGGTGTAGGTTATCTCGCCGTCCTCGGTGCAGGTGGCTTCCTTGGTCACTTTACCCTCATCGTAGGTATGTACGCCTGTGGCCTCAACCTCCTCGGTCTTGGTCTCTCCACAGACTTCGCAGGTATAGGTCATCACGCCGGTGGTGGTCTCCGTGGGTTCGGTGGTCACCACGCCCTCATCCCACTCATGGCCCTTGGCTTCGACATAATCGTCTACATAGCTGTCGCCGCAGGCGGAACAGATATAGGTAGTATACCCCTGCTCCGTGCAGGTGGGTTCAGTCACAACTTTATAATAACTGTGACCTGTAGCCTCGGTATAATCACTTACATAGCTGTCGCTGCAGACCGTGCAGGTATAGGTGGTATACCCCTGCTCCGTGCAGGTAGGCGCGGTCACGACACTGCTATAGCTGTGACCGTTCGCAGGCGAGGTTATGGTCTCCCGGCTCAGCTCCGCCCCGCAGACGCTGCAATAGACAACGCTGTCATAGGAACCGCCTGTGGTGCAGGTCGCTGCTACCTCGTTCTCAATCACGGCCTCGCCTGCGGTGTGGCCCGTGGCGGGAACCGTCACGGTCTCGCGGCTCAGTTCTGCGCCGCAGACGGCGCAGTAAACCACCGTATCATAGGAGCCGTCTTCTGTGCAGGTGGCTTCCACCACGTTCTCAACCACGGCCTCGCCTGCGGTGTGACCTGTAGCGGCAATCGTCTCGGTCTTGGTCTCGCCGCAGACGGTGCAGGTATAGGTCATCACACCGTCCTCGGTGCAGGTGGCTTCTGTGGTCACCTCGCCGTCATTCCAGGTGTGGTCGGTGGCGGGGATTGCCACTGTCTCGCGGCTGATCTCTGCGCCGCAGACAGTGCAGTAGATAACCGTATCATAGGAACCATCCGTGGTGCAGGTGGCTTCGACCACATTTTCAACCACAGCTTCGCCCTCGGTATGGCCCGTGGCGGGAATCACTGTGGTCTCACGGCTCAGTTCTGCGCCGCAGACGGTGCAGTAAACCACCGTGTCATAGGAGCCATCCTCGGTGCAAGTAGCTTCTACATCGTTTTCAACCACGGCTTCGCCAGCAGTGTGGCCGGTGGCGGGGATTGTCACAGTCTCACTGCTCAGTTCTGCGCCGCAGACGGTGCAGTAGACCACCGTGTCATAGGAGCCATCCTCGGTGCAGGTGGCGGCGACCTCGTTCTCAATCACGGCTTCGCCCTCGGTGTGACCAGTGACAGGGATGGCCTCGGTTTTGGTCTCACCGCAGACAGTGCAGGTGTAGGTCATCACACCTTCTTCAGTGCAGGTGGCCTCAGTGGTCACCTCGCCATCGTTCCAGCTGTGGCCGGTAGCTGCGGTCTCGTCAGCAGTATAGCTGTCGCCGCAGATCGAGCAGGTGTAGGTGGTATACCCGCTCTCCGTGCAGGTGGGGGCGGTGACTACCGCCTCATAGTCATGGCCTGTGGCGGGAATCACTGTGGTCTCACTGCTCAGTTCCTCGCCGCAAATGGTACAGTAGACCACCTTGTCATAGGAACCATCCGTTGTGCAGGTGGCGGCGACCTCGTTCTCGATCACAGCTTCGCCTGCGGTGTGGCCCGTGGCCTCGATCGCCTCGGTTTTGGTCTCACCGCAGACAGTGCAGGTGTAGGTCATCACACCTTCTTCAGTGCAGGTGGCTTCTGCGGTCACCTCGCCGTCATTCCAGGTGTGGCCCGTGGCTTCGGTCTCATCAGCCACATAGCTGTCGCCGCAGA
>JAJQBY010000065.1:0-7114 GCA_021203045.1 Oscillospiraceae bacterium | reverse complement strand
CCACATAGCTGTCGCCGCAGAGGGTGCAGGTATAGGTGGTATACCCCTGCTCGGTGCAGGTGGGTTCCGTTACGACCGCCTCATACTCGTGCTCGCACTCCTCCTCGTCGCCCAGGGAGTCCACATGTGACATATTATCCCCAAGGTTATCCGCATCATAGGTCGTGCCGTTCACGGTCAGGGTGGCGTCGCCCACCAGGATGACCTGAGAGCCGTCCTCCACGGACAGGGAGCTGAGGACGGAGGTGCCGGTCACATACCAGGTGGAATCATCCGTCAGGTTGATGGTAACGGTGTTGGAGCCGTTGCTGCAAATCTTATTGGCCACATGGCCCAGATCGTAATACTCGCTGATGGTGATGGAGGTATTCTGATACGCCAGCACCTCCGTCCCATCATCGTCCTCCTCGACGGCATAGCCGTTCAGGGTGTTCTTGACGTACTGGGAGCCCTCATAGGTCACATGGATGGCCGTGGTGGAGGCCGCCGCGCCGTAATAGGTGGTGCCGCTGAGATTCACGGTCACGCCGGTGCCGGTGAGCTGGTCGCCGGAGGCGTTATAGATATTGCCTGTCAGCGCCGACTCATTGGTGAAGTTGAAGACCACGGAGTCGGAGGACGAGGAGGACGTGGTGGCAGTAGTGGAGATACCGCTCCCCTGATTGCCGCCGGGGCCGCCGCCGGAACCGCCAGGGCCGCCGGAGTCGCCGCCGCTGCCGGAATCGCCGGAATCCCCGGAATCGCCGGAGCTGCCGGAATCGGAGGAGAGCCACCCGGAGGACTCCGTATAGGTGGTGACGAAGGTGGTGCCGCTGCTGGTGCCGATGAGGGAATCCTCATTGTCCAGAATCTGAATCAGCACATTGTTGCCCACGCTGATGCTGGTACCCGTGACGTTGGCGGTGAAGCTGCTCAGGGAGCCGCCGGTCTTAATCAGAAAACCGGTGTACCCGGTATTCAGGGCCGTGCCGCTGCTCAGGGTCAGGGTATTGGTTCCCTGATGGGCCATGAAACCGAAGGTGTCGGAGTTGATCACACTGCTCCGGGCACTGCCGCTGTAAGTATAGGCGGTGGTGGAGCCGTCGGCATTGCTCAGGCTATAGTCCCCGGCGGTCAGGGTGGAAAAGCTCATGGTGCCGCCGGTGAAGATGGCCGCATAGGTGCCCACATTCATGGTAACGCCCACCATATTCTCCGCCACGCTGCCGATGACATAGGTGCCGTAGCCGGAGCCGTAATTGGTGGTATAGGGGTTATCATAGGTGGTGATCTGGCCGCCGCTGGCCTGAATATCCACAGAAGCCTCATTCGCCCTCGTCAGCTGGAGGGTGGAGTTATAGACATTCATCACCATATCGGAGCCGGAGTCCGTGGACAGGACGGCCCACATGGCGGCATAGGCGGTGCTGTCCAGGAAGTTCAGGGTGCTGTCCGTGCCCATCAGGTTGGAGGCCCGGGAGGTTCCCATAATGCCCAGCACCCAGGGGGGCGCCACCATAACGCTCTGGTCGGCGGTGTTCACATAGCTGGAATACAGGGTGCCGCCGTTGCTGGTGATGGTGGTGTTCTGCACCGTCAGGACAGCCCCGTCGTCGATGAACAGGGGCATGGTGGCCACGCCGGTGGTGGTGATGGTGGAGTCGGACAGGGTCACGTTGGAGCTTCCATAGACCGCAAAGGCGGAACCCTTGCCGGTGAAGTCGCAGGTGTCCG
This sequence comes from Oscillospiraceae bacterium, assembly GCA_021203045.1. Classification (GTDB taxonomy): domain Bacteria; phylum Bacillota; class Clostridia; order Oscillospirales; family Oscillospiraceae; genus CAJOIG01. The sequence goes on along the minus strand of JAJQBY010000065.1, from coordinate 5,401 downwards.
AGCCGTCCGCGTCCGTATCCAGGGTGATGGTGATGTTGGAAAAGTCCACATCCGCGCTGCTCACCACGATACCGTTGACGCCGGAGGTGCTGTCCTCTATGGTCACATCGCTGACCGTTTCGTTCTGGCTGTCCTTATATACATAGTGCGCATTCAGGGTATTGTCGCTGCTGTCGCTGCTGGTAAAGGAGCCGGGAGCAGTTAGTGTTGTGTAACTCGCGGCTGCGGCAGGAGCGGCCAGGGTAGTCGCGGCCAAAAGCACGACCATCAGGATGGCCGCCAGTTGTTTCTTATGTTTCTTCATTGTTCCTTATCGTTCCTTTTCTTTTTTTCCTTTCAGTATTTGCGGTTGCCTTCTTCTGTCCCCCTTTCTGCAATATAAACTCGGATAGGAAGTCAGGCAAAATGCCCGGCTTCCATCCGTTTGCACATTCTTTTGTTTTGAGCGACTCAGCTCAGCCGTTTGCGCCGATACAGCACCAGCGCCGCGCCGCCGCACAGGACCAGCCCCGCCAGGGTGTACAGCAATGTACCCATGCCGCCCGTGGAGGGAAGCTCGAAGCCGGCGGTGTTATAGACGGTGATAACCGTTCCGTTTAGAGTTGCCACTGATGTACTCGTCCCATCGGCCAGCGTCACCGTGCCATTGTTTACAGTAAACACAATGGAGTCAGTCAGCAGGTTATAGCCATCCGGAGCAGTGACCTCGGTCAGGGTGTAGGTGCCGTCTGTGAGGCCGGTGATGGAAATTTTGCCATCTTCTCCGGTGGTCAGTGTATCAGTGGAAGAACCTACTGTACCATCCGCCTTGTAATAAGTCGTTTCATCGTTAGCGGTAATGGTCAGCGTAAACTCCGCGCCGGAAAGGACTGTGCTCGAGTTGGTCGAATCCACCTTCAGAATGGTGAAGCTCGTACCGCTTGAATAGGTATTGGTGAAGGAGAAGACCGCTTCGCCGCTACTGTTTTCCGTTACCTCGTTTGTTACGGCTGCCGTATAGGTCGTGACACCATCAACCGTCGTCGCGGTCAGCACATAATAAGTTTTGGTAACGATGGTGTTGGTCGTGGTGACAGTACCGGATGTGCTGGTGCTGGTGGAAACTACCACCTTCACGCCGTAAACGGTGCCGTCATAGGTAGTGCCATTCGAGGTCGTGCCGCCGTCTGCTTCGTAGATGATGTAATAATAGGTGCCCGCATCAGAGGTTCCGTAGGCAATAGCGGAGAAGTCGATGGTAGTTGTGGAGTTTTCGGTGGTGCTGTCCGCTGTGGCCGCGCTGTTGGTTACGGTCTGGAGCGCATCTCCGCTGATTGACCAGGCTCCGCTTGTAGCATCCACCGTAGCTGCGTACAGATAGAAGGTGAAGTCGTTTGCCGACATGCTTGCACCCTTATAGGTCTTGTACACTTCCAGATTGAAGTTCGCACTATAGGATATCAGGGTCTCCACGCTCAGCGCAAAGTCAAGACCCCATGTAGTGTTACCATCTTTATCGGTGGCACCAGACAGACTGCCATGTGTCGCGCCAGAAGTGCTATCTACGCTCACGATGGAGGAGTCGCACAGGATGGAGGCCACCAGATAGATGTTCATTCCGCTGATGTCGATATTGCCATAATATTCGCTTTCGGCCCAGGTTGCTGCCGTATAACTTGTGTTATGTATGTAGTTATACAGCTTATATGCATTTGTACCATCCGCCGGATAATAGGTATTGTCCCCGTACACAGACTCGGAGTTGAAGGTTGCGGTATAGACTGTGTTACTTCCCGCTATGGTATAGCTTATCACAACGCTGTAGGAGTCAAGGAAGCCGATGTGATGGTAACCCTCAAACATTCCTTGCCAGTTACTGCCATCGGTACTATACGGCACACCGGAGCTGGTATATATTACATTGCCGCCCGCGTCATACACAACAATGCTTACGATTGTGCCTATTTCAGCGGAACTCTCCCCGGTGCTGGAGGAAGTTGTCACTGAGTCCTTTACGTCGATATGCTCATAGACAGTTTCCCCCGTTGTGAGGTTTATTCTGTTTGTCGTCGTCGTGGTGCTTCCGTCAGCCGTAAAGACACCACCTGTTACTTCTCCGCTGTAAGTATATGCAGTGTATGTTGCTTGTTGCCCACTGCCGGAAGTTATTACATAAGAGGCCACAACGGTGTAGGTTTCATTCGGATCCAGACTTACGGTTATTTGTCCGCTTGAGTTAGTGGTTTCGGTAGCGACCAGATTTCCGTCCGAATCATAGAAGGCAACCACGATTCCTGCTGTTGTGCTGCTTCCCCCATATGTTACGGTTATTTCATACGATGTCAGATTATATGTTAAGGTGTAGGAGGATGTGATCGTTTGTGTATTTCCCTGGTAATCCGTATAGGTTGCGGTGACGGTTGCTGTGACGGTGTCTCCGGTTGTCGCGGAAGCGCTCCACGTTAATGTTGCCGTTCCGTCGTCATTTTTCGTGATAGTAGCTTTACTTGTATCGTCGACCGACCAGTCTGTGATTGTGTAGGTATAAGTCCCTTCTCCTGTGGCGGTCAGCGTGGAGGTTAAACCTGAACTGCTGTCGCTGATTGTAATAGTTGGCGTGACGATATAATTCAGGGTTATGCTGATATCACTCACCAAGTTGCTCAGACTGCTGGTTGTACCCAAGCTGTAGCTTCCGTTACTGTTTTCAGTGGCACTGGCTGAATATGTGTACGAAAAGCTATAACTGGTCTGATTATTCTGGCTGCTCGTGGTGGCTGTAATCACCTCCCGTTGATACACGGTGGCCAATGTTATTTCCCCGTCGTCGGTGGTGATCACATAAGTTAATTTGTATATTGTGGTTGTTGTAGTTGTTGTTCCACTGGTGGAGGTTGTTGAGTATAATTCCTCCCTTTCGATCGTGATTGCACTTGCAGTATATGTTGTACTGCTACTGCCACTGCCATACACCACCGTAGCGGACACCAGCGTGTACCCGTCGATAGCCAGAGACGCGTTGCTTTCAGAGAAGTACATGGTGTCGTTGTAGCCCAGCGATATAGTCGAGTAGCTTGCAGAAGCGCTCAATTCAGTCGAGGTGGTTTCATTTTTGCTTGTGTCCCAAGCCAGCAGTAGGTTAGCTTTCGTTGTGATAGACACCTCGTAATCACTGGTATTGCCCAGCGTGAGGCCCCACCGAATCGTAAACGTCGAGAACCCCTCAACCTCAAACTCAACCACCGCTTCCGCGTCCACGGTGCCTTCCGTATTTTCGGTCGCATCGGCGACCAGCACCGGCTCTACGCCTTCCTCGGTCTCCTCCAGGTGCTGGACCTCGATGGTGGAGGCGTCGGCCTCCTCGGGGAGGATAGCGGAGGCGTCTATGGTTACGGTGACGGCCTGGGTGGGCTCCACCTCCTGGCCGTCTGCCAGGAAGGTGATATCCAGAGCGGCCATGCCGGTGTCCTCGTCCTCGGTGTCATAGCCCACAGCCTCGGCTGCCTCGGCATAGGCGGCGGAGACGGAGACGAAGCCGAAGGCGTCGGCGATATCATAGGTATTCTGCTCCACAGCGTCGCCGCTGTTGCCCTCGATGACGGTCATATCGCTGCCGGAGACGGTGATGACGATGCCGGTGCAGTCTACAACGCCGTCGCTGTTCCGGTCAAAGAACACGATATCGCCCGGTTCGGGGGTATAGTCAGAGGCGGTGGTATAGTAATCCGAGCCGCTGAGGGCCGCGGTCCAGGCATAAGCGCCGGAGGCCTGGGTGATATAGCTCGAAGGCACGCCGGCATAGTGCAGGCAGAAGGAGACGAACATGGCGTCCCAGTCGCCGTATTTATTGCCGTACCACGCGCCGTAGCGGGTATAGCCCTTATGGGTCTCCCCGTCGTCCGCCAGTGTATAGTTTGCGGTGCTCTCCGCATAGCCCAGCTGGCTCTTTGCCACGGACACAAGGTCCTCCGCCCAGTCGCCGGAGAGGGACGGGATGGTGGCCTCCCAGTCGGAGGCGGTCTCCACGTCGGCGGTCTCGTCTATCAGGCACTCCACGGTGTGGGTGTGCTCCTCCAGACCGCAGATGAGCTGCTCCTCATAGCACTCCTCGGTGTGGGTGTGGCCCTCGGACTCCTCCAGGCCGCAGATGAGCACCTCCTCGGTCACATAGCAGTCCTCGGTATGGGTGTGCCCCTCCGATTCCTCCTGACCGCAGATCAGGCTGCCCTCCTCGTCATAGCAGGACTCGTCGTGGGTATGCCCGGCCGATTCCTCCTGGCCGCAGACCAGGGTGGTCACGGTCTCATAGCAGTCCTCCGTATGGGTATGGCCCTCCGATTCCGCAAGCCCGCAGGAGAGGACGGTGCCATAGCACTCCTCCGTGTGGGTGTGCTCCTCCTGGCCGCAGTAGGTCTCATTGGTCAGGGCGATGCCGGTGGAATGGAGCTGCCAGGTGACGCCCGTGGCCACCAGCAGCGCCAGGGCCAGCAGCATGGCGATGGCCCTCCGGCTCCGGCGGCGCTCCGTCCGGAACCTCCGCACATAGGAATTTACAATATTTTTCATAACTGCACCTCAACTTTAACTTTCGGTCTCCGGGGATATGCCCCGTCTGTTAAGTCGTTGTATCTTCACTGGTCCGGCTGCACCGGACGGTCACGCGGGTCTGCCCGCCGATGGTACAGGTGAACAGGGTCAGGTCCCATTCCCCGTTTTCCCGGCTGGCCATCTCCTCTACGTCTGTGGGCTGGAGGGTGATGATCTCCTCCACCTGATAGTCGAACACATTTCCTTCCACATCTGTGAATGTGATAATATCCCCGGGCTCCAGATTTTTCAGGTTCCCGAAGTGGCGGTCATAGTTATGGCCGCAGATGATAAGGTCGTCCGTCCACACGCTGCCGCTGTACCGCCCGGGGGCGATCTTCAGGCCGGCATAGCTCCACTGGGCCATGACGGGCAGCTGCAGGCCGTAGCTGGGGATGGACAGGGTGCCGATGTATTCATATCCGTCCACCTCCACGGTGGCCATTTCGGTATCCTGCGCCTCATCCTCATCGGCGGCGGAAGTCACGGAGCCGCTGTATGGAGCGGGGGTCGCGGCGGCCTCGGCCTCCTCCACCGCCGCTTCCAGAGCGTCCTGGATATCGGCGACGGAGCGCCCGGCCCGCCAGTCGTCCCACTGGTTATAGGCCAGCAGGCCCACGGCGGCCACCAGGAGCAGCGCTCCCAGGGCCATGAACAGCTCTCCCAGCTTACTCCGCATGCTCTCCCCGGTTTTTGCGCTCCCGGGTCAGGATGAAGCCCAGGGCGAACAGCACGATGCCGCCCCCTGCCAGCACCCATACGGGCCAGTTCAGCTGACCGGTCTGGGGAAGCGTGTCAGAGGTCGTTGCCGTCGCCGTGGGGGTCGGGGTGGGGG
>JAJQBY010000003.1 GCA_021203045.1 Oscillospiraceae bacterium | reverse complement strand
CGCCTTTTTCGCCTGGGTGGTCTTTTTTGCTCCGCTGCCGGAGGAGGATTTTTTGGCCCCGCTTTTGGCGGTGGTCTTTTTTGCTGTGCCGGCCTTGCCGGTGCTGCCGGTCTTTTTTGTTCCGCCGCTTTTGGCGGAGGATGTACTCTTTTGTGCCATGAATCCAGCTCCTTATCCCATCACGATGGACAAAATAATGGTCAGCGCGCCCACTGCCCAGCAGTAATAGGCAAAGCCGCCGAAGCGTCCCTTATCCACGATTTTTTGCAGCAGCCGGATGGAGAGATATCCGGTCACACCGGCCACTACCATGCCGACGGCGTAGGCAGGCAGAAGGGCCGTATCGAAGCCCTCCCCGATCACGTCCAGCACCTGAAGGAGCACTGCGCCCAGCACGGACAGCAGGCTCATCAGGAAGGAAAAGCGAACGGCATAGCTGCGCTTCAAGCCCCGGCCCATACCGGCGGTGATGGTGGTGCCGGAGCGGGAGAGACCGGGTATGGTGGCGGCGGCCTGGGCGACGCCGATGATCAGCGCGTCTGCGACCGTCATGCTCTTTTCGGTCTTTTTGCCCTTGGGCATACGGTCGGCGATGAACAGCAGCAGGCCGGTCACGATCAGCGCCGCGCCTACGAACCAGGAGACGCCGCTCAGACTCTCGATCTTATCGTTGAACGGTACGATCAGAAACAGCGGCAGGGTGGCCGCGATCAGCATGAAGATCTGCCGCCGCATGGGAATCCCCCGGGCGGACAGACCCCGGCCCTTTGCCAGATCCTGCCCCATGTGGCCCACCTCCAGAATCATGCCCTTCACATCGCTCCAGTAGGCGACGATCACGGCCACCAGGGTCGCCAGGTGGAGCATAATATTGAACATGGCGCTGTCTCCCAGCTCCGCCAGGCCCGCAGCCCCCAATACGTTTTCGAACAGTGCCAGATGGCCGGAGCTTGAAATGGGCAGAAATTCCGCGATGCCCTGCACCAGGCCAAGAATGGCGGCGTATACTATATTCATCCGATTCTCCCTTCTGCGGCTGCGCCGCATGATGCTGCAAGAAAAGCACGGGGCGGGCGCATCGCCCCGGGGCCCCGCTGCTTTCACTATTTTCTCAATATGGCTTATTGTACCATAAATCCGGCCTGCGGTCAAAGTCTATATAAGGGGAACGCCGCCTATGCTGCAAAGCATAGACGGCGGGGGATTACAGCTCCACGATAAACCAGTTCATCCCGTCCTTATATTCCACCCGTATCTGTCCCCGTAGGGCGGAGACGATCTCCCTGGCGATGGAGAGGCCGATGCCGGCCCCTTTTCTGGCCAGATCCATCTGATAGAAGGGCTTAAAGATATTTTCGCACTCGCTTTTCGGTATCTCCTCGCCTGCGTTGCCGACGGAGATCTGCACCGCGCGGCGGGAGATGGGCGCACACCGGCGGGCGGTCAGCCGGATATCTCCGCCGGGAGAGCAGTATTTCAAAGCGTTATCCAGCAGCACGTCCACCACTGTCAGAAGCTGGACCCGGTCGCAGTGAAGGGACAGGCCCTCGCCTATATCGGTCTCCAGAGCGTGGCCCTCCTCAAAGGCCCGCACCTCAAAGCGCAGAGCCTCCTCCTGCAAAAGTTTTGTCACGTCCAGTTGTTCCTCCTGCCCGCTGCGTCCGGGCAGAGCCAGCCAGACCATGGCCTCTGTCAGAGACTGCATGCGGCCGCACTCCTGCCGGATGTTGTCATAGCAGAAGGCCGCGTTCGGGCCCTCGTCCCCGCCTGTCCTGTCCAGCAGGTCCATGTTGGCACTGATGATGGACAGAGGCGTTTTCAGCTCGTGAGAGGCGAAGGACACGAATCGCTGCTGCTCATCCAGGGCCTGCTTTGCCGGGCGCACGAACCACCGGGAGAGAAACAGGGCCACCACAAACATCAGCGCGAGACTCGGCACCGCGAAAAGAATGATCTCATTTCTGGCCTTATGCAGATCTGCGGTGATATAGGACACGTCCATAAACACGACCCGGTGGCCCTCGTCCGTGCGGATACCGTTATAATACCGGAGCTGGTATTCCTCCAGCAGGCCCGTTTCCTCTCGACTGCCGGCCAGCATGGAGATCAGCTCATCCGTGGTGACGCCCTGCTCGGCCAGAAAATATTCTCCCAGCACCACCTGGGAGGTGTCGGTCTGGTTGTCGATCTCCAGAACGAAATAGGGGGGATAGGCCTGAAGGATGATCTCCTCGCTCCCGCCCCGGTTTTCCAGGTTGTTGATGTTCAGCATATACATCATGCAGTCGTATTCCAGCTGGCTCTTTTTCTGATAATAGACCACGCCGGCCAGCAGCAGGGTGAAAAGCAGCATGATAATCATGAACACGGAGATGAATTTGAATTGCAGCTTGCGGGTCATGCTTCCTTCTCCCGCAGGCAGTAGCCGATCTGCCGCCGGCTCGTCACCTCTACGTGGGACCGGAGGTGCTGGAGCTTTTTGCGCAGAAAGCTCATATAGGCGTCCAGGACGTTGCTCTCCGGCATGCTGTCATAGCCCCAGACCTTCAGAAGCAGAGTCTCCCGGTCCACAGGCGCGCCGCCGCTGCCCATGAGCAGGCGCATCAGCTCCAGCTCCTTTTTGCTCAGCTGTATGCTCTCTGCCCCGCAGGAGAGGACGCCTGTCTCTGTGGAAAGGGTCAGGTCTCCATAGGAGAGCGTATCCGCCCGCAGCTCTCCCGGCCGGCGCAGCAGGGCCCGGACGCAGGCAAGAAGCTCGCTGGATGCGAAGGGCTTGGGAAGATAGTAATCCGCCCCGGCGTTCAGGCCCCGCACCCGGTCAGACACGCTGCCCCGGGCCGTCAGCAGAAGAACAGGAGTCTGCCAGCCGCTGTCCCGCAGACGGTGCATCACCTCCAGCCCGTCAAGCTTTGGCAGCATGATATCCAGGATGATCAGGTCATATATGCCGCTCATGGCGGCATCCAGCCCGGCCTCCCCATCCGAAGCGATGTCCGACATCATCCGCTGGGTGCTCAGCAGCTGCTGTATGGTCAGAGCCATCCGCTCCTCGTCCTCTACGATGCGCATGGGTTTATCCTCCTGCGTTCGCGCTGAGCGCATCTGCCTTTATTAGAGCATTGCAAGCTCTATCAGTTTATCTATATGTACCCGCATAACATCGATACAGGGTACGGGAAGCTCCGTTTCCGCAAAGATCAACGGAAGCTCCGTGCAGCCCAATACGATAGCCTCGGCCTGTTCCTGTTCGACTATTTTTTCCGCGATTGACGCAAATCGTTTTTGTGTGTCGGGGTCAATGATCCCAAGCTCCAATTCAGAGCTGATCTTTTGCCCAATGAACTGCATTTCTATGTTATTAGGGGTAATTACTTCAATTTCTTCTTTTGAAAAAGCACTCTGAAAAAAGTTGCCTGTCATGGTAGGATAGGTCCCCAGCAGCGCTACGCGTTTATAATTCTGCTTTTTTGAAAATTCACAGGCCGTATCTATGATGCTCACAAGGGGAATGGGAGACCGTGCCTGTAATCGGTCAAACACGATATGCGGCGTTATGCCGGTCAATGCACCGTATTTTGCTCCCGCCGCCGCCAGATTGTTGATGCCCAGCAAAAGATATTCTGTAAGGCCGTCGTAATTTTTATCCTCACAGAATTTCAGCACCTCAAATACGCTCAGACTTTCAATTATCAGATTTGGGAAATAGGATGTGCCGGCTCTTTTCTGCACGCCGTATACCAGCTCTTTATAGTAGATCAGTGTAGACTCAGGCCCTGTGCCGCCGATCAATCCGATCTTATTCATTTTTGATATCCGCCTTGTGTTTTGAATATTTCTCTCTCTGCGTTTCGAAGCAGTAGGGAGGATACCTGCCGATTTTTATGTAGTGCTTTCGGCTTGTTCGTCATTTATCAAAGTTATAATTATTATATCACACTTCCGTGCTGAAATAAAGTCATAACATAGAATCGGGCGCTGGGGAGACCCCGGCGCCCTTGCCCAAGAGAAAGAAATGAGGAACTATGAAGAAACCGTCAGAATCAATAGACCAGGGGGGTATCCAGCAGGCCGGTCTCGGGGTCGTAGAAGGAACCGAAGTACTGGCCCTCAAACTCCTTGGTGCTGTAGCCCAGGCTTTCGCCCTCCAGCAGGACGTCGTCTATATCTGTGCCGGCGGGCAGGACCACATACAGCGTATAGATATCGTCCACTGCCAGCTCTATGTCGCCGCCGTCCCAGTCTACCTGCTCGATAGCATCCACGGTGACAGTGTCCACGGCGTTATCCTGGTCGGTGACGGAAACGGTCACCTTATAGATGGCCTCTGCCCCGGAGACAGCGCCGCCGTCCACGGTCAGCCCGGTGAGGAAGCAGACGTCCGTCACATTCCACACGCCGCCGTCCGTTATGGATACCTCTACGCCGTTTGCGCCGTAATAATAGGGGGTATTGGTGACAACGCTGATGTACTTGGCGTTTTCCCAGCTGCCGCTGTTTTCAGAGTTATACCAGGTGTTCCCCTCCAGGCCCACGCTGTCCTCGCCGGTGGCGGCATAATAGCCGTACAGACCTACCTCATAGGTCTTGGCGTAGTGCTGGTAAGCGCCGGCGGAAATGACGCCGGTGACGGTCGCGCCCTCACCGATGGACACATACAGGTCAGAGCCGCCCTGGGTCCAATAGCCGGTGGAATTCCAGATATCGCCGGTGATGTCTGTGTTGGTCAGGGTCAGGGTCGTCCACCACTGCTCCAGATCGCCGGTGGCCTCGGTGCCGTAGTCCATCACGTCGTAGGCCGGATTGCCCTGCATATCGTAGTCGTCCGTGTCCGTGGTGTCCACGAACTCAAAGCTCCAGCCGTCCGGCTCCCAGAAATATTCGCCGAAGGTGCTGTAAGCAAAGTCCGTCAGGCCGTAGAAGCCGTCGTCGTTGTCCATGATCTGGAGGAAAACGGTGTCCCCGGTATAGGGGCTTTCCCCGGTGGTCACGGTGGCGTTGTCGATGGTGATCTCCGCAAAACCGGATTTCACGATGAAGGAGGTCTCCCCCGTAGTCAGGCTGGTACCGTCCAGCAGCTGAACGGTATTCACGGTGTCGTTGAGCATCATGGAGTGCATTTCAAAGCCGAAGCGCTCGGAATACAGGGTGGAATAGACGGTCTCGCCCTCCTCCACCTCGTTGCTGGAGACCTGGCGGACGACCTCATCCGTCTCCTGGGCGTAATAGGTGTCGATGCCTTCACCCTCGTCCTTGACCTCCATGCGTTTGACTGTGACCACGTCCCCGCCGGTGTAGGACTGGAAGGTTACATGGCCGCCCATCATGATGAAATCCAGCACCCCGGAGGAGAAGGTGGCGCCGTAATAGTTTTCCGTCACCTGGCCGATGGCGAATGCGCCATAGCCCTCATCCACCGTTACCTCGGTATTGATGACGTCCATGCGCATATAGGAGCCGTCGTCCACGCTGAGTGCGCCCCAGCCGGCGGCGTATACGCTGGAATCCACGATGGTCAGGGTGGTCTGCGCACCCATCAGGTTCACGGCGCGGGAGTTGCCCAGAGCGTTATCGATGCCCAGATGCCAGGGAGCGCCGATCATGGTGCCCTGATTCGCGTTGGAGAGGTAGGTGTCATACACCACGCCGCCATTTGCCACGAGCTCGGAGGACTGAATCAGAACGTCCGCGCCGCCGCTGACGAACAAAGTGGTCTTTACTACGCCGTCGGTCTCGATGTAGCTGTCCTCTATGGTTAAATTTGTGCCGCTGCCATAGGCGGAAACAGCGGAGCCAAGGCCGGAGAAGTCATTCGTGGTGCCGCCGTGGGAGTCGGTATCCAGTACGATCTCCGCATCGGAAAGCGTGTATTCCACGCCCTCCACCACCAGACCGCTGAAGGTATCGCTGCCGGCTGTGATGGAAATGCCCACCGCGGACTCATTGTCATAGATGCCGCCCACGATGGCCGCCAGCACGGAATAGGAGGCGTTGATGCCGTCCTCGTCCACATACAGGGCTGTGCGGTAATCCGTGGAGCTGCGGGAGCTGATAAGCTCTGTACCCAGAATGGTCTTGGTCAGAGTGACAGAATCGCTGCCGGAGGCGGACGCCTCGCCGCTGGCGGTCCCGGTCTCCTCTGCCTCGCCGCTGGCCTCGGCCTCTGCTTCCTCGCTGGCTTCCGAGCCGGTGTCGGCCACCTCGCCGGACGCCTCGCCGGACATTTCGCCGGACGCGCCGCCGCCGGAGGAGCCTGCGACGGTGAAGCTCTCTGTCACGGTGATGGAGATGCCGCCCTCATAATCGCCGGGTTCCATGGCAGTCTCCACACCGTCGATGACCATAGTCAGGTTGTCCCCTTCCACGCCGTCCACAGTGTCGTCCTCGTTCACGGTCACCGCATCGAACGTATAGACGTTTTCCGCTGTTTCCGTCTCCTGAGAGGCCGCCGCCGGAACGGCCATCAGCCCAGCCAGAAGCGCTGCGGTGATCAGGAGGGAGAATAGTCTTTTCGCTCTCATGTATCGTTTCTCCTTTACTGTAATTTTCCCTCGAGCGTGGTCATACCTTCCACGCAGGGATATATAAAAGATAGCACAGTTGCGTTAAACCAATATTAAAGTTTTAACGTTTCTGGATTTTTTTTCGCCAATGCAAGTGGTCATATACCTTCACCGGCTGGCCCGGAGACAGAATATGGGCGCGAAAATGGCTTGTGGATTCACTTTTTGTTTACAAATTCTTAGAAGTTTATTCACCAAAGACCGGCCCCGATGGAGTATTATACACTTGCGAGGGCCGAAAGGTGCAACCGCAGCACCGGCAGGACACGCAGAAACGGGTATGTGGCAGCGCCAATGCCACAGAGTTTGCTACTTTTCATTTTTTCACTCCTCTCTTCTTTGCTTGCAAGGACGGGCGTCTTCGGACGTCCGTTCTTGTTTTTATATTCCCTGCTCTACCATGGCCCGGGCGATGGGCTCGAAGGCGGCAATATGGGCGGCGGCAGTCAGATCCTGCCGGGGCGTGCGGAGAGCTTCCTCCCATATGGTGTCAAGGAGCCTTTCCGTGCCGGTGCGAAGGCGTTTGCCCGGCTCCCTGGCGGCGGTCCGGAGGATGGCTGCGCCGCAGGCGGCGGCGATGCCGGGGATATACAGGATACCGGCCTCCCGGAGAAGGCGGGCGGCTTCGGGCGTACAGACATTCTCCCCGCCTTCAAATACGGCGGCTCCGCGGGCGACGGCCCGGGCGCCGGGCTCATCCAAGGGGTGTGCCGGGTCGCAGAGAAGATATACGTCTGCGTTCCCGTCCCACAGAGCCCCGCCGGGCCGAAAGTCAATGCCCGCCGCCCTGTCGGCATAGGAGGAAAGCGGATGGGCCGGGTCTCGTCCGATATCCCGCAGGAGGGCGAGGGGAAGCCCTGCCGGTGCGTACAGGCAGCCGCTGCTGCCGCTGATCGCTGTGACCGTAGCCCCCAGCTGAAATGCTTTTTCTCCCGCCCATGGAGCAGGGCCGGTGTGTCCGCCGATGGCTACAGCCTGACCCTCCAGCCGGGGGCCGCCGTTTTTCCTCAGGGCGTTCTGCGCAAAATAGCACAGCCCGTATCCTGTGGCCTTATCCATCTCCCGCCTGCCGGCAAGGAGCGGGGGAGGGGAGGAGCGGGGCAGTCGGTTCAGCTGTCCCCGGAGGTATCCCTGCTCCCGTCGGGGCACGCTGCCCTCCAGGACGGCGCAGACGGGCAGAAAGGGAGCCAGGGCCGTTATGAACCGTTGGCAGAAGGCCATGCTCTCCCGGGGGCTGAGCGCCGTCGGGGCGATGGCGGCCCCTGCTGCGGCGCCGCCCATGGAAAGACTTGCCAGACTGTTTTCCAGGGCCAGGGTCAGGGCCTTCCATTTCAGATCGGATGCGTCCGGCGCAGGCTGGAAGGTCAGAGCGCAGCGGGCGGGACCGAGGATTGTGGAGTATTGGATGAAGCAGCAGGGTGCGGTATGTATTTGCCCGTCGTCGCCCGGAAAGGAAACAGAAAAATATACCGCCCGCTCCGGGGCGGCCAGCCGTTCCGGCAGGCCGGCTGCCACATATTCCGGGTGGCGGTCAAGGCAGGGAACCAGGCTTTGAAAAAACGCTTCCAGCCGCCGGAGATATCCGGATTGCTCCGGCCCCTGCGCTCCGACCATTGCTATGGCCCGTTGTGTGAATGGATATGTCATAAAAACCCTCCCGTTCGGATACTGTATGAACGCAGAGAGTATCCTATGCGCCCCGGCCTGCAAATATGGCCGAAACGGGGGAGCGGGCTAATCCAGCGGCAGGGGGAGTTTTTCCGTTATCAGCCTTCCCAGGCACTCCACGGTCTCACTGACAGGGACGGTAACATCCAGCTCCCGGCAAGCGCGGTTCAGGACGAGAAGATAAATATTGCCGAAGCAGTCCTCGCAGTATTGACGGACCAGAAGCTGTCCGCCAACGCGGAACAGCCCGCACTGGCCAGCCTCCGGCAGGGCCCATTCCACCAGTACCACCGCTCCCTGGGGGATGTATGGAAGCATATAATCCCCGTCCATGCAGAATGCGGCCCGGGCCGGACTGTCCTCCGGCAGGATGAGCTGCTGCATGTGATCGCCTCCCTTACAAAATTTTTTATCCGGACGGCAAAAAAATCGAATTTGGGTATTGACAAACCGTCCAGCATCTGGTATTATATCACGGCTGGCAAGATTAGCTGGTATAGCTCAGTTGGTAGAGCAGCTGATTTGTAATCAGCAGGTCGGGGGTTCGAGTCCGTCTACCAGCTCCACCGTCCGGCAAAATTGCAAAGTGAATATGGGGGAATTCCCGAGTGGCCAAAGGGGACAGACTGTAAATCTGCTGGCAATGCCTTCGGTGGTTCGAATCCACCTTCCCCCACCAAGTCCCGGTACGTTGAATAACGTGCCGGGACTTTTTCGTTTGTCCGATGGGGGCGTTTTATGAGGTTACTCCACCACAGACACAAAGGAGTCATAATCATTCCGGGCGGTGGCGCTGGAGTAAGCGTCGGCCTCATCGGCGTAATGTCCGATGCCCAGAACGATGGCCGCCTCATAGCCCTCGGCTATGCCGTACAGAGCCTTGGACTCGTCGTCCACGTTGATGGTCATGGAGCAGGGAGCCACGTACATGTTGGCTGCCAGACCGATGGACTGGGCATAGAGATACATGCTCTCTGCCGCCAGACCTGCCTGGAACTGCATGCTGGCTCCCATGGAGTCCTCCGTGGGCACGGCCACGATGATGACGGCACAGCTGGTGGTGCTGACAAGGCTTTCCTTCAACTCGTCGTTTTCGATGAGGACGAACTGCCAGGGCTGGCTGTTCATGGCGCTGGGGGCGTTGATGCCCGCCTGGATGATGGCTTCAATCTCATCGTCTGTCAGCTCCTCATCGGAGAAATTTTTGCAGGCGAAGGCGTTTAAAATGACCTCGGCCGCCGTTTCGCCTTTCACTTTGGTAACGGTCCCGCTTTCTGTCTCTCCGGATGCCTCGCCGGAGGCGAAGGCGCATACGGACATCATCAGCGCAGCCAGCAGTACCAGGATGATGGCTGTGGTCAAGCGTGTGTGTTTTTTCATGGATAGAGTTCCTCCTGTTGGAAAATAGTCAAACATATTATAATATAAATATTAACGTTTGTAAAGGCGGCAGGGGCGGCGCTGCGCCCTGTCCCGGCCGGAGGAAAGGACCGCTTTCAGAGCATGCACCGGGACGTTTCACCCCTGCCTCCCACTATAGATATATCTCCGCCTCCAAAAAGATCCGGTCCTTTTTTGACCTCTCTCCGATCCTGGTCAGCGCGCCCTTTCCGTGGCCCCGGAGGGAGAGAATGTCTCCCTCGGATATGGGAGCGTCCACATGAAGGCAGGGCGTATAGTTCAGCGATACGGCGCCCTGACGGATGGCCTCCGCCGCGGCGGTGCGGGAAAGACCGAACATATGCCCGGCTACGGCGTCCAGCCGCAGGCTCTTTACCGTGAAGGACATGGCCGTCACCTTTCGTTGCGGCTCCGGCAGATCGGAGAGGGGGAGCGGGGATACCTTTACGTTGGCCCGGCCCACGGTCCTCAGCTCCTCCAGCAGCAGCCCCTCCACGGAGGGCAGGCAGAAGATAACGGCGCTGTCGTCCTCCACCCAGATATCCCCCATAAACTCCCGCCGGATGCCCAGGCCCAGGGCCGCGCCCATATAATCCCGGTGGCCGGGCGCGGCGTAATAGGCCTGCACCCGCAGGGCGTGGATATAGTCCTCCCCGGAAAGATCGGCCGGCTCCATATAGTCCGGCAGGAAAAACATCACCTGCCGTTCGCAGGCGGGATGCCCGCCGAAGGCGAAGGAGCGGCACCAGTCCTGCCGCGCTGCCCATGCGTTTGCTTCGAACAGCTCTGCCGGGGTGAGAAAGCCGGTCTGCGTGACCCGCCCTGTCCGCTGGCAGCGGTCGGCCAGCTCCTCTATGCGCTTTTCCAATTCCTTTTCCATGTCTATTTCTGCGTTTCCTTTAATACCTGATCTATTTGCTCCAGCGTCTGCCTGACCTCCAGAATGAACTCGCCGGAGGAGGTGCGCAGGATACCGGCCCGCAGGACCCCGAGCCGGATGAGCCGGTCGGAGGTGACGACCCGCACGGACTCATTTTTGCCGATCTCTCCGGCCAGGGCCTCGATATACATGTCCGCCGTCTCTCCTGCCTTGGTATAGACCACATGGAGGCCGGACCGGTCAAGCTTTGCCCCGTCCTGATTGCCGGGCGCTTTATAGGCGTCGAACACCAGCACGACGTTCCGGCCCGTATAGCCCTGGTAGCTGGCAAGCATGTCCATCAGCCGGTTCCGGGCCAGGTCCAGGCTCTGGGTGGCCAGGGCTTTCAATTCGTCCCAGGCGAATATGACGTTATAGCCGTCCACGATGACGCATTCCTGCCTGGGCGGGGCCTTGGGAGCCTCGCTGATGGCGGCGCGGACAGGGGCGGAATAAACAGGCCGCCGGATGGGACCGAACTCCCGCTCCATGATGGCCTCCAGCTCCTTTTCGTCGATGTCCAGATTGCGGGGATACAGCCGGGGCGCAGCGGTCTCAGGCTGAGCGGGGGAGGAAAGCCCGCTGTCCAGGTGCATATACTCCCGGACCCTGTTCCATTTCACGGTAAAGCCGCCGCCGTGGGCGCAGAACACGCTGTCCGGGGTGTTTTCCAGATCTGCCTCCGGGTCGTAGCCGATATCGTCTATGACCGACTGAGCATTCCGGCAGGGGCGGAAGCCGTCTGGGCGGCATACCAGGCGGCCCCGGCCTCTCGTATAGGCGGCCACCTGGGTCATATATCCCTCCATGGCGGCCACCGGGGCGGCGCCTGTCAGCGTGGACCGGTCCTCCCGGGTTACAGGGCTTTCATGGGTCCCACCCATAGCCCGGATGTCGCTGATGGCCCGGCCCACCTGGTCGGAGGGCACCTCCAGCTCGAAGGTATAGTACGGCTCCAAAAGCACGTTCTGGGCCTGCATCAGCCCCTGGCGCACCGCCCGGTAGGTGGCCTGGCGGAAATCCCCGCCCTCCGTGTGCTTGGGATGGGCGCGTCCGGCCAGGAGCGTGATCTTCACATCTGTCAGCGGGGAGCCGGTCAGGACCCCGAGATGCTGCTTCTCCTCCAGGTGGGTCAGAATAAGCCTCTGCCAGTTCCTGTCCAGCACGTCCTCGCTGCATGCGGTATCGACGATGATGCCGGAGCCCGGCTCTCCCGGCTCCAGCAGCAGATGCACCTCCGCATAGTGACGCAGAGGCTCAAAATGACCCACGCCCTCCACCGGCGCGGCTATGGTCTCCTGATACAGAATGCGTCCGGTATCCAGCTCTGCTTCTACGCCGAAGCGCTCCCGGATAAGGCTTTTCAGTATCTCGGTCTGAACCGTGCCCATCAGCTGCACATGTATCTGGCCCAGTCCCTCCTGCCACGCAACATGGAGCTGGGGCTCCTCCTCCTCAAGCAGCTTCAGTTTCGGTAGCATGTCCCGCTCCTCGCAGCCCTTCGGTAGCACCAGCCGGTAGCCCAGCACCGGCGTCAGCAGCGGCTCCGCCCCCTCCGGCTCCATACCAAGGCCCTGGCCGGGCCAGCTTTTGGTGAGCCCCGTGACGGCGCACACCTGCCCCGCCTCCACCTGCTGGACGGCGTCATATTTCAGACCGGAATACAGCCGTATCTGGCTGATCTTCTCCTCCAGGACTTCCCCGCCCCGGGGCGGTAAGTAGCGGACAGGGGTCCGGACGGAAAGGGTCCCGCCGGTCAGCTTTATATAGGTCAGTCGGTTGCCCTGGCTGTCCCTGGCTATCTTGAATACCCGGGCGGCGAAGGGGGCCGGATACCGTGGCTGGCGCATATAACGGCTCAGGGCCGCCAGAAACTCCTCCACGCCGTCCATCCGCAGGCCGGAGCCGAAAAAGCAGGGGAACAGCTGCCGCCGGCGGATAAGCTCTGCGACGCCCTCGTCGGAGAGCTGGCCCGTTTTCAGGTATTCCTCCAAAAGTCCCTCGTTCAGCAGGGCCACGGCCTCGTCCCGGCCGCTTGCCCCGGAGGGGGAGAAGTCCACGCAGCCCTCCCCGAGGCGGCGGCGCAGCTCATCCATCAGGGCGGCCTGATCCGTTCCCGGAACATCCATCTTGGACACGAACACGAAGGCGGGGACCTGATATCGCCGCAGCAGGGCCCAAAGGGTCTCCGTATGGGCCTGAACGCCGTCCGTGCCGCTGATGACCAGAATGGCGTAATCCAGGGCCTGGAGCACCCGCTCCGCCTCTGGGGAAAAATCCGCGTGGCCGGGGGTGTCCAGCAGGGTCAGCTCCGTGTCTCCCAGAGGCAGGATGGCCTGCTTGGAGAAAATGGTGATGCCTCTGTCCCGCTCCAGGTCGTGAGTATCCAGATAGGTGTTCCGGTGATCCACCCGTCCCGGCTTTCTGATCCTTCCTGTCAGATACAGCATGCTCTCCGCCAGCGTAGTCTTTCCCGCGTCCACGTGGGCCAGGATACCGACGCATATGTATTTTTTCGGCATGGGCCCGCCTCCTGTTACCGTTCATTCCTATGGATGATATTGTACCACAACAGAGGACCAAGGTCGAGAGGCGACAAAAATTTGGCGATATTTCCGCCGGATGGCCCGATTTTTGACGCAAACCGCTTGACCGTGTGGTAAAAAATGATATAATACTAAATGTTGTGTTTCGGTAAGCCGGCGGTAAACCGGCAGTACGAGGGGAGGCTAATGTATGGATTTTCAGCTGAGCCGGGAGCAGAAAATGCTCCGGCAGATGTATCGCGAGTTTGCGGAAAATGAGGTGAAGCCGCTGGCGGCCACGATCGACGAGGAGGAGCGTTTTCCCTGGGAGACCGTGCGGAAAATGGGCCCGCTGGGACTTATGGGGATATATTTCCCCAAGGAATACGGCGGCGGCGGCGCGGATGTTCTGTCCTATGCTATGTTCGTGGAGGAGCTGGCCAAGGTCTGCGGAACGACCTCTATTATCGTCAGCGCCCACACGTCCCTTTGCAGCGCCCCGATCTTTGAATTCGGCACGGAGGAGCAGAAACGGAAATATCTGCCTATCCTGCTTCGCGGGGAGAAGGTGGGAGCCTTCGGCCTGACGGAGCCCAGCGCCGGAACGGACGCCTCCGGTCAGCAGACCACTGCCGTCCTGAAGGGAGACCATTATGTGCTCAATGGCTCCAAGATCTTCATCACCAACGGCGGTGCGGCGGAGATATATATCATCATGGCTATGACGGACAAGTCCCAGGGCAGCCGGGGCATATCCGCCTTCATCGTGGAAAAATCCTTCCCCGGCTTCTCTGTCGGCCGGGAGGAGAAAAAAATGGGTATTCGCGGCTCCTCCACCGCAGAGCTCGTCATGGAGGACTGCATCGTGCCGAAGGAAAATCTTCTGGGCCGGGAGGGGCAGGGCTTTAAGATCGCCCTGCACACCCTGGACGGCGGACGCATCGGCGTGGCGGCCCAGGCTCTGGGACTGGGCGAGGGCGCTATCAACGAGGCGGTCCAGTATACGAAGGAGCGTATCCAGTTCGGCAAGCGGATAAGCCAGTTCCAGTGGACGCAGTTCCAGCTGGCGGATATGGCCACAAAAATGCAGGCCGCTCAGTATCTGGTCTATGCCGCCGCTTGTGCCAAGGACCAGGGGCAGGACTACAGCCAGCAGGCGGCCATGGCGAAGCTGTTTGCCTCCGAAGCGGCCAGCGATGTGACCCGCCGCGCAGTGCAGCTTTTCGGCGGCTACGGGTTCACGCGGGATTATCCGGTGGAGCGGATGATGCGGGACGCGAAGATAACGGAGATCTACGAGGGCACCAGCGAGGCCCAGCGTATGGTCATCGCGCGGGCCATGGGCGTGAAGTAAGGGAGGCAGGACAGATGAAAGCGATCGTATGCGTAAAGCAGGTGCCGGACACCTCCGGCAAGGTGGCGGTCAACCCGGATGGGACGCTGGACCGCGCCTCCATGCCGGTCATCACAAATCCTGACGACAGGAGCGCGGTGGAGGCTGCGCTGCGGCTCAAGGACCAATATGGCTGCCGGGTGACGCTGGTCACCGTGGGGCCTGCGGCGGCGGAAAGCATGCTGCGGGAGCTGATGGCCATGGGCGCGGACGAGGCGTACCTGGTTTCCGACCGGGCCTTCGGCGGCTCGGACACCTTCGCCACCAGCCAGATCGTGGCGGCGGCGGTGCATCACATCGGCATCGAGCCGGGGGATATCGTTTTGTGCGGCCGGCAGGCCATCGACGGGGACACGGCGCAGGTGGGCCCCCAGATCGCGGAAAAGCTGGATCTTCCTCAGGTGACATATGCCGCGGATATCCAGGTACACGGCTCCGCCGTTACCGTCCGGCGTATGCTGGAGGACGGTTACATGACCATCCGGGTGGATACCCCCTGCCTTATCACCTGCGTGAAGGAGCTGAACACGCCCCGGTATATGTCCGTTCCCGGCATCATGAGCTGCTGGGACAAGCCCCTGACCGTCCTGACCCATGAGGATCTGAAAGATGAGCCGCTCATCGAGCCGGACACCATCGGTCTGAAGGGATCTCCCACCAATATCGCCAAGAGCTTCACCCCGCCCCAGAAGGGCGAGGGCGTCATGCTGGAGGGCGCCGGCCGGGAGACGGTAGAGGATCTTGTGAGCCGTCTGGCGGCGAAGCATATTCTGTAAGGGGGCGGAAGGAATGAATATCATAAACTGGAACAATACAGATACCGCCGCCTTCCATGGCGTTTGGGTATATTGCGAGCAGCGGGGCGGCGCTCTGATGAGCACTGACCTGGAGCTTTTGAGCCAGGGCCGCCATCTGGCGGATGAGCTGGGAACGGAGCTGTGCGGCGTTCTTCTGGGAGACGGCGTGGACGGACTGGCCCCCGATCTGGGGGGCTCCGGCGCGGATAAGGTATATGTCTGCAACAGCCCGCTTCTGAAGGACTATACCACGGAAGCCCATGCAAAGCTGATCTGCGATCTGGCCCAGGCATACAAGCCGGAGATCATCCTTTTCGGCGCTACGAATCTGGGCCGAGACCTGGCGCCCCGGTGTGCGGCAAGGCTGCATACCGGCCTGTGCGCCGACTGTACTCACCTGGATGTGGATATGGGGACCTATCTGGAATTTCTCCGGGCCCACTCCACGCTGGATGAAAAGGGTATCGGGGCGGAGAGCCTGACGAAGCGCTTTTCCAGCGACCTGAAAATGACCCGTCCCGCCTTTGGCGGCCACCTGATGGCCACCATCGTCTGCCCCCGGTTCCGCCCGGCTATGGCGACGGTCCGGCCCGGCGTTATGGTCCGCGCCCCCTATGACGAGGTCCGGGCCAAGGCCGTTCAGGTGATCCACCCGGACTTCTCTCTGCGGGAGGGGGACATACACACCCAGGTTCTGGAAACTGTGAAGGCGGCCAGGGAGCTGGTAGACCTGCTGGGCGCGGACGTGGTGGTCTCCGTTGGCCGTGGCATCGGCAGCGACGTGCAGAAGGGGCTGGCCCTGGGCCAGGAGCTGGCGGATGTGCTGGGCGGCGTGCTGGGCGGCAGCCGCGTGGCCATCGACTCCGGCTGGCTCTCCTCCGATCATCAGGTGGGCCAGACGGGAAAGACCGTTCATCCCAAGCTATATATCGCCCTGGGCATCTCCGGGGCCATCCAGCACCTGGCCGGTATGCAGGACGCGGGCTGCATCATCGCCGTGAACAAAAACGAGTCAGCGCCTATCTTTGAGGTGGCCGATTACGGCATTACCGGCGACCTGTTCAAGGTCGTTCCCATGATGATAGAGCAGTTCCGGGCCGCCAAGGAAGCGAAGGCGGCGGTCTGAGCAATACAGATTAAAGGCGGCCAGTCCTTTGCGGCTGGCCGCCTTTTGCCCCAGAGGGAGCGGGACGGATGAAAAACTATAAGCTGACCATTGCCTATGACGGTACCCGCTATCGGGGATGGCAAAGCCAGGGAAATACGGAGCAGACCATCCAGGGAAAGCTGCAGGCGCTGTTCTCCCGGCTGGCGGGACGGGAAACGGAGGTACACGGCTCCGGCCGGACGGATGCCGGCGTCCACGCCAGGGGACAGGTGGCCAATGTAAAGCTGGATACGGCCATGACATGTCAGGAGCTGAAGGAATACTGCAATCACTATCTGCCGGAGGATATCGGCATCCTGGATGTGACGGAGGCGCCGGAGCGCTTTCATGCCCGGCTGAACGCCAAAACCAAGTGCTATGTCTACAGGATATGGAACTCCTCCGAGCCCTGTATTTTTGAGCGGCGGTACGTGACACGCATCCCCCAGCCGCTGGATGCCGAGGCGATGGAGCGGGCGGCCGGATATCTGACAGGAACCCATGATTTCCGGTCCTTCTGCGGCCTGCGCCGGTTTAAAAAATCCACCGTGCGTACGATATATTCGATAGATATCCGGCGCATAGGGCAGGAACTGCGCATCACCTATGTGGGAAACGGCTTTCTCAACCTGATGGTACGCATCCTGACCGGAACGCTGGTGGAGGTGGGGCTGGGCCAGCGTCCGCCGGAATCCATGCCGGAGGTGCTGGCCGCACTGGACAGAGACGCCGCCGGGAAGACCATGCCCCCGACAGGACTGTGCCTGGAATACGTTACCTATTAATTCAATATGACGATATAACGAAAAAACCGTCCTGCCGCGGAGGAGTGCTCCGGGCAGGGCGGTCTTGTGTGTATGGATGTTCAGCGGGGGTCAGCCCGATCAATACTGGGCTGCGAATTCCTCAAAGGTCATAGCGGTGCCGGATTCCAGCATCCCGCCGTAGAGCATCTCCGCAGGGAAGGAGACGTAGTCGCCAGCCTCGATGAGGGGCATGAACTCGTTTTCCACCTGGTCCTCGGTCAGAGAGGAGTTGACCTCCAGCTCGGCCAGGAGCCACTCGTGGATATACTCCACATAGGCGTCCTCCACGCTGAGGGTGTCCGCCGCTTCCTCGCTGGCCTCGTCAGAAGCCTCCTCAGAGGCGGTCTCGCCTGCGTTGCTGACCAGGGTCTCCCGCGGGTTATCGCCGGTGTAGCGATAAATGGGGAAGTCGCCGGTCTCCTCGTCATAGTCGATGAGGCCGTACTGATACAGGGTGCCGTCATAGCCGACGGAATCGGTGACATCGGGCTCCATCAGCATGGCAAGGATGTTGGCGCCCACCTGATCCATGGGGAACACATACGCGCCGTTTTCAAAGGTGACCTCGGTGGCCTCATACAGGTCAGCCTCGATGCCACGCTCGGTCTCCTCGTCAATCATGTACGGGCCGACGTAGTAATACTGCTGAAGCGTAACGGTGGTGCCGGGGTCCAGGGTGTAATACTCGATGCCCTGGTTGTCAATAACATAGAGGATCTCCTCGATGTTTTCCAGATCTGCGGGCAGAACATAAGCGGTGGGCCGGGTGCGGCTGCGGACGATAGTGTCCTGCAGCTCCAGGGCGTTGGTCTCCTCGCTGTAGACCGTGCCGTCCATGTTGTACTGGACACGGGTACCCTCGTAATCGGTGAGGGTGTCGCCGGAGGCGGTCTGGTACAGGGCCAGCAGCTCGTCCTCGTCATAGGTCTTGCCCATCTCGATGGTTTCCTCCCGGGCGGCGGCTACGGTTTCCACTATCTCGTCGGCGTGCTCGGCGGTGTAGGTGATATAGGACATGACCACGGTCTCCTGAGAATACACCCGGCGCTCAAAATTGGTCTTGCCTGCGCCGATGCCACGGGTCTCCACCAGGAAGGACAGGCAGTTATATAGGCCGAAATAGGCCCGGCCGATGGGGTTGTTGGTGGTGGTGCCATAGTGATAGATGCGCAGGCCGGCGTCCTCCGCCGTCTCGAAGGCATAGGCGGCCATCTCAAGGCCAAGGGCCGTGACCTCCTCGTCGTCGTTGAGACTGGTGGCAGGCGTGGTCTCCACGTCGTCCGCCTGGCGCATATAGCCGTCGGCATTCGCGCCATAGAAGGTGAATTCATGGCCGTCGATGACCACCTCGGCCATGAACAGGCGATAGGCGGTGTGAAGCTGGGCCAGCTCCTCAGCCTTCAGGGCCATATGGTCGCGGTTCATGTCGAAGCCGTCATAGGTGACACGGGTGAACAGATAGGAGCCGTCCGGGTTGATACGGGGCACCACGATGACGTTCACGTTCTCCAGCAGAGCGGCGGTCTCCTCGTCGTTTACAAAATCGTCGATGATAACCAGCGCGCCCTCGCCGGCGGCAGGCTCGTTGGGATGAATCTGGGCCTGATACCAGACGGTGGGCTTGCCATTGGCGGTCACCAGCTCGGCGGCCTCTTCCAGGGTGGCGTCCTCCGGAATCTCCGTCTCGGTGAAAATTACCAGGGGGATGTCCATCTCATAGTTGGGGGTGGTGCCGGCGGAATAGAGATACATATAATCGCAGCTCTCGTCCCGGTCGGCCAGGAATTCCTCCAGCTCCTCCTGGGTGGTGAACTCATGGGCGGCGTCCGTGCCGTCAAAGGCAGGAGTCTCATAGCCCTGATCCTCCACGGTGAAATTCTCCAGGATCTCGTCCGGCCAGATGCAGAGCATGGCGTCCCGGGAATCCATGGAATAGGTGTCAGGAGCATTTTCCGGTACCACGGTGGGCTGATAGCCGTCGGTCTCGCTGACCTTGCCGCCGGTGACCTCGATCACGATCTCGCCGGAGGCTATGTCCTCCTCCGTGATGTTGAATATTTTCAGGATGTTATAGTAGCCGTCGCCGGAGATATGATAGCTGTAGGTGCCGGCTTCGGTGACGGTGTAGCCGTCCTCCTCGGGAATCAGGGTGAGCTCGCCGTCCTCGATCATCACGTCGAGGGTCTTAGACGATGATGTGGGGAAGCCCGCATACAGCTCGATGGTCACCTCGTCCTCCTCGATGCCCTCCGGGTATGTGAACACCAGGGAGGCGGAGAGGGCCTGGACCTCCTCCGACGCAGCGGCCTCTGATGAGGCGGCCGGTTCCTCTGATGCGAATGCCGCGGCGGGGAACAGAGCGCAGCACATGCACAGCACCAGAAGGAACGCTAACAGGCGTTTTTTCATTTTTTCTACCTCCAATAATTTTTTTCGTGGAAGATTTGGCGAAGAAAGAAATAAAAACTTATCCAATCCATCATAAAATCTTCTTACGATAAGTTTAGATATACCATAAATTTACAGCTTTTACAAGAGAATTTTCTGGATTTCCTCTGACGAGGATGACGATTTGTTGACAATAACAATAGAGTCCTTTTGTATGAAAAAATTTTTTGGGTAGATTGCCGTGCGTGCCGGTGGAAGAAATTGCCGCAA
>JAJQBY010000080.1 GCA_021203045.1 Oscillospiraceae bacterium | reverse complement strand
GGACGGCCACCAGGACAAGCACGTAAGGCAGGGAGTCCAGGGTAATGCCGGTGTCTACTTCCTGATCTTTGTCGTTGACTACCGTCACAGAAACATCTTCACCAGCCATTGTGCCGGTTGTCGTACTGGTGGTATTTTCACCAATTTTAGTGGTATAACCGTCAGCGGTATAGCTGTCCTCAGTTACAGTGTAGGTGATTCCGCTGGGAATGTTGCTGAAAGTGATGGAATCGCTGTCGCTCAGAGTGAAGGTTACAGTATTTCCATTTACCACAACACTCGCAGCTCCGGTCGTGTCGGAATTGTAGGTGATTGCATTAACCCAAGAAATAGCTTCATTATTATTTGCGAAGGTCACGGTGAAGGAGAATTCCTTGGTCGTATCGCCCAGGTTACCGGTAACATCCTTGGTGACGGTCAGGCTGTTGGCGGTGTAGATGTTAGTGAATGTAGCAGCTGTAACTTTTTCGCCAGACGCATTGGTGATAGCAATATCCTTCTTTAAAGTAGTGCCATCAGCATCGTAGTAAGCAGTCACCTTGAGGGTGTAAGTGGTGGTGTCATAGGTGATACCGGCGGTCTTTGTGGTCGGAGTAACCTCAGCGATGACATATGTATAGGTGCCGATTTCAGTGATGTTGGTCAAATCGAGAGCAGAACTCTTAGCGCCCTCGGTTGTACTCGTAGTGATGGTAACATCGGGAATTGTGGGCTGAGTAGTTACGCTGGACGGCGTGTTGGTATAACTAGTTCCGGTCACAGTGAACGTATAAGTCTCACTGGGAGCATTGTCACCGGTCACGACCTTGACAATAGGTGCATTCGCATCGGTAGTGACTGAGGACGTAACTTCTTCTTCAACCTCAGTGTCCTCACCATCAGCAAATGCGCAGACGCCCAGGCTCAGGCAGAGGGCCAGGGCCATTACAAGGGCAAGAAGCTTTTTCGTGGTTTTCATGTTTAATTCTCCTTTTTGCAATTTTTGATAATATATTCAGGGTATTTGCGAACAAATTGTTTCGGGGTCGGGTCAGATGCTGCGCCGGCGGAGGATGGTTATCACCTTCCCGGCGACGTTTTCCAGCGGGACGGCCCCGAAGTCCCGGCTGTCGGTTCCGGAGGTGCGGTAATCGCAGAGGATGAACACACAGCCCTCCGGCACGGTGAAGGGGTAGTCAATCCCCTCCTTGGCATAGGTGGAAAAAAGTATTTCCCCGGTCTGGACGGTACCGTTCACAAGAAGGGTGCCGCTGTCGTCCATGGTGACCACGTCCCCGGCCCGGGCGATGATACGCCCGACCCGCTGCTCGCCCTCCGCGGTATAGACCACCACGTCGTTTTTGCTGTACTCCGTGGTCAGACGGTTGGCGATCACCAGGTCGCCGTCCTTCACGGCGGGGAACATATCATTGCCAGAGGCGCTGGTGATAAAGAATATCTGCCCCAGCACCACCCACAGGGCCACGGCCACCAGCAGCACACGGCCTCCCAGGGCCAGCCAGCCCCGCCGGTCCGCCGCACGCTGGCGGCGGGTGTGCATGGCCTGCTGGATGGGGTCCTCTGCCGGGTTTTTGACGCTACGGGAGCTCATCGCCGTTGTCCTTTTCCAGGGCCAGGAGCGCGTCATACCTCGCCCGCTCGGCGCGGATGGAGGCGTCATACAGCCGCTCCAGCTCCTCCAGCTTTGCCCAGACATCCTGCTCCCGCACGCCGCCGAACAGCACATGCTTAAACCGCACGGTCTGCACCCAGTCCAGGATGCGCTGCTGCTCCGCGTTTACGGGGGGCCTTCGCCGTCGCCGGCCCGGGCCGCTGGCCTTTGTCCGGGGGGCCTTCGCCGCCGGCTCCGGTTCCTCCCGAGCGTGGCGGGTCGGCCCGTCCCGCGGCGGGGATCCCCTCACCCGATCCCGCCGCGCGGCCTCCTCATACTCCGCCGCCCGATGGGCTCCGGAGCTCCGGTGGGTATCAGCCATCGCTGTCCCGCCGCTTCCGGTTGATAACCACCAGCCCCAGCCCGCTGAGGGATGCCGTCAGGATGAGGACAAACGGGAGGGTGGACAGGGTGATGCCGGTGTCGGGGGTGACGGTTTTGTCGTTGGTGACGGTAATCTCTACATTAGAACCGGAAGTTGTTGTTCCACTCGCTGTTCCCGATACGGTGGTGGTATAACCATCGCTTTTATAGCTTTCTTCCTCTACCGTGTAGGTATGGCCAGCAGGCACCGTGATTGTAATCGACTCGTCATCTGACAGAGAGAAGCTGTAATTGCTATCCGTGGCTGTCAGCTCAGTGGCCTCACCGTCCGCTCTGGAAATCGCCAGGGTCCCTGTGTAAGACGTTGTACCGTTTGCCAGCGTCAGAGTGAAATCAAAGTCCTTGGTGGTGTCTCCCATGTTACCGGTGACCTGCTTAGTCACCTTGATGGTCACCATGTCCAGTTTGTTTGTGAAGGTATAAGCACCTGTCTCACTGTCTACTTCTGTGGAAGACGTGTAGTTGCTAACGGCAGATTCCACAACCGTATAACTTATCGTATTCCCATCTGCGTCTTTCTCCGGCAGGTCTTTAAAGGTGTCCGTCCAGCTGTTGTCATCGTTGAGAGTCAGCGTCTGTTCTGTTACCGTTCCGTTTTCGTAGAGGGTCACGGTCACTTCACTCGGCCGCAGGCCATATTGATCATCGTTGTCATCCCACACCTTTGTCACCGGGATATCCACGGTGGAGACTGGCGTGTTGGTGACGGTGACAGTTTTCTCGTCTACAATTACTTTGCTGTCTTCCAACAGAGATTCCGCCGATATTGTAAAGTCATAACCGTAATTGTCCTGTCCGGATTGTCCATCACATTTGTTTGCATCTTCATCCACCGTAACAGTAAAGGTTCCTTCAACGCTATCTTCCGAATTTACTGTTTGCGTTTCGCCATTTGCATCTATATAAGAATAGGTATAAGTATAGACTACAACAACAACGATCACATCGCCGTCTTCCAAGTCCAAAGCGTTGCTTTGCCCACCATGCCCCACGGTACTCTGTATTTCATAATCGTTGCCATCCTTTGTCACGCTGCTGCTCATCGAAACTGTGGTCCCAGTAGTGGTCATGTCTCCATCCTTATAGATGGTTAGCGATTTTATGCTTTGCACCGTAATGGAACCGGTGTAGGTCGCCGTCGTTGTCTCGGTTTCAGTATCACTTCCGTCACTGTCAACAACAAGTTTAGTCGAGTCGGCCGTGTAGCCTTCAACGGTATCTGTCACGTAATACGTACCGTCAGTCAAGGATATATCCTCCCATGTATAACTCCAGTTGTTGCTGGCGCTCAGGGTGGCAGAAATCTCACTGCCATCAACCGTCACATGATTCCCCTCGGAATCCACCATGTAAACGGTAATTGTTTCATTGGAATGGTTTTCATTTCCATCACTCCAGACCTTATTCACGGTCACGTCCGTTTCTCCTGTGACGGTGTTTGATACCGTCACGGTAAAGGTTCCCGTAACTCTCAGGTCGATGTGGTAATAAAGTCCGCTACTGCTGCTAGAGCCACCGGAGCCACTACCGCCGGAGCCAGAGCCGCCACCGGAACCAGCCGTCAGACTAATACCGTCATCCTCGTCCAATGATGCGGTGGCCGCAGTCGCACCGACACTGCTAATAGATGCAGACTGAGTCTCATCCGTAATCTCAACAGACAGGGAATCATCAGTATCCTCGTCCTCATCCTCATCCTCGGCTTCTGCGTCCGTATTTTCCTCCGATACCGCATTATCACTCCCAGAGGACGAATCATCCGCCGACGTCGTCTGCGTCGCCGTATCCTCC
>JAJQBY010000072.1 GCA_021203045.1 Oscillospiraceae bacterium | reverse complement strand
ATCCCCCTTTGAAGTTTTCTTCGATACTCTGTTGCACTTGACTTGACAATTCAAGAGTATAACATCTGCGAAAAAAATTTTCAATCGCAGAAGCGGTCTCTTTCGGTTTTCTTTGAAAATTTCTTCCAATTAGTTTAATTTTTCTCTTGCGTAATCCGCAGGATTTGCGTATGATGATAGCGCAAGCAAAGCGCGCCCTGTGCGCCGGTATTTCTGTGTTGAAATGTGGAGGATCTTGTAATGAATCGTTATGGAATTGAGATCGCCGTCAAAAACGCGCCCCAGCTGGACCCTGAATTCATGCCCATCCTGAAATTCAATCGTTCCTTCCTCGCCACCGCCAAAAAACCTGTCTCCATCGCGGTGGAGCGGGCGGACGGCCAGATGGCCGCCTGTCACACCTTTATCCACGGCACTCCTGAAATGGTCGAAGCTGATCACTATTATGTCAACCGGTTGGTAAAGACCATTCTGTGGATGAAGGGCGGCTTCCGCGTCTATGTTGCCGGAGACGAGGACACCTGCGCATATCTGAAGAAGGCCTACTCCGCCGGAGACGAGCAGGACTTTGACTTCGGATATATGTCCGATGTTTTTGAGCACCCCTTTGAGGTGGTGATGGTGGACAGGGTACCCGAGCCCAAGGACTGCCCCAAGAAGATGGGCGGCCACCTGGAGGGCTGCCGTATCGGCTTCGACGCAGGGGGAAGCGACCGGAAGGTCAGCGCCGTCATCGACGGCGAGAGCGTCTACTCCGAGGAGGTGGTCTGGTTCCCCAAGGTGACCGCCGACCCCGACTACCACTATAACGGCATCGTCGCCGCGCTGAAATCCGCCGCCGAGCATCTGCCCCGCGTGGACGCGGTAGGCGTGTCCTCCGCCGGTGTGTATATCAATAACCGCACCATGAACGCCTCCCTGTTCCTGCAGGTGCCCAAGGACCTCTTTGACGCCAAGGTCAAGGATATTTACATCCGGGCCATTACCGATACCTTCGGTGACATACCCTTCGAGGTGGTCAACGACGGCGATGTCTCCGCCCTGGCAGGCACCATGAGTCTGGGCGAGCCGAACGTGCTCGGCATCGCCATGGGCACCAGCGAGGCCGTAGGCTATGTGGACGAGGCCGGGCGGATCACCGGCTGGCTCAATGAGCTGGCCTTCGTCCCTGTGGACTGCCACCCTGACGCCATGGAGGACGAATGGAGCCACGACATCGGCTGCGGCGTAAAATACTTCTCCCAGGACGCTGTCATCAAGCTGGCCCCCCGGGCGGGCATTGTCCTGGAGGAGAGCCTGCCTCCCGCCGAAAAGCTGAAGGCGGTGCAGGCCCTGATGGCCAACGACGATCCCGCTGCCGCCGCAGTCTACTCCTCCATCGGCACCCATCTGGGTCACACTCTGGCCTACTACTACGACCTCTACCACTGCAAGCACGTCCTGCTGCTGGGCCGCGTGATGAGCGGCAAGGGCGGCGACATCATCCTGAACGAATGTCTGCGGGTGCTCCACGACGAGTATCCCGAGCTGGACGGCAAGCTCCTGCCCTCCCTCCCGGACGAAAAGTTCCGCCGGGTGGGTCAATCCGCCGCAGCAGCAAGTCTGCCGGAGCTGCGGTAAGAGCCTCCCCGTAAATTATCCGAAAGGAGCTGTTTTTCATGCGTATCGTCAACGCCAAAGTATTCCTGGACGGCGCCTTTCTCGATGGCGGCATCGAGTTTGCCGACAAGATCACCGCCGTTGGCTCCGGCGTCACCGGCGAAGGCATCGATGCCGGCGGCTGCTATGTCATCCCCGGCCTCATCGATATCCACACCCACGCCGCCAAGGGAGAGGATGCCAGCGACGGCAGGCCGGAGGGTATGCCGGTCATGTCCCGCTATTATGCCGCCGGGGGCGTGACCTCCTGGTGTCCCACCACCATGACCCTCAAGGAACCGGTGCTCACCCAGGCCATGCATACCATCCGGGACTTTGTCCGTCCCACCGACGGGGCGAAGGTGGCCGGTGTCAACCTGGAGGGCCCATTTCTCAGCCGCGCCAAGCGCGGCGCGCAGAATGCCGACAACCTCCATGCCCCGGATGCGGAGATGTTCAAGCGCCTCAATGACGCCAGCGGCGGCATCGTCCGGCTGGTGACCATTGCCCCGGAGGAGCCGGGCTCCATTCCCTTTATCCGGGAGGTCTCCAGGATGGCCACCGTGTCGATCGGTCACACCACCGCCGATTATGACACCGCCATGGCCGCATATGACGCCGGCGCCAGCCATGCCACCCATCTTTATAACGGAATGCCCTCTCTGCTTCATCGGGCGCCCGGGGTCATTGCCGCCGCCAGCGACGCCGGCGCCACCGTGGAGCTGATCACCGACGGACTGCACATTCACCCTGCCGTCATCCGGCTGACCCACCGGCTGTTCGGGGACAAGCTGGTGCTGATCTCCGACTCCCTGCGCTGCGCCGGCATGCCCGACGGGGCCTATACGCTGGGCGGCCAGCCCATCACCATGAAGGACGGCAAGGCCACCCTCACCGGCACCGACACGCTGGCAGGCTCCTCCATCCACCTGATGGATGGTCTGCGCCGCGCCGTGTCCTTCGGCGTGCCGCTGGAGGCCGCCATCACTGCCGCCACGCAAGCCCCGGCCAGGGTCATCCGCCGGGAGAACCAAATCGGCTCTCTGGCTGTGGGATACTGCGCGGACCTCGTGGTGCTGGACAGGGCGCTGAATCTGAAAGCCGTCTACATCGACGGCCGGCAGGTAAAGTAAGCGCTATCCGGCGCGTCCCGGACCGTGCGCCTCACGCGGGGCATCCCTGCAGCACGGGCTTCCTCCTATGTCAAACAGTACGAAAGAAGGTTTTTTATATGCGAATCATCGCCGCCAGAGATTACAACCACATGAGCCGCCAGGCAGCCAACATCATCTCCGCCCAGGTCCTGCTGAAGCCCAGCTGTGTGCTGGGGCTGGCCACGGGCAGCAGCCCCATCGGCACCTATAAGCAGCTCATTGAGTGGTACAACAAGGGCGATATCGACTTCAGCCAGGTCAAGAGCGTCAACCTGGATGAATATGTGGGGCTGGACTACTCCAGCAGCCAAAGCTATATCTACTTCATGCGCAGTAATTTCTTCGACCACATCAACATCGATCCGGCCAATACCAATGTCCCCTGCGGCGTAAACCCCAACGCTGAGGAGGAATGCAGCCGCTATGACGCACTGATCCATTCCCTGGGTGGGATTGATCTGCAGCTGCTGGGCCTTGGTCCCAACGGCCACATCGGCTTCAACGAGCCGGACGATCACTTCACCAAGGGCACTCACAAGGTAGCGCTGTCCGACGCCACCATCCACGCCAATAAGCGTTTCTTTGAGAAAGAGGAGGACGTGCCCCGCTTCGCCTATACCATGGGCATCTGCGATATTATGCAGGCAGAGTGGGTGGTCATGGTCGTCTCCGGCGAAAGCAAGGCCGGTATCGTAAGAGAGGCCTTTCTCGGTCCCGTCACCCCCCGGGTGCCCGCCTCCATTCTCCAGCTCCACAAGGACTTTACGCTGGTGGCCGATGCGGCCGCCCTGTCCCAGATGTAAGCGGCGTGCGCGAAAAACGCCCCCAACACCGCTCCGAAGCATCCTTATCAAGTATGAAAGATGGCCTCTGTCGCTTGGCAGAGGCCATCTCAGTCTGTCAAAGAAAGCATACCCCTGTAGTGAGAGAAGTGGTAAAATAGAAGGACGCGGGTGTAAAACATGAAGAACTGGCAAAAGAATGCGCGGCGGGAAGTTGTGATGATAGACATAGATGCACTGGTACCGCAAGACCTCCTGCTGCGGAAGGTGGACGCGGGGTACAAGACCCCATGGATTTCAAAGAAAATAAT
>JAJQBY010000033.1 GCA_021203045.1 Oscillospiraceae bacterium | reverse complement strand
ACAATTGCCGGTGGCATAGGCTCCGTGACATGTCAGTCAGCCGATCAGGGGATAGCCTCTCCTCTATATTGTTCAGGATGATGAAATCATTTCCTAAACCATTCATTTTCCAAAAATGCATGGGATAAGCTGCCTTTCTGCGGATTTTTTCCGCAAAGGCCGGGCGGCTCCGAGAGCACGCCCGGCCTTTTATAAGATATTTTATGGAGTTGTTCGGATAATTTTATATCAGGCGGCCAGGTCCTCCATGGTCAGTACGTCCCCGGACAGGCACTTGCTGTAAATGGCGTTGGTGACGAATGTATAATCATCCTGCTGATGGGCGCGGTTTACGATGGAATTGGCAAAGACGGTGATGTCCATGTCATCCCTCTGGATGGTGAAGGCCTCCACAAAGCCGTCTATGGTCAGGCCCTCGTCGTTCAGGCAGCAGCCGGCGATGAAGGAATCCTCCTCGGCGGCCTGGATAAGAACCTCTGCGCCTTCCGGAAGGGAAGTGATGACGCCGCAGTTATAGGTATAGATGATATAATCCTCATCCGCAGCCTGGCTTGCGGTGATCAGACTGTCGCTGGGGTAAGTAACGGTGTGCAGGGCCTCCATGCCAAGGGTGGTGTACTCCATATCGGTCAGCAGATTTTCGCTGATATAGGACAGGGGAGAGGATCCCATGGCGATATAGGGTGTGCCGCTGAGAACTGCTTCCACGGCGGCCTCGCCGGTCTCGCCCTGATCGAGGCTCACAGAGCCGATGATAACGTCGGCCTCCTCCGGGTCGGAGGTGATAGTGAAGCCAAGCTGGGTCTCAAAGGCGAATACATCCTGGTTGGAGGTGCCGTTCTGATATACGTTCCGATAATTAATGAAGCCGTAGCCCTCGCTGAACCACTGGGCATAATAGCCCTCCGTGACGGTATAGCCGGAGAAGTCGTCATATCGTCCCGCCAGATACACGGTGGGCTGGCTGATTGCATAGGCTGTGGGAAGCTCGGTAACGCTGGTGCCCACAAGAGTATAGCTCTCGCAGACCGAGGCATAGGCTGTCTCGCTGATAAGGAAGTCGCCGGTGTAGTCGCCCTCGGTGATCATGCCGACGGTCACGCCCTGGGCCAGCAGCTCATTCACTGCCCGGACGGCCTCTGTGCCGTTATTGGAGAGAACAACAGCCGTTCCCTCACCGGCGAGCTGGCTCTCGCCGTCAAACTCTGTCAGCACGTCGGACAGGGCACCTTCAAAAGCGCCCACCTGCGTGATGGCGATGCAGTCAAAGCCCCGCATTTCCGGGAAGTTGGAGACAGATTCGGAATACAGATCCGGGAAGCCGGAGCTGGAGGCGTCCGCACCCTCCCAGAGGACAGTGTTTGCGTAATTCCGTTTGGCCTGGTACATATCTACCACCAGGGAACCGGCCAGATAGGTGACGCCGTCAACGGTCACGTCCTCAGTGAGCTGACGCACCTCCACGCCGTTGCGTGTCAGGAAGTCGGCCATTTCCCAGGCATCGGCAGGATCGCGCTGGCTTTCTGCGTCCACGGGAATGACATAGTATTCAGGGAAGAAGTTGCCGGTCTCCTCATAGGCTACGCGCCAGGTGCCGGACTCCAGGATCTCGTTGTCCATGCTGACATACCAGGATTCCATGTCCTCGGCGTGGTCCTCATTTTCAATGCCCCTGCGGAAGAACTCCAGCTGATTGAGATAAATGTCGTCCTTGTACTCCATCACATAGGCAAGCAGGCCGTACATGCCGCACTCCAGAAGCCGGGTGCAGGCTTCATTGCTGGAGGGAGTTTCGATGGTGTAGCCCAGAGAGCCGCAGTTGAGCATGGCGTAGCTGGGGCCGTAGTTGGTGCAGAGATCATCCCAGGCGGACCAGCCCTCGCCTTCGGTATAATCGTCCCGGAGAGGCGTGTAGTAGGACTGGAACTTCATATCGTAGTCCTCCTGAGCAGACATGGTGGCCAGCGCGGCAGATCCGAAGGCCTCTGCACCACGGAGAAAGTTATCTACCAGCAGGTAATATTCCAGGTTCGGCTCATGAGGCGGGGTGCAGGGCTCTACCAGAAACTCCTCCATATAGCCGTGGAGCTCTGCAAATACCACGGGGTTCCAGGAGCTGACTACCTGATAGAGATAATAGGTCTCTGCCTGGGTCTGGTTGGAGGCGTCTCTATTCAGGTCAAAACCATTGGCATTGCGGCGGGTGTTGTACGTCCGGCCGTCCGGGTTCTCGTTGGGAACGACGATCAGAATGATATTGTCCAGCAGCTCCTCCACATCGATGGTCAGATCGTCGCTGATGGTATAATACTCGCTGGCGTCAGTGACGCCGTCGTTATTGCCGTTTTCCTCACTGCCGCTGATCTTGCGGGAGCCAAGGCCGGTGAAGCCCTCGATGGAGGCTACCTGCTCGTCGAACAGGGAGGTGTCTACCTCCTCACCGGAAACGAGGCCGGTCAGCGTGTTATAGGTGATGGTGTCTGCGGTAGCAAGCTCCCGCAGAAGGTTTATCTGGGCGTCCACACCGGGGTTTTCATCGGGGTGAACGTTGTTGATCATAAAGGGGACCCGGTAATCGGGGACCCGGTAATCCTCGCCGTCCAGCAGGCCATCAGATATGGCGTTTTGAAGGGATTCGGGGTCGGTCATAGCAAGCTCATTCATCTCCTGAAACTGGGTGATGGAATCCTCGCTGTCGGAGAGCGTGACGTAGTAGAGGGGATAACCGCCCTCGCTCTCGCCATAGACGGTGATCTCAAAATAGCGGCCGTTCTCCTGGGCCAGGGCCTGGATTTCCAGCAGCTCGTCGATGATTTCAGCATAGGTCAGATAGCTTTCATAGATGTTCACGGTGACGGTGGTCTCAGCCAGAATATCCTCTCCGTCAGAGGCGGCCAGGGTGTAGTCCCCGATGAAGCACTCATAGACATTCCGGTTCGTGACATAACCGGTGACCTGCAGGGCGTTTTCCCCATCCGCTGTGACAGTGAAAGCATTTTCGGTGGTGAAGGTCAGCTCAACGGTAACGGTGCTGCCCTCCACGGTGACCGTGGGCTCAGTGACGGAGAAGTATGCCTCCCCATCGGTGCCGTCTGTGCCCCAGGTGGTCCAGTTTACCAGCTCGTCACCCGTGTAATAGTAGGGATAGAGCTCCTCATCCTGGAAGCTCTCGTCTCTAGTAAGGCTCCAGGTCAGACTCTGGGCCCATTCCTGTACATCACCGTCGGCGGCGGAGGCCGGAATGGTCAGAGTGGCGGTGATGCTCTCTCCGGTCTCGGATAGAGCGATGGTGTCTGCCGAGACAGTCAGAGAGGGCTCGCTCTCTCCGGATGCGGAGGCAGGCAGTACCAGGACGGACAGCAGCATTACGATGGTCAGCAGTGCGGCTGCCAGGCGTCTGGCGGTGTGGTGGATTTGTGTCATGTGTTTTTCCTCCTCGGTTTGGATAGTGGTCATAGCAAAAAACAGGGAACGGGTATCCTGATTTTTACGAAGCGGCAGAGGAGCGAACAAAAGGAAAAGCCATGAACGCTCCTGGTGGAACATTCATGGCTGATGAGATACCTTTTTTCGGCCCTTGCAAAGGGACCGTTTGCCAATGATAGCGCTCCACAAGTGTGACAGTCCGGCGGATGTTCTCCGACGGCCCAGCAAAAAACGCCGCAGGTGACGTTTCCGCTTCGGCAACGGCCCCTTTCCCGCTTCCGAAAGCCTGCTTTCACTATGGAACACGGTACTGATGGACATTGCGCCTCTATCATTATCCCGGTGTTGGCCGGGACGATGCAATATGGAATTGTTGAAAAAAGGTTACTCCATGGACCGGTCATTTGTCAAGCCCCAGATTGAGGTTTCTCTGAAAATGGCAAATCCGGATAATATATTAAAAAAGAAATTGTATATTATTAACGAAATTTATGGATAATATATCCATCTG
>JAJQBY010000073.1 GCA_021203045.1 Oscillospiraceae bacterium | reverse complement strand
AGCCCGGACAGGCCCCCGCCCTCGTGGCACTGGAATTCCTCGATGGGCAGGCGGACATAGCCCCGGCGCTCCATCAGCTCCTGGAAGATGCCGGTCAGGCCGCTGCCGGAGGCCTCCAGCAGGCTGTAGGTGGAGGAGATGACGTTGGGCACGAAGGTGCCCTCCTGAATGTTTATGAGCTCCAGCTTCACGGTGCCCGTGGGGAAAAGGTCGTCGTCCACAATCACAAGGCGTCTGGTTTTGCCGATGCTCTCGCAGCCGGCATAGCCGGCGATGGCCGCGCCGGAGCTTTGCAGGCGCTTGGCCGTGACGGAATAGGGCAGGGGGAAGCTGAGAAAGGCGGTAAAGGAGGCGCTGACAGACAGCATGGCCGACAGGGAGTGGAGAAAGCGGCTGCCGTCCGACAGGGATACCAGAATCGACAGCAGCAGGCTGGCCGCCAGCAGCGCCGGCGCTGCCAGGGTATATACGCGCTGGCACAGATCCGGCTGCTCGCTGCGGCGGACGATTCCCTCCGGCCCGTCCTGGGAGCGGATAAGGCAGGGCTGCTCCCCGCTCTGGCCCACCACCACAGAGGCAACCCGGGAATAGGAGGCCGCCCGCAGGGTCTGGGTCTGGGCAAGGCAGTACCGCCGCTCGCCCCAGAGGGCGGCGGACAGGGAAAAGGCGCCCACCGCGCAGAAGGGGAGGCTGTCCCCATAGCCCAGCATGGTGACCAGGGCGTCGATGCAGCTGAATACGGCCCCCAAGACGGCCAGACTCTCCGCTCCGGGACGCAGCTCGAACAGCTGATGTATTCCGTTGGCCACCACGTCCAGCGCCGCTATCATGACGGACAGGGTCAGGATAAGGCAGACCCCCGCCTGAACGGAGGTGCTCTGCCCCAGGGCGCCGAGCATGGGAAGCTGCAGGCTTATCCAGGCCAGCGCCGCGCACAGAAACAGGCACACCCTGAAACGGAACCGGAGCGGGCGGAGCTGCTGGGCGTAGAATTTTCCGGCCTTTTTGGGGGGAAGCTCCGGGGTTTCCGGCTCCTCCACCGGGTCGGGCCATTTGTCGGCCTCCGCCCGGCGCTGCTCCCGTTGGGCGGCCAGGGTGGCTATCCGGCGGATGATGGGCTGCAAAAGCTGCTCCAGGTGGAGCGCCCCCGGCTGCTCCGGGGACCGGTCCTCATCGCCGCCGTCCTCCGGCTCATCGTAGTATTCCTCCAGCTCATCGGCCCCGTCCGGTGTGTCGGGCATGTCCCGGTCGATGGGCTCGTCCGTATCCGCCAGAAATTGCAGGAGGGTCCGCCGGGGTCTGGCATGGGCCGCCGGAGGCGTATCCCGCCGGGGGCGGCTATCATCGGCCTCCGGCCGGCGGGCTGTCCGGGCGGGCTTCCACTCAGGCTCCGGCTCCGGTTCCGGCTCGGGCTCCGGTTCCCAGTCGGGCTCAGACTCGGGCTCTTGCTCCGGCTCCTGCCCGGCAGGGGCGGACCTGGGGGCACGGGGGGTCTCCGGCTCGTCCCGATAGGCAGGGAACACGCCGGTGGCCTCCGCCTCCCGGCGGAGAAGCTCCTCAAAGGTGGCGGGGCGTGCGGTATGGGCGGTATGGGCCGTCCGGCGGTCAGAGAGATTATCCCAGGGCAGATCTACGTCCGGGGTGACGATATCGTCCCGGGGGAGGCCGGCCCCTCTCCCGGCGGGGGCTGTCTGCTCCCGGCGGGGGCGCTCATCGGGCTCATATCCGTCCTCATCGGCCGGCTCGTCCTCCGGCTCCTCCGGAGCCGTTGCGTTATCATAATCCTCCGGGGCCTCGTAATCCTCCGGGATGGTGTCATCGTCCCCGGAGACAGGGGTCTCCGGCTCCTCACGGGGCTTTTCCGGGGCAGGCTGATACTGGCGAAGGGCCTCTCTCAGCGCGTCTCCCAGGGCGTCTGAGACCTTCTGCCGGGACTGCTGGGCAAGGCGCTCCGGGCCGGTCAGACCCGTCTCCGGCGTATAGTCCCCGTAATCCGGGGTAAACCCGCTGCGATTCCGGTCACTCATGGCGCTGCCTTACCACTTCATACATCAGGATAGCCGCGGCGGCGGAGGCGTTCAGGGAGTTGACCTGTCCCATCAGGGGGATGCTGACGACCACATCGCAGCTTTCCCGCACCAGGCGGGAGATGCCCGCGCCCTCCGAGCCGATCACAAGGCAGATCGGGCCCTTCATATCCGTGTGCCAAAGGCGGCTGTCGCCGCCGGCCTCTGCTCCATAAACCCAAAGGCCCTGTTTTTTCAGCCCCTGGATAGCGGCTGTCAGGTTTGGCACCCGGGCCACGGGAAGATGCTCCGCGGCGCCGGCGCTGGCCTTATCTGCGGCGGCGGTGATGCCTGCGCTGCGGCGCTTGGGGATGATGACCCCATGGGCCCCGGCGCATTCCGCGCAGCGGATGACGGCCCCCAGGTTCCGGGGGTCCTCGATGCCGTCGCATACGATCACGAAGGGGTCCTGCCCCAGCTCCGCCGCCCGGGCCAGAATATCCTCCGGCTGGCAGTATTCCCGCACGGCGGCCACGGCGATGACGCCCTGATGGGCGCCGGTGACGCTCATGGCGTCCAGCTTGCGCCGGTCGCACTCCGTCACCACCACGCCGTTGTCTCTGGCGCTGGCGGCGATGAAGGCGAGGGACTTGTCCCCGCTGCCCCGGGCCAGGAAGACCTTATCCAGGCTCCGCCCGGCGCGTATGGCCTCGATGACCGCGTTTTTTCCTTCTATTATATTTTCTTCCGACATATTCATACAGGATGTACTATACCACAAACGACATTATTTTAAAAGAGAAAATTATATGGACTTTATGAGCAAAAAAGGGTATGATGGGCAGGAGGTGATTCTATTGAAAGCTTTAATGCGGAAGATCGACAGGTTTTGCTATAGCCACCCCCGGTTTGGCATACCAAGACTTATGCTGTATATCATCATTGGAAACGTACTGGTGTGGCTTTTCGGCATGATGGACACCACGGGCACCCTTTACGGCTGGCTGTATTTCGACCCGGCCCTGTTCTGCAAAGGACAGGTGTGGCGGCTGCTCACCTATGCCCTGGTGCCGCAGAGCAGCGGCCTGCTGTGGCTGGCCATATCCCTGTATTTCTATTACTTCATCGGCTCCGCCCTGGAGCAGGAGTGGGGCGCGGGGAAGTTCACCATCTATTATATCGCAGGGGTCCTCATCACGGCCCTGTATTCCCTGCTGGCATACTGGATCACCGGGGCCCGGTGCCTGGTATCGGCCACCTATCTGAACCTTTCCATGTTCTTCGCCTTCGCCACCCTGTGGCCGGAGCAGCGGGTGCTGCTGTTTTTCTTCATCCCGGTGAAGATCAAGTGGCTGGCATGGGTGGACGCGGCCTTCTTCGTCTATGAGGTCGTCGTGGAGCTGATAAACGGCTATGTGGCCTATGCCCTGCTGCCGGTGGTGGCGATGCTGGTGTATCTGCTGTTCTGCGGCCAGTGGCTGTTCGATTTCTTCCGGCCCTCCCATGCCCAGCAGCGGGCCAGGACCGTGAAGTTCAAGCAGGCGGCCAAAAAGGTGCAGCGGGAGCAGGCCAACAAGCCCTATACCCGCAAGTGCGCCGTGTGCGGCCGGACGGATGCGGATTACCCGAATCTGGAGTTCCGCTATTGCAGCCGCTGCGCCGGCTATCACTGCTTCTGTCAGGACCATATCAACAACCACGTTCATTTTACGGAATAAGCCTGTAATATCCCAAACAAAGAGAAGAACAAAACAAAGAGAAAGAGGAGCGGATCGTTATGAGCCGGAAGGAATTTTACCGGGGGCTGTTCAGGTTTATCGTCCTCGTCGCCCTTTTGGTGTGCCTTTGCGTCCTGGTGTATGACCTGGCGGGGATGCTGGCGGAGGAGGGGACGGCCCTGGACAGGCTTACCGTCAGCGCGGCCTATGTCTCCCCCACCCCGGGGCCTACCCCGTCC
>JAJQBY010000086.1 GCA_021203045.1 Oscillospiraceae bacterium | reverse complement strand
GGAAAACACCACCCTGTCCCACCATATCAACCAGGCCATCAAGGCCCACGGCGTCATGAAGCGGGATATCGACTATGTGGTGAAGGACGATCAGGTCATCATCGTGGACGAGTTCACCGGCCGTCTCATGCTGGGCCGCCGGTATTCCGAGGGCCTGCATCAGGCCATCGAGGCCAAGGAGGGGGTAGAGGTCCAGCGGGAGAACAAGACCCTCGCCACCATCACCTTCCAGAATTACTTCCGGCTGTATGGCAAGCTCTCCGGCATGACCGGCACCGCCGTCACCGAGGAGGAGGAATTCACCTCCATCTATAATTTGGATATCATCGAGATACCCACCAATAAGCCCGTGGCCCGGATAGACGACCCGGACGTGGTATATAAAAACGAGGCCGGGAAGAACCGGGCCATCATCCAGCAGATCGTGGCCTGTCACGCCAAGGGCCAGCCGGTGCTGGTGGGCACGGTGAGCATCGAAAAGAGCGAGTATCTCTCCGGTCTGCTGAAAAAGCAGGGCATCCCTCACAGTGTCCTGAACGCCAAGCACCATGAGAAGGAGGCGGAGATCGTGGCCCAGGCCGGTAAGCTGGGGGCCGTCACCATCGCCACCAACATGGCCGGACGCGGCACGGATATCATGCTGGGCGGCAACGCGGAATACCTGGCCCGGCAGGACCTGAAAAAGGCGGGCTATGAGGAATCCGTCATCGCGGAGGCCACCGGCTATGCGGACACGGAGGACGAGACCATCCTGGCCGCCAGGGCCCTGTTCGCCGAGCGCATGGCCGCCCATAAGGAGGTCACCTCCGCAGAGGCGGAGAAGGTGCGCCAGGCCGGAGGCCTGTTCATCATCGGCACCGAACGGCACGACGCCCGCCGGGTGGATAACCAGCTCCGCGGCCGCTCCGGCCGTCAGGGCGACCCCGGCGAGAGCCGGTTCTATGTGGCCATGACGGACGATGTGATGCGTCTGTTCGGCTCCGAGCGGGTGCTGAACATGATGGAGACCCTGGGCGTGACGGAGGATACCCCCATCGACAGCAAAATGGTCTCCAACGCCATCGAGCAGGCCCAGAAGACCGTGGAGAGCCGGAACTTCCAGGCCCGGAAGAACACCCTGGAATACGACGACGTGATGAACGTCCAGCGGAACATCATCTATGAGGAGCGGCGGAAGGTCCTGGACGGAGAGGACCTGGAGGAATATATCCACGGCATGATCGACGAGGTCATCCGGACCGAGGTGACCAGCGGCTTCGGCGCTCTGGGCCATCCCGAGAGCGAGGAGCAGCTGGAGGAGGTCCTGGAGCCCTTCTATAAGACCTTCCTGACCCAGGGGCAGATCGCCGTCCCCGCAAAGGGGCTTTCCGCCCTGACAGCGGAGGACCTGACCGGCAAGCTTCAGGGCATCGCCGCCCAGGTATACGCCAGGCGGGAGGAGGAGTTCGGCCTCATGCCCGACGGCACCAAGCTCATGCGGGAGCTGGAGCGGGTCATCATGCTCCGGGTGGTGGACGAATACTGGATGGACCATATCGACGCCATGGACGATCTGCGCCGTGGCATCGGCCTGCGGGCCTATGGGAACATCAAGCCCGTGGACGCCTATAAGCAGGAGGGCTTCGATATGTTCGAGGCCATGATCTCCGGCATCCGGCATGAGGTGGTTCGCCGTCTGTTTACCGTCCGGGTGCGGAAGGAGCAAAGCATCGAGCGCAAGGGCGTGGCCAAGGCCAATGTGAATAACGTGGGGGGCGATTCCACCGCCAAGAAGAAGCCGGTACGGAAGGCCAAAAAGCCGGGCCGGAACGACCCCTGCCCCTGCGGCAAATGGAAGGCCGACGGCAGCCGCCCCCTGAAATACAAGGAGTGCTGCGGCCGGAACCAGTGATCTGTCCCCGGAGGGGGATACCATATAATATATCGCTATGAATGAAGTCTCTGTTATACGCTCCCCGCTGCTGACCTGCCCCCACGGGTTCTCCACCCGCACCGGCGGCGTCAGCACCGGGATATTTGAGAGTCTGAATCTCGGCTCCGGCCGGGGTGAGAGCCTGGAAAATATAGAAAAAAACTGGACCATTTTTGGCCGGGCCGTAGGTCTGGATACCAGCCGGTTTGTCTGTGGGCCGCAGGTGCATGGCAGCGAAGTCCGCATAGCGAGGCGGGAGGACGCCCATTCTGTGTGGCAGTCCGCCTCCTGGCCCGGGGTGGACGGCTATGTGACCGATATCCCCGGCCTGCCTCTGGTGATCTTCACCGCGGACTGCGCTCCGCTGCTGCTTCAGGACCCGATCGCCGGTGTGATCGGCGCGGCCCACTGCGGCTGGCGGGGCACCGCGGCGGATATCATGGCAAACGTGGTGGAGAAGATGACCCTTCTGGGCGCGAGGCCGGAAAACATCCGGGCCGTGGTCGGCCCCGGGATACGGCAGTGCTGCTTCCAGACCGGGCCGGAGGTGCCGGAGGCCCTGGGCCGTATGCTCGGGGGCGATACGAAGGGCCTTTTTATACCGGACGGGGAGCCGGGAAAATATCGGGTGGACCTGCCCGGCACGGTGGTAAGAAGGCTTATGCAGCTGGGCCTGGCCCCTGCGCATGTGGGACAGACCGGCCAGTGCACCATGTGCC
Source organism: Oscillospiraceae bacterium (assembly GCA_021203045.1). Classification (GTDB taxonomy): domain Bacteria; phylum Bacillota; class Clostridia; order Oscillospirales; family Oscillospiraceae; genus CAJOIG01. The sequence goes on along the minus strand of JAJQBY010000086.1, from coordinate 18,577 downwards.
ATCCCGAGCAGTTCTGGAGCCATCGGTCCATGGGAAACGCCAGAGGCTCCCAGGCAAACATCATCGCCCTGTAGGAGATCATGAGAATAAAAAACCTGAAAATTCTATCCCTGGCTCTGGCCCTGCTTCTGTGCCTGAGCGGGTGCGGGGTGTTCACCCTGACGGAGGAGGAGCAGGCGGAGATCGCCGCGGACGACGCGGAGGTTATCGTGGGCTCCAGTGGCGGTCAGGCCCTGGTGACCACCTATGCGGCGGACGACGTGTTCTCCCTGAACAGCGTGCCGGACGCCTCCTTCAACCCCTATGATACCACCAGCGCCTGGAACCAGGTGGTGGGGATGCTGGTGTATGAGACCCTGGTCTCTACGGATAATACCTTTTCCGCCTCCTCCAACCTGATCACCGCCTGGTCCACGGAGGACGGCCTGACCTGGACCTTTTCCGTGGATACCACCAGGACGTTCCACGACGGAGGGGATATGACCTCCTATGACGCGGTGTACTCCATCACCCAGGCCATGGCCTATGGCAGCCGGTACGCCAGGCGCTTCGCCCATGTCAGCAGCGTGAGTGTGGTGGATTCCCAGACCTTCACGGTGGTCCTGAACGAGGCCAACTACCGCTTCTATGAGCTGCTGAACATCCCCTGCATCGAATACGGCTCCGCCTATGAGGAGCTGCCCTCCGGCACCGGCCCCTATCAGTTCAGCGAGGACGGGACCTGTCTGGAGCTGTTTGAGGACCACCCCCTGGCGGACGAGATGCCCCTGGACACCATCTATCTCCAGGAATACACGGCGGCGGTGGATATTCTCCAGGCCTTTGAGGACTCCTATATCGACCTGGTCATCAATAACCCCACGGGCATGGCAAGCCTGGGCTATTCCAGCACCAACATCACCAAATATGTGGATACCACCAACATGCAGTACCTGGGCTATAATATGTCCAGCGCCGTATTCGGCCAGACGGGCTTCCGGGTGGCCATGACCTACGCCATAGACCGGGCGAACATCGTGTCCGACTGCATGCAGGGGGCGGCGGTGGCGGCGGCTCTGCCGGTCCATCCCAACAGCTCCCTGTATCCGGAGGACATCGCGGACGATATGGCCTATTCGGAGGAGGGCTTCCTCACCGCCCTGGAGAATGCCGGAGCCACCGATGTGGACGGGGACGGAGCCCTGGAGATCAACGGCCAGGATGTGACCATCACCTTCCTGGTCTGCTCGGACAGTGCCGCTAAGGTATCCGCCGCCCGTCTGATCGCGGAGCAGCTGCGCAGCGTGGGCTTTACGGTGACCCTGCGGGAGCTGAACTATGACGACTTTGAATCGGCCCTGGAGGAAGGGGATTTCGACCTGTATTACGGAGAGGTCAAAATCTGCAACGACTGGGATATCAGCGTCCTGGTGGACAGCGGCGGCTCTTTGAACTACGGGGGCGTGTCCGATTCCTTCCTGGCCGGCTACCTGACGGGCTTCCTGGGGGCGGACGACAGCACTCTGGACCAGGCCGCCTCCGCCTATTTCCAGTATCTGGCCCAGACCGCGCCGATCACCGTGGTCTGCTTTGAAAAGAGCGAGGTGCTGTATCACCGGGGGGTGATCTCCGGCCTGGACCCGACCCAGGACAACATCTTTTATAATATGCAGGACTGGACCATCGACCTGGGCACGGACCAGGAGGATGAAGTCCAGGAGACCACAGACAGATAAAACACAGAAACAGCGAAAGGGGACGAGTGGAATGACAGACAGAGACCTTCTCAATATGGCCCGGGAGGCGGCCAAAAACGCCTATGTGCCCTATTCCCGCTTTCCGGTGGGGGCGGCGCTGGAGTGCGCCGACGGCACGGTGTTCACCGGCTGCAACGTGGAAAACAGCGCCCTGGGCTCCACCATATGCGCGGAGCGCACCGCCATCGTCAAGGCAGTCAGCGAGGGCTACCGGCACTTCGTACGCATGGCTGTCTACGGCGAGGGGGAGAACTACTGTATGCCCTGCGGCGCCTGCCGCCAGGTCATGCAGGAATTTGCCGGGGAGGAGGATATGGAGATCCTCTGCACCCGCTCCGGCGGCCGCTATGTCAGCTATAAGCTGAGCAAGCTGATGCCCTATCCGTTCGAAATGTAATTTTTTCTCCGCGATTATATCGCGGAGAAAAAATAGCGGCCCGACCCGCGCACTCGGCGTCCGCCTGCGGCGGCCACCTCGCACACTCCCGGGCCGAGAAGAATTTTTTGCCACGTACACGCCGCGGCAAAAAATGATTTGACTTTATTCGCCGCTGCGGCGGCGAACTCTGCGAGGCTTATCTCTTTTGTAAGGAGGAACGCGGAACACACGGAACCGTGGACAGAAACGGAAAAATATTTCGTATTTCTAAAAATCTCCCCTTGACATAAGGGGGGATTTTTGTTACAGTATTCGAGGCGCGTCTCTGACGGGAGCGCCGCGCCATGCGATGAACCGGGAGATTGCGCCGACGGGCGGTAACTTCCGGGGAGCAGTCCGGGGGCGGAAACGCCCTGGAATCGGACGGAACTGACCTTCCTTTCACCGCGTATATCGCTTGCAGAACACCGGCGCTGCCGGTCTGTTTTTTGGAGCAAGGTCTGATACGCACGGAACGGTGTGAAGAAAAGTCAGCGGCCGTGCGGGAAAACGTAAAACTCGTACAATTGGAGGAAAATCAATGGCATCAAACAAAATGATCCGCATCCGGCTCAAGGCCTATGATCATCAGCTGATCGACAAGGCTGCGGAGACCATCGTGGAGACCGCCAAGCGCACTGACGCTACCGTCTCCGGTCCCATTCCCCTGCCCACCAAGAAAGAGGTGGTCACCATCCTGCGCGCTGTTCACAAGTATAAGGACAGCCGGGAGCAGTTCGAGCGCCGCACCCATAAGCGGCTGATCGACATCCTCAATCCCACCCAGAAGACGGTCGAGGCCCTGATGAGCCTGGAGCTGCCTGCGGGCGTGGAGATCGAGATCAAGCTCTGATCCGATACAATATAAAATAGTTGGTCCATTCCCCGGATGGGGATCTCACCATAGCCTGCAATCTTCAGACAGGCGGGTCAAGTTGCGCGGATGCCGTTACCGTCCGCCCAACCAATAACCGAAGGAGGAAAGCAATGAAGAAAGCCATTATCGGCAAAAAGGTCGGCATGACGCAGATCTTTGACGAGACGGGCAAGGTCGTACCTGTCACGGTCATCGAGGCGGGCCCCTGTGTGGTGGCCCAGAAGAAGACCGCTGACAAGGAGGGCTATGACGCCGTCCAGCTCGGCTTCGAGGACGTTGCCGAGAAGAAGCTCACAAAGCCGGAGCAGGGCCATCTGGCCAAGGCCGGCGTTGAGCCGAAGAAACACCTGCACGAGTTCCGTCTGGATGATGCCGCGTCCATGAACGTGGGCGATGTCATCAAGGCAGACACCTTCGCTGAGGGCGACCATGTGGACGTCACCGGTATCAGCAAGGGCAAGGGCTACGCCGGTGTTATCAAGCGCTGGGGCGCCCAGCGCACTCCCACCAGCCACGGCGGCGGTCCTGTTCACCGTCACGCCGGCTCCATGGGCTCCTCTACCGATCCCTCCCGTATCTTCAAGGGCAAGATCGGCGCAGGCCACATGGGTGTGGAGCAGGTCACCGTCCAGAATCTGGACGTGGTGAAGGTGGATCCGGAGCTGAACATGATCGTGCTCCGGGGCGCGGTGCCCGGCCCCAAGGGCGGCATCGTCTATATCAAGTCCACTGTCAAGACCATCGCAGAGAAGCACGCTGCCACCGCTGTCAGCGTCAACCCCCAGAAGGCTTCCGGGCGCAACCCGCAGAAGGCCTCTGCCCGCAGTCACTAATAGAAAGGAGAGATCGATATGCCAAAAGCGAAATTGGTCAATATGGCCGGCCAGCAGATCGGCGAGTACGAGCTCTCCGAGGCCGTATTCGGCATCGAGCCCAACGGTCCTGTGCTGCATGACAGCGTCGTGAACTATCTTGCCAACCAGCGGCAGGGCACCCAGAGCACCCTCACCAAGGGCGAGGTCTCCTATACCACCAAGAAGCCCTGGCGTCAGAAGGGCACGGGCCGTGCCCGCGCAGGCTATGCCGGCGCCCCCGAGTGGCGTCACGGCGGCGTGGCCTTCGCTCCCAAGCCCCGGGACTACAGCTACCGTCTGAACAAGAAGACCAAGCGGCTGGCCCTGAAAAGCGCCCTGTCCAGCAAGGCTGCCGACAGCGCCATCGTGGTGGTGGACGGCCTGCACATGGACGAGATCAAAACCAAGAGCTTTGTGAGCTTCCTGCAGGCCGCCGGCATCTCCGGCAAGGCCCTGGTGGTCACAAAGGATGTGGATGAGACGGTCCTGAAGTCCGCCCGGAACATCGAGGGCGTGACCGTTACCACCGCCACCATCCTGTCCCCCTATACCATTCTCTGCGGCGGCACCCTCGTGGTGGACAAAGCAGCCATTGAGAAAATTGAGGAGGTGTTCGCCTGATGAGGACCGCATATGACATCATCATCAGCCCGGTGATCACCGAGCAGTCCATGGAGGACCTGGACATCAAAAAGTATGCCTTCCGCGTGGCGATAGACGCCAACAAGATCGAGATCAAGAAGGCTGTGGAGGAGATCTTCGGCGTGACCGTTATCAAGGTCACCACCACCCATATGCGGGGCAAAAAGCGCCGCCAGGGCCGTTATCCCGAAGGCCGCAGCGCCAACTGGAAAAAGGCCGTTGTGAAGCTCTCTGCCGACTCGAAGAACATTGAGCTCTTTGAAGGCATGGCGTAAGGGAGGAGAGAACAGATATGGCTATCAAAACCTATAAGCCCGTAACCCCGTCCCGCCGTCACATGACCGTGTCCGGCTTTGAGGGTGTGGACAAACATGCCCGCCCTGAGCGGAGCCTTACGGAAGCCCTGAAGAAGAACGCCGGCCGCAACTCCTATGGCCGGATCACCGTCCGTCATCACGGCGGCGGCAACAAGCAGAAATACCGCGTCATCGACTGGAAGCGCAGCCGCGAGGGCGAGCCCGCCACGGTCCTCCGCCTGGAGTATGACCCCAACCGCTCCGCCTTCATCGCCCTGACCCAGTATGCCGACGGCCAGAAGACCTATATCCTGGCTCCTGCCGGCCTGAAGGCAGGCGACACCGTGGAGTCCGGCCCTGAGGCGGATATCAAGCCCGGCAACTGCCTGCCTCTGGCCAACATCCCCGTGGGTACCGTTATCCACAACATCGAGATGTACCCCGGCAAGGGCGCTCAGCTGGTGCGCAGCGCCGGCAACGCCGCTCAGCTGATGGCGAAGGAGGGCTCCATGGGCACCGTCCGTCTCCCCTCCGGTGAGATGCGCAAGATCCGTCTGGAGTGCAAGGCCACCATCGGTGCTGTGGGCAACTCCGACCACGCCAATGTTTCCATCGGTAAGGCCGGACGCCGCCGTCACATGGGCTGGCGGCCCACCGTTCGCGGTTCCGTCATGAACCCTGTGGATCACCCCCACGGCGGCGGCGAGGGCAAGTCGCCCGTCGGCCGTCCCGGTCCTGTGACTCCCTGGGGCAAGCCCACTCTGGGCTATAAGACGCGCAAGAAGAAGAACCAGTCCGATAAGTTCATCGTCAAGCGCCGCAACGCCAAATAAGGAGGGAAGAACATGAGCAGAAGCATTAAGAAAGGCCCGTACGCCGCACCCGAGCTGCTGAAGCGGGTGGATGAGCTGAACAAGGCGGGCGAAAAGAAAGTGCTGAAGACCTGGAGCCGCGCTTCCACCATCTTCCCCTCCTTCGTCGGGCACACCATCGCCGTCCACGACGGCCGCCGCCACGTTCCCGTATATATCACCGAGGACATGGTGGGCCACAAGCTGGGCGAGTTTGCTCCCACGCGTACCTTCCGGGGCCACGCGGGCAGCAAGACCAAATAAGGGGGAGGAACTATGGAAGCGACAGCGAAAGCGAAATATATCCGCATATCTCCCCGCAAGGTGCAGATCGTCTGCGAGCTGATCAAGGGAAAAGACACCCATTACGCCGAGGCCATCCTGCGCAATACGCCGAAGGCCGCCAGCGAGCCGCTGCTGAAGCTGCTCAAGAGCGCCTGCGCCAACGCGGAGAACAACTATGAGATGGACCCCGACAATCTGGTGATCACCGAGTGCATCGCCACGGCGGGTCCCATCCTGAAGCGGGGCCAGCCCCGCGCCCACGGCCGTATGTACCGTATCAACAAGCGCACCAGCCACATCACCCTGACCGTGGCTGAGAAGGAATAAGGGAGGAGGCAGACAGAATATGGGACAGAAAGTGCATCCCCACGGCATGCGCGTGGGCGTAATCAAAGACTGGGACTCCCGCTGGTATGCCCGGCCTGACAAGGTCGGCGACCTGATCGTGGAGGACTACAAGATCCGCAACTACCTGAAGAAGACCCTCTATTCCGCCGGCATCCCCACCATCGAGATCGAGCGCGACAGCGCTAAGGTCCGCATCTTCATCCACTGCGCCCGTCCGGGCGTGGTCATCGGCAAGGGCGGCGCTGAGATCGAGCGCATCCGCCAGAATGTGGAGAAGATGATCGGCAAGCCTGTGGCTCTGTCCATCGTTGAGGTTCACACGCCGGACACCAACGCACAGCTGGTGGCGGAGAACATTGCCGCCCAGCTGGAGAAGCGCATCGGCTTCCGCCGGGCTATGAAGAACTCCATCGGCCGTGCCATGCGTATGGGCGCCAAGGGCATCAAGATCATGTGCAGCGGCCGTCTGGGCGGCGCTGAGATTGCCCGCACGGAGAGCTATCATGAGGGCACCATCCCCCTGCAGACCATCCGGGCCGACATCGACTACGGCTTTGCCGAGGCTGCCACCACCTATGGCCGCGTCGGCGTGAAGGTGTGGATCTACAAGGGCGAGATCCTGACTACCACCCTGCGCACCAGCCCCCGTGTTATGGATATGTCCCGCCGGGACGACAACCGCCGGCGTGATCGCCGTGACAACCGCGGCGGCCGTGGCGGACGCGGCGGCTACAACCGTGACAACCGTCAGGGCGGCTACAACCGCGATAATCGCGGCGGCCAGGGCGGCTACAACCGGGGCGGCCAGGGCGGCTATAACCGTGACAACCGCCAGGGCGGATACAACAGAGACAACCGGGATAACCGGCCGGCGCCCCCCCGTCAGGCGGCTCCCGCACCCGCTCCCAAGGAAGGAGGCGACGCATAATGCTGATGCCGAAACGTGTGAAATACCGCCGCGTCCAGCGCGGCCGCATGCGCGGCAAGGCCACCCGCGGCAATTTCCTGGCCTACGGTGATTACGGCATGGTCGCCACTGAGCCCTGCTGGATCACTGCCAGCCAGATAGAGGCCGCCCGTGTGGCCATGAACCGTTATATGAAGCGTGGCGGTAAGGTCTGGATCAAGATCTTCCCCGATAAGCCTGTCACCAAAAAGCCGGCTGAGACCCGTATGGGCTCCGGCAAGGGCTCCCCTGAGTTTTGGGTGGCCGTGGTGAAGCCGGGCCGCGTTCTCTTTGAGATCGCAGGCGTGGACGAGGCTACCGCCCGGGAGGCTGTGCGTCTGGCCAGCCACAAGCTGCCCTGCAAGACGAAATTCATGGTCCGCGAGGACACCGGAGCAGAGGAAATTGGAGGCGAAGCAGATGAAGGCTGAAGAGATTCGCTCCCTTTCCGTGGATGAGCTGGAGACAAAGCTGACCGAGCTGAAGAAAGACCTTTTCATGCTCCGGATGCAGCACGCCACCAACCATCTTGACAACCCCCAGAAGATCCCCGCCGTGCGGCGGGACATCGCCAGGGTGAAGACTGTCATCCGCGAGAAGAAGGAGGCTTAATAGATGAGCGAGGTTAGAACTACCACCCGCAAGACCCGCGTGGGTAAGGTCGTGTCCGACAAGATGGATAAGACCGTGGTCGTCATCGTGGAGGACCGGGTGGCTCACAAGCGTTATAAAAAGATCATCGGCCGGACCTACCGGCTAAAGGCCCATGACGAGAACAACGAGTGCGGCGTGGGCGATCGCGTGCGCGTGATGGAGACCCGGCCCCTGTCCAAGGACAAGCGCTGGCGCGTGGTCGAGATCATCGAGAAAGCAAAGTAAGGAGGCGTCGATATGATCCAGGCAGAATCCTATCTCAAGGTAGCCGACAACACCGGCGCCAAGGAGATCAAAACCATCCGTGTGCTGGGCGGCTCCAAGCGGAAGTACGGCAACATCGGCGACGTTGTGGTCGCCTCCGTGCGCAAGGCTGCTCCCGGCGGCACAGTGAAGAAGGGCGACGTGGTCAAGGCCGTTATCGTCCGCTCCGCCAGGGGCGTGCGCCGGGCCGACGGCACCTATGTCCGTTTCGACGAGAACGCCGCCGTCCTGATCCGTGAAGACGGCAACCCCGCCGGCACCCGTATCTTCGGGCCGGTGGCCCGGGAGCTGCGCGACAAGGATTACATGAAGATCCTGTCCCTGGCTCCGGAAGTAATTTAAGGAGGCGGTCAGCATGGAAATTCGCAAAGACGATACTGTTGTGGTCCTGTCCGGTAAGGACAAGGGCAAGCAGGGCAAGGTCCTGAGCGCTGACCCCAAGGGCGCCAAGGTGGTCGTGGCCGGCGTGAACGTGGCCAGCCGCCATCAGAAGCCCCGCAACCAGCGTGAGGAGGGCGGCATCATCAAGGTGGAGACGCCCATTTATGTAAGCAAGGTGCAGCTGATCTGCCCCAAGTGCGGCAAGGCCACCCGTGTGGGCCATGCCGTGCAGGCGGACGGCAAGCGTTCCCGCGTCTGCAAAAAATGCGGCGCGGCGGTGTAAGGAGGTAGGAAGCAATGGCCAGACTGAAAGAGATGTATACCAAAGAGGTCGCTCCTGCCCTGATGGAGAAATTCCAGTATAAATCCCCCATGCAGATCCCCCGGCTGGACAAGATTGTTGTGTCTGTCGGCTGCGGCGACTGCAAGGATAACGCCAAGGCGCTGGACAACGTCATCAAGGAGATCAGCGCTCTGACCGGCCAGAAGGCCGTGGCGACCACCGCCAAGAAGTCCATCGCCAACTTCAAGCTCCGTGAGGGCCAGAAGGTGGGCGTGAAGGTGACCCTTCGTCAGGACAGAATGTGGGAGTTTCTGGACCGCCTGTTTAACGTGGCCCTGCCCCGTGTCCGTGACTTCCGTGGCATCAGCCCGGACGCCTTCGACGGCCGCGGCAACTATTCCCTGGGCCTGAAGGAGCAGATCATCTTCCCCGAGATCGACTATGATAAGATCGAGAAGCTGCGTGGCATGAATATTGCCATCTGCACCACCGCCAAGACCGACGAGGAGGCCCGGGAGTTTTTGCGGCTCATGGGCGCTCCCTTCGCGGGCTGATGAAAGGAGACTGTTCGTTATGGCAAAACTTTCTATGAAGCTCAAGCAGCAGGCTCCGGCCAAGTATTCCACCCGGAAGTACAACCGCTGCAAGATCTGCGGCCGTCCCCACGCCTATCTGCGTGACTATGGCGTATGCCGCATCTGCTTCCGGAACCTGGCTTATAAGGGCCAGATCCCCGGCGTCCGCAAGGCTTCTTGGTAAATCGCCGCCAGGCGTCGCCTTGCCGCCTCGCAGTGCTTCAGCACAGCCTCGGCTTCGAGGCTTAGCCTGACAACGATTTCCCGGCGAAGCCAGTTTATGGTAAATCGCCGTCAGGCGCCACGCCGCCCCTTTGCCCGGCCTTATACAGAGCCGGGCAGGGGACAGGGCGCCAGATAACCTGAATGTGATTTTCCCATGAAAGGCCGTGGACAATCGCGTATTGACTCGGAACCTCATGGGCACACCGCGTAAGCGGTAACTCTGAATGAAGGAGGAACATCCATGCAAATCACAGATCCCATCGCAGATATGCTTACCCGCATCCGCAACGCCGGCACGGCTAAGCATGAGACAGTGGACGTCCCCGCGTCCAAAATGAAAAAGTCTATCGCCGAGATCCTGCTCCGTGAGGGGTATATCAAGGGCTTTCAGCTGGTAGACGACGGGACTCAGGGCGTCATCCGCATCACCCTGAAATACCTCCCCGGCAAGGAAAAGGCCATCACCGGCCTGCGCCGGGTGTCCAAGCCGGGCCTTCGCGTTTACGCCGGGGCCGACGAGCTGCCCCGCGTCCTGCGTGGGCTGGGCATCGCCATCATATCCACCTCCAAGGGCGTCATGACCGACAAGGAAGCCCGCAAGCTTCACGTCGGCGGAGAGGTCCTTGCGTTCGTATGGTAAGAAGGAGGTAAGGATATGTCGAGAATTGGCAGAGCGCCTATTGCCATCCCCGCCGGTGTTACGGTGACGGTCGGCAATGGCAATGAGATTCATGTAAAGGGCCCCAAGGGGGAGCTGACCCAGACGGTCTCTCCGCTGATGGAGGTCAAGGTGGACGGCGGTGTTGTCACCGTGTCCCGCCCCAACGATGAAGCGTCCAACCGCTCCCTGCACGGTCTGACCCGCAGCCTGATTCACAACATGGTGGTGGGCGTGACCGAGGGCTTCTCCAAGACGCTGGAGATCAACGGCGTGGGCTACCGTGCCGCAAAGGAAGGCAAGAACCTGGTTATGAACCTGGGCTACAGCCATCAGGTGACCGTCCCTGATACGGACGACATCACCACCGAGGTTCCCAACCCCAACCAGGTCGTCGTTAAGGGCATCGATAAACAGAAGGTCGGCCAGTTTGCGGCTGAGGTTCGCGCCAAGCGTCCGCCGGAACCCTATAAGGGCAAGGGCATCAAGTACGCTGACGAGGTCATCATCCGCAAGGAAGGCAAGACCGGCGCGAAATAAGGAGGTGTGCTAAATGGTTTCAAGACCCGATACGAAAGGAAAGCGCGACAGACGCCACTACCGTCTGCGGTTTAAGATCAGTGGCACGCCCCAGCGTCCCCGTCTGTGCGTGTTCCGCAGCGAAAAACACATTTATGCCCAGGTCATCGACGATGTGGCCGGCGTCACCCTGGCGGCGGCGGCCAGCAACGAGAAGGACTTCGAGGGCCCCGGCTCCAACCAGGAGGCCGCCCGCAAGGTGGGCCAGATGGTGGCCGAGCGCGCCCTGGCAAAGGGCATCGACACCGTGGTCTTCGACCGCGGCGGATATGTATACCACGGCCGTGTGCAGGCCCTGGCCGAAGGCGCCCGTGAGGGCGGCCTGAAATTCTAAGGGAGGAGGAAACGAAATGGCTTATCAGAACGATCGGCGTCCCCGCCGCAAGGAGGAGCAGGACGCTCCCAAATATATAGAAAAAGTAGTTTCCCTCAACCGCGTGGCCAAGACAGTCAAGGGCGGTCGTATCGCCCGCTTCGCGGCGCTGTGCGTCGTGGGTGACGGCAAGGGCCGCGTGGGCTTCGGCACCGGCAAGGCGAACGAGGTCTCCGAGGCGATCCGCAAGGGCCTGGAGGACGCAAAGAAGAATATCGTCACCGTCACCATCACCGGCAGCACCATCCCCCATGAGGTGATCGGCTCCTTTGGCGCCGGCCGCGTGCTTCTCAAGCCCGCTGCTCCCGGTACCGGCATCATCGCCGGCAGCGCGGTGCGTGCAGTGGCGGAGGCCGCCGGCATCACCGATATCCGGGCCAAGTGCCTGCGCAGCAATAACCCGGGCAACGTGGTGGCTGCCACCATGGCCGGCCTGCAGAGCCTTCGCAACGTAGAGCAGGTGGCCGCTGTCCGCGGCAAGACCCCCGGCGAGATACTGGGTTAAGGAGGCGCGGACATGGAAAAGAAACTGAAGATCCAGCTCGTTAAGAGCCTGAACGGCAGGAACGACAAGCATATCGCTACCGCCGCGTCCCTGGGTCTGCATCGGATCGGCCAGTCCACCGTGCAGCCCGACAATCCCCAGACCCGCGGCAAGATCGCCCAGATCGGCTATCTTGTGAAGGTCACAGAAGAATAAGGAGGGACAGCAATGGAAATTCATGAGCTATCTCCCGCGCCCGGCAGCCGCAAGAAGGCCTGGCGCAAGGGCCGTGGCTATGCCACCGGCAACGGTAAGACCGCAGGCCGCGGTCATAAGGGCCAGAAGGCCCGCAGCGGCGGCGGTGTGCGCGTGGGCTTCGAGGGCGGCCAGATGCCCCTGGCCCGGCGTATCCCCAAGCGGGGCTTCAACAACATTTTCGCTAAACCCCTGGAGAGCGTGAACGTGGGTGTTCTCAACGATCGTTTTGAGGACGGCGCAGAGATCGACGCTCAGGTCCTGCTGGACACCGGGGTGCTGTCCAAGTGCCAGTACGGCGTGAAGATCCTGGGCAGCGGAGACATCACCAAAAAGCTGACGGTTCGTGCCAAGGCCTTTTCCGCGACTGCCAAAGAAAAGATTGAGGCCGCAGGCGGAAAGGCTGAGGTGGTGTAAGTGTTAAAGACATTTGCAAATGCCTGGAAGATCGAGGAGATCCGCAAGAAGATCCTCTTTACCCTGTTCATCATCCTGCTGTACAGACTGGGCAACGCCGTGCCGGTTCCTTATGTCAACGTAAGCTACCTCCAGGAGTATTTCACCTCCCTGGAAAACACGGTCCTGGGCCTGTACAACGTGATGAGCGGCGGCGCGTTCTCCTCTGCGACCATCTTTGCTTTGTCCATCCAGCCCTACATCAACGCATCCATCATCATGCAGCTCCTTTGCGTGGCTATCCCCGCCCTGGAGCGCATGAGCAAGGATCAGGGCGAGGACGGCCGCAAGAAGATCGCCTCCATCACCCGTTACGTCACCGTGGGCATCGGCCTGCTTCAGGGCTTTGCCTACTATATGCTCATCAAGAACAACAGTCTGCTGACTGCTGACGGCGAGGGCGTCTGGGCGGCTATCGTCATCGTGGTGACCTTCACCGCAGGCTCCGCGCTGATCATGTGGCTGGGCGAGCAGATCACCGAATTCGGCATCGGAAACGGTATCTCCATCATCCTGTTTGCCAGCATCGTCAGCCGGTTCCCCACGGCTGCCATCACCAGCTTCTCCAACATCAGCTCCGGCAGCCTGGCCTGGTGGGCCCTGCTCCTGGTCATCATCGGCTTCCTGGCCATGATTGTGCTGATCGTGTTCGTAAACGACGCGGAGCGGCGCATCCCCGTCCAGTACTCCAAGCGGGTCGTGGGGCGGAAGATGTACGGCGGCCAGAGCACCCATCTGCCCATGAAGGTGAATATGTCCGGCGTTATGCCTGTCATCTTCGCCCAGTCCATCGTGAGCTTTCCGGCCACGATCGTACAGCTGGTCAAGGGTAGCACCCTGGAGTCGGGTACCTTCGCGTACTATATTTCCCAGACCAACACCTGGCTTTACGTCATCTGCTATGCGCTGCTGATCGTGTTCTTCGGATACTTCTACAGCACCATCCAGTTCAACCCCATCGAGATCAGCAACAACCTGCGGAAGAACGGCGGCTTCATCCCCGGCATCCGTCCGGGCAAGCCCACCAGCGAGTATATCCAGAGGGTCCTCAACAAGATCACTCTCTTTGGCAGCCTGTATCTGTGCATCATTGCCGCTGCGCCTTATGTCATCAGCATTTACTCTGACGTGGCTCAGAGCATCGGCATCTCCCTTGGCGGCACCTCCATCATCATCGTGGTAGGCGTTGCGCTGGAGACGGTGCAGGCCCTGGAGTCCCAGATGCTTATGCGTCACTATAAGGGCTTCCTGGACTAAGGAGGGGCTGAAATGAAGCTTATCATGCTCGGCGCCCCCGGCGCCGGAAAGGGCACCCAGGCCGAGATCCTGGCAAAGAAGCTGGATGTGCCCACCATTTCCACCGGAAACATCCTGCGGGCCGCTGTGAAGGCCGGCACGCCTATCGGCCTGAAGGCCAAGTCCTTCATGGACGCGGGCGCGCTGGTGCCCGATGATGTGATCATCGGCATCGTGGCGGAGGCCCTTCAGGGCCCGGAGTGCGCCAAGGGTTATATCCTGGACGGCGTGCCCCGCACCATCCCCCAGGCGGAGGCCATGGAGGAGCAGGGTGTCCAGATCGACTTTGCGGTGGATCTGGAGGTGGATGACGACACCATCGTGGAGCGCATGAGCGGCCGGCGCACCTGCCCGGCCTGCGGCGCCTCCTATCATGTGATCAACAATCCTCCCAAACAGGAGGGCGTCTGCGACCAGTGCGGCGGCGCGCTGACCATCCGGGCGGATGACGCTCCGGAGACGGTGAAAAACCGCCTGGATACCTATCACAAGCAGACGGAGCCTCTCATCGCGTTCTATCAGGAGCGCGGCAAGCTCAAAACCGTGGCCAATCAGCCCACCATCCAGGCTACCACGGCGGAGATATACAAGGCTTTGGGGATATGAGCAGTATCATCATCAAATCCCCACGGGAGATCGAGCTTATGCGTCAGGCCGGGAGAATTACCGCGGCTGCCCGGACAGTTGCCCGGGAAATGGTTGCCCCCGGCGTGACGACGGCTCAGATCGACCGGGAAGTCCGTCACTTCATCGAAAAGAGCGGCGCTATCCCCACATTTCTGGGGTATGGCGGCTATCCCGCCAGCGTGTGTCTGTCTGTGAACGATGAAGTGATACACGGCATCCCCGGCCACCGGCGTCTGAAGGAGGGCGATATTGTCTCCGTAGACGTAGGGGCCACCTGGAAGGGCTATGTGGGTGACTGCGCCGGAACCTATATTGCAGGGGAAGGCAGCGAGGAGGCCAAGCGCCTGATCGCCGTTACCCGGCAGAGCTTTTTCGAGGGGATTGCCCAGGCCCGTGCGGGCAATCATGTGGGCGACATATCCCACGCCGTTCAGACATATGCTGAAAAGAACGGCTTCGGCGTTGTCCGGGAATATGTGGGCCACGGCGTGGGAAGCGTTATGCACGAAGCGCCGGAGGTACCGAACTACGGCCCTGCGGGCCACGGCCCCAAGCTGGTCAGGAACATGACCATCGCGGTGGAGCCCATGGTGACCCAGGGAACGTGGGAGGTCAAGGTCATGAAGGACGGCTGGACTGTCAAGACTCTGGACGGTAAGCTGTCTGCCCACTATGAAAACACCATCCTCATCACTGACGGGGAGCCGGAGATCCTGACCTATGGGGAGGATCTGTGAATGAAGCGGCCCGCGCCCTACGACATTGTAGCGTCCCTTGCGGGACATGATGAGGGGAAGCTGTTTATGGTCATTGGCTGCCAGGCCGGTCGGCTTCTGCTGTGTGACGGCAAAGGGCGGCCCATGGCGGACCCAAAGGAAAAAAGCCCCAAGCACGTCCGCCTGGTGCGGCAGAGCAATACGCCGCCCGCGACGGACAGGGACATCAGGACAACATTAGCACAGACGGTCGCTCAGACCGCGGCGAAGGAGGGAGAGCTTCTTGGCGAAAGATGACGTTATCGAGCTGGAGGGCACGGTCGTGGAGGCATTGCCAAACACCATGTTCCAGGTGGACATCGGTGGAGGCCACATCATCCTGGCCCACATATCCGGCAAGCTGCGGATGAACTTTATCCGTATCCTTCCGGGGGATAAGGTCACCGTGCAGATGTCGCCCTATGACCTGACCAGGGGCCGCATCACCTGGCGCACCAAGTAACAAAACACAACTGCCTGAGATAAAAGGAGGCTTACCTAATGAAAGTTAGGCCCAGTGTCAAGCCCATGTGCGAGAAATGCAAGGTCATTAAGCGCCATGGCCGGGTCATGGTTATTTGCCCCAACCCGAAGCATAAGCAGAGACAAGGCTGACAGCCTATCTTCAAGAAAGGATTGATTGCGAAAGATGGCACGAATCGCCGGCGTTGACCTGCCCAAGGACAAGCGTGTGGAGATAGGTCTGACCTATGTCTACGGCATTGGCAGGACATCTGCAAAGAAAATATTGGAAGAGACCGGGATCAACCCGGACACCCGCGTGAAGGACCTCACCGAAGCGGAGGAGGCCAAGCTCCGTGAGTGCATCGACAAGGAATACGTTGTGGAGGGCGACCTGCGCCGCCAGAACGCATTGGACATCAAGCGCCTGATGGAGATCGGCTCCTACCGTGGCACCCGCCATCGCAAGGGCCTGCCCGTCCGGGGCCAGCGGACGAAGACCAACGCCCGCACCCGCAAGGGTCCCAGGCGCACCATCGCCAACAAGAAAAAGTAAGGGAGGGAAGAGATAAATGGCAACCGCTCAAAAGGGCAAGAAGGTCCGTACCCGTCGTCGGGAACGGAAGAATATTGAAAAGGGCCAGGTGCATATCAGCTCTTCCTTCAATAACACCATGGTCACCGTCACTGATACCCAGGGCAACGCGATCAGCTGGGCCAGCGCCGGTGGGATGGGCTTCCGGGGCAGCCGGAAATCCACTCCCTTCGCCGCGTCCACCGCTGCGGAGACTGCGGCCCGCGCCGCCATGGAGCACGGCCTGAAGACCGTGGAGGTATTCGTAAAGGGTCCCGGCAGCGGCCGTGAGGCAGCCATCCGCGCCCTGCAGACCGCCGGCCTGGAGGTCGCCATGATCAAGGACGTGACGCCCATCCCCCACAATGGATGCCGCCCGCCCAAGCGCCGCCGCGTCTGATGTAAAGGAGGAAAGGTTACTATGGCTAGAAATATGCAGCCTGTTCTCAAGCGCTGCCGTACCCTGGGCATCTCCCCGGCGGTCATGGGCTATTCCAAGACCTCCAACCGCAATCCCGGCGCCCAGAAGCGGACGAAGAAGTCCGAGTACGCCATGCAGCTCAATGAGAAGCAGAAGGTCAAATTCATCTATGGCATCCTGGAGAAGCAGTTCCGTATGTACTACGAAAAGGCCACCAAGATGCCCGGTAAGACCGGCGAGAACCTGCTGATCCTGGTGGAGCGCCGCCTGGACAACGTGGTCTTCCGCCTGGGCTTCGCCTCCACCCGCCGGGAGGCCCGTCAGCTCGTCAGCCACGGCCACTACACCGTGAACGGCAAGCGCGTGGATATCCCGTCCTATCTCGTAAAGGTGGGGGATGTTATCGCTGTCAGTGAAAAGAGCAGCAGCACCACCCGCTTCAAGACCATGAAAGAGGAAGATACCTTCACCGCCACTCCCAAGTGGCTGGATCGGGATAAAAACGCCCTCCTGGGTAAGGTAACGGCCATGCCCGCGCGGGACGATATTGATTATGAGGTAAACGAGCTCCTCATCGTCGAGCTGTACTCCAAGTAAGACCCTCACGACAAGTTGATAGGCTGTACTCGCGCAACGCCATTAGGCGTATAAATTTGAAGGAGGGTATGAACACATGATAGAGATCGAGAAGCCGCGCATCGAGTGTGTGGAAAACCCGGCCGATGAGAGCTATGGCAAGTTTATCGTTGAGCCGTTGGAGCGTGGCTACGGCACCACGCTGGGCAACTCCCTGCGCAGGGTGCTGCTCAGCTCCCTGCCTGGCACCGCTGTCACGACCATAAAGATCGCCGGTGTCCAGCATGAGTTCACCACGATCCCTGGCGTCAAGGAGGATGTGACGGAGATCGTCCTGAACATCAAGACCCTGATCGCCCGCCTCCACCGGGACGGCCCGAAGACCGTCTACATCGAGGCCGTGGGGCCCTGTGAGGTGACTGCTGGAGACATCAAGGCCGACGGCGAGGTGGAGATCCTCAATCCTGAGCTGCACATTGCGACCCTTGGGCCGGATGCGTCGCTCTCCATGGAAATGACCATCTCCCACGGCCGGGGCTATGTGCCCGCGGAGAAGAACAAGCCCCTCCAGACCGTGGCGGGCGTCATCCCCGTGGATTCTATTTACACCCCCGTCCTGAAGGTGAACTATGCGGTGGAAAACACCCGCGTGGGCAACCAGACGGACTATGATAAGCTGACGCTGGAGGTCTGGACGGACAAGACCATCTCTCCCCGGGACGCTGTGTCCCTGGGCGCGAAGATCCTGTGCGACCATTTCACCCTGTTCACTGACCTGTCTCAGGCTATGAACATGGGCTCCACAGTGGTGGAAAAGACCGAGACGGTCAAGGACAAGATCATGGAAATGACCATCGAGGAGCTTGACCTTTCCGTGCGCAGCTTCAACTGCCTGAAACGCGCCAACATCAATACGGTGGAGGATCTGGTGTCCAAGACCCAGGATGAAATGATCAAGGTCCGTAACCTGGGCCGGAAGAGCCTGGAGGAGGTCACCCAGAAGCTGGCGATCATGGGCCTGTCCCTGGCCTGCGAAGAGGAAGGCAGTAAGTAACACCCACTAAATCGACACTCTTTTATGGAGGTAAACGAAAATGCCCGGAACACGCAAGCTCGGCAAGCCCACGGCCGCCCGTATGGCCATGCTGCGCCAGCAGGTGACTGATCTGCTGGATACCGGCCGCATGGAGACGACGGTAACACGGGCCAAGGAGGTTCGTCCCCTGGCCGAGAAAATGATAACCCTGGGGAAGAAGAAGGGCCTGGCCAACTACCGGCAGGCGCTGCGCTTCCTGACCCGCGAGGATGTGGCGAAGAAGGTCTTTGACGACCTGGCTGTGAAGTATGCCGACCGCGAGGGCGGCTACGTCCGCATCACCCGCGTCGGCCCCCGCCGCGGCGACGCCGCCGAGATGGCCGTTATAGA
>JAJQBY010000059.1 GCA_021203045.1 Oscillospiraceae bacterium | reverse complement strand
ATATAATTATTTTTAAGTTTTAAAATCGAACCATATCCACTGAAACGGAGGACGGAACATGACCGATATTTTCTCGAAATGCGCGGAGAATGAGCTGGTAACGGAGGCCAGGGAAAGGGATATCTATCCTTACTTCCACGCTTTGCAGTCCCGCCAGGATACGGAGGTCATCATGGAGGGCAAGCGTCGCATTATGCTTGGCTCCAACAACTACTTGGGACTGACCACCTGCCCCCGGGTGGTGCAGGCGGGGATAGATGCCCTGGAGCGCTACGGCACCGGCTGCTCCGGCTCCCGATTTTTGAACGGTACCCTGATGCTCCATCAGGAGCTGGAGGCGAAGCTGGCGGCCTTCCTGCGGAAGGAGGATGTCGTGACCTTCTCCACCGGCTTCCAGTCAAACCTGGGTATTATCTCGGCGATCGTGGGGCGGGGAGATTATGTGATCTGCGACCGGGAGAATCATGCCAGCATTTATGACGGCTGCAAGCTGTCCTACGGCACCATGCTGCGCTATAAGCACAACGACATGGCGGACCTGGAGCGGCAGCTCAAGCGGGTGCCTGAGCGGGCCGGATGCCTGATCGTGACGGACGGGGTGTTCTCCATGGGTGGCGATATAGCGAACCTTCCGGAGATTGTCCGCCTGGCGAAGGAATACGGCGCGCGGGTCATGGTGGACGATGCCCATGGCCTGGGCGTGCTGGGCGAGGGCGGCCGGGGCACGGCCAGCTATTTCGGCCTGGAGGATCAGGTGGATATCTATATGGGTACCTTCTCCAAATCCCTGGCCTCCCTGGGTGGCTATATGGCCTCCAGCCGGCTGGTGGCCGAGCACGTCCGGCATACATCCCGGCCCTTTATCTTCTCCGCGTCCATCACCCCCGCCTCCTGCGCCACGGCCATTGCGGCCCTGGAGGAGCTGGAACGGGACCCGGGCCTGGTGGACCGGCTGGCCCATATCTCTCAGTATTTCCGGGAGCGCCTGGTGGAGCGGGGCATAAAAATACGCATGAGCCAGACGCCGATCATCCCGATCTACACATATGAGATCATGGATACTCTCTCCATCGCGAAGCAGCTTTATGATGCGGGGGTGTATGTGAACAGCTCCCTGCCTCCCGCCACCGCGCCTCATGAGTGCCTCCTGCGGACCTCCCTGATGGCCACGCACACCGAAGCGCTGGCCGATGAGGCGGCGGATATCATCCGGGACGTTTTGGAGAAAAACGGGCTGGTTTGATCTGACAAAAAGAGACCCCTCCGGCGCGCCGCAGGCGCAGCCGGAGGGGTTTGTGTTTATGTATGTCGGCCTGTCAGTCATTGCCGAGCTTTTCACCCAGAAATCTGCCGATTAACCAGCCCTCTGCAATAGAGAGCGCACCGCCAACTCCGAGGGAAATATAATCCACGATATCGGAGGATATCGGCGTTATTGACAAAACAGCGTGAAACAGAAGCCCGACGGCGGCCGGGATCGCGCCGAGTATGGTATAAAGAATCAGATAGCCCCATTGCAGTGCGCCAAAGATGGCCCGCACCAGAAAGCCGTTCGATAAGGAGAAAAGATGCGCTGCCAGGGCCGGAAGCAGGGGAAAAAGAAAGAGGAGCAGAGATATGGCCGCCAGCGGAAATGTAAAGCCGTCGAAATAAAGCTTTCGTATACACATCCCGATGTAGACGATGCTTGCCGTAGCGGTGCCGAGAACAGACCACTGAACGAACAGCGGAAGGGCATAATACAGGGAAAGGGTCATATAGTTAAAGACGTATAAGGTTGCGCACAAAAGACCGTATAAAATCGCGTTCATAAATATGCTAAACAGCAGCGGCATATCACATCTCTCCCTTTTGACAGTGATCTGACATTTATTGTAAACGATGTTATGCGAAAAATCAAGGTATACGATGAAACCCTATGCTACAGCTTCATGGAATGCGGAAAGGAATGAAGGGCCCGCGCTTGTGCAATCTTTACAAATTTTTTCGCCTTTATTTTCGTGGAAAATTTGTCATGCACGTGATATAATGACGATACCATATTTTACCCTGCCCGGCGTACAAAGCGGGGTAAAGTAAAAAACGAAAAAGAAAGGGAACAATTATGAAGAAACGCAAAACTCTGCGGGCGCTCCTGGCCTCCACGCTGTGTCTGGTCATGCTGCTCGCGCTGTTTCCGGCCTCTGCCTTGGCGGCGGAGCGGGACACCGGCTCCAGCGGCTATCTGCTGGAGAACATCACCGATGAAAACGGCGATGTAGTGACAAGCCTGGGCGTATTCGACACCGCCACGGTGGAGTTTATCTATGTGGGGCTCTATAACGCCTTCCAGTCCGCCTGGAGTACCCTGACCGATCAGGGCGTGGAGACGGCGGTGGAGCTGGCGGCGGCGGCCGCCGCCTATGACGGCGGTGAGAAGACCGCGCCGGACGACTACACCAACGAGGCCAAGATCGCCGCTGTCTCCTCTGTCGTCATGGGGGAGGATGAGGCGCCTGCCGGCGACACGCCGCTTTCCAAGCTGGAGGCGCTGAGCGTGCTGTATGAGATCCGGGACTGCATCGCCTCCACCACCTATGCGGACGCCTCTCTGGCAGAGGCCGTCGGCTCCGACTATGCCGACATGACCCAGTTCTTCGGTCATGTCTACACCGGCGAGGGCGAGCTGGAGGCCGGCATGACCGAGAGCGCAGACGATACCTGGCTGGTGATGGCCAGCTATGATTTCGTCAACACGCCCATCGGCACCGCCAGCGACGCCTATACCTATCTGGGAGATCCTGTGTCCTATATCGACACGGAGTATGACCTGACGAGCTTCGATACCGCTGTGGACGGCGCGGAGGCTGCCATGGGTACCCTGACCGACCGGGGCGTTATCTACAACGCCACCTTGCGCAATGCCTATTACCGGGAGGGCATCGGCTCCGGCATCGCCATCGTGGGCGCGGATACGGATGTGACCATGACCTCTACGGACGGCTCGCTGGTAATCTCCGGCTCCGGCGGATCCATGGCCGGCACGGCCTATGTGGCCTTTGGCGCAAGCCTGCTGGTGGAAAATGCTGTGGCCTATTCCAGCAGCCAGCATCTGACCAACAACCTGTATAACGGCACCATCCACTATCTGAATTCCTATGCCGTCGGCGCCGGCCGGGTATACAGCTCCGACTTCTGGGGCGGCTATCAGGTCTTTGAAAACTCCATCGCCGCCGGCGGCAATGTGACGGATGAGCCCACCACCCTGATCGTCAAGAACAGCGTGTATGGCAACTCCGTGGGCGGCAACGGCTACGCCTCCCAGTATTTTGAAAATTCCATTCTGAACGTGGGCACGGCCTCCTTCCAGAACACCACCTCTCTCATCACCGACACCGGCGCTCTTACGCTGGTAAACTCCGTGATGAATTCCTCCGGCTCCACCCTGGCCTCTGTCACCAAGGGCGAAAACCTCATCCTGACCCTGGTGGACAGCACGGTGAACCTGTCCGGCAGCAGCCTGGCCTCCCTGGACGCCAGCACCTCCATCAACCACAACGACTCCCTGGGGCAGGGCGACGATGTTTATGACGCGCTGTTCGACAGCGAGATCGCCGTCTATCTTTATGGGGACAACACCATCGTCACCACTGACGGCAGCCTGACTGCCTCCATCGCCGACGGCGCAGCTCTGTATATCTACGGCAGCATCGTGGATGAAAACGGGGACGAGATCGTCATCGACGGCGCGGAGGTCATGGCCACGGATGGCTATGGAACGCTGACGGTCGTGGCCGCGGAGGCCACGGAGGAAGCCGCCTCCGACGAGGCTGCGGACGATGCCGCCTCTGAGGAAGCGGAGGACGACAGCGCCTCCGGTGAGACCAGCGCCAGCGGCGAGGCAAGCGGCAATACCGGCGCCTCCACCGGCCTGAGCGGTATGCTGGCCCTGAGCAATTATGTATTTGTGAACGCCGGCGGCGAGGCGACCGCCTCCTATTACGGCGTTTATGAGGAGGATGAGACCTGCCAGTACGCGCCCACCGGCAGCGCGGACAGCGTTGCCGTCTATCTGGACAGCGCGTTGACAGAGGAGGCCGCAGGCGTGACCGTTTCCATCGAGGGAGATGAGATCGTAATTTCCGGCCTGGCCACAGAGGGGAACGTGGCCTATTACCTCTCCACCGGTGAGGATGCCTATACCACGGTCATCTATGCGGTGAACGATGAATATGACCAGAATACCGCTACCCTGACCCTGGCCGACGGCACGGAAATGCAGCTCACCACCTATGCGCCCAATATGGCCTACGGCGATTACACCGCTGTGGTGGGAGAGAATGAGATCAACGGCGAGACCGCCGTATACATCGGCGCCAACCGCACCGCCCGCTCTGTGGAGGACATGACCGACCTGGCCGACGCCAGCGAGGAGGAGCTGGCCGTGGCTGCCTGGTGGCTGTCTGCCGGCGTCACCAACTCCGGCGCGAGCCTGACAGAATTCGGCGAGGAGCTCTATAACTTCGAGTATGTGATGGCGATCTATCGTCTGTTCCAGATTGTCAACGAGCAGATGACCTTCGCCTATGGCTTCGCGGACGCCACCGACTATGTGGCCGGTATGGGCTCCAACGACCAGTTCTCCGACGCCGTCTCCGCCACCATGAGCTCCGGCATCTGGAACGGCATCTATACCCAGCTGAGCGATACCAGGCTGCCGTAATTGGCCAAAATAGCAACAACGCTTCCCGTGCTAATAGTGCGGGAAGCGTTGTTGTTTAAATTACAGTTTAATTACCGCTGGATTTTGGGATGAAGTATTAATAATAATAGCTGGATATGGTGATGTCAGCTGTAATTTTGCTTGTGCTGCAATTCAAAATATAGACTGTATACGTTGTATCAGAGGCCGCATTTTTTATGGTAACACTAAAATTTCCAGTCTGTTCCGCACTAGCGTACGAATAACCGTTGCTGCTGGAAATCAAAATTTTATAACTACCAGTGGCATTCTTGACGGTAACTTTAAATGCAGTATGGGCATCACTTGTTCCGTTGCTCATAGTGAAACTTTTACTGTAACTGCTGCCGACAGAAATGGTCTGTCCCGTTTTGCTTACACTTACGCTATCGGTGCTGGTTCCTGGTTCCTCTTCGTCTGCTTCAATTTCATTTTCTACGGCAAACTCGCCATCGACAGATACTTCAACCGCCTCGTTAACTCCCGTTTCATCGCCAAACTCTACGATGGTAATTTCACCCGTTTCGGAAGGAATTTCCTCGTAGGCGCAGCCAGTGACCATGGTAACGCTCACGGCAAAAATCAGAACGAGAGACAGCACAATGGCTGTAAAACTGGTCTTTTTGAGTTTCATAATGAATAGAATCCTTTCTTCGGCTCTTTTGGAGCCGAGGGAGCTGGAAAAGACGCTGTCTTTTCCAGTGATTGACATGGCAACAAGCATTTTTGCGTAGTCGGCCTTATGCTCCGCGCCCAGGAAGCGCAGCACGGCCCTGTCGCAGGATTTTTCCACATCCATCCGCAGCAGGCGGGCCATGAGCCATACGGCGGGATTCCACCAGTGCACGACCAGGGCCGCCGCCATGACGTAATGCCACAGATTATCCCGCCGCCTGGCGTGAATCCCCTCGTGGGTCAGGGCCATGTGCAATGCCTGGCCGGACAGGCCGGGGGTCAGCAGGATAACGGGACGGAGGACGCCAAAGGTGAAGGGGCCGGTCTGGTTTGCCTCTGCGCTGATTCTCACGGAGGCGCAGCGCCATGGCCCGGAAGGGCCTAAATCGCGTCGCTCCATAGGTTTTGCTCTGCGAACCTGCCGGAACGTCTGCGTCCATCCCCACAGAAACCAAAGAAAAACGCAGGCGGCCCCTATCAGGTAAACTGCCGTGAGAATCGCTGTGGGGGAGGCATCCCCGGCGGAGTTAAGCGTCCCCAGCTCTGCCTGTGCGTTCTCTGGCCCGGAGAGGCTGGCTGCCGCCTGTCCCGCCAACCCGGCCCCGGTCAGGGCTTCCGGCGCGACGCTGAGACCCGCCAGCAGACGGGGCAGGTTATAGACCGACAGAACGCTTTGGGGAACCACAGGACTGAGCAGGCGAAACAGGCAAAGCCACGTCTCCGGCGGAAAATACCCCTTCAGCAGACGGCGCAGCAGGGAAACGGCGGCGATTAGAACCGTACCCGCCAGCGCGTTTTCGAGAAGCTGGGTCACGGGTCTTTCCCGTCCAGCTTGGCAATCAGGTCTTGTAGCTGCCGGGCCTCCTCCGGGGAAAGCTGGTCGTCAAGGGCCAGCGCTGAGATAAACTGAGATTTTGAGCCGTGGAACAGCCGGGTGACAAGACTGTCTATCTCCCAGCGCTGCACCTCCTCCCGGCCAATCAGGGGCGTGCAGAGAAACCCCGGCTCGCTGCGGGCAATGACCTTTTTGTCCACCAGCTTTTGATGACCGTATAGGTCGTGTTTTTATTCCAACCACAGGAGTCGGTCAGGCGCCTGACCAGCTCCGCCGCCGTCTGCGGACCGTCGTTCCACAGGGGTTCCATTACCTTTAACTCTGAGTCAAACAACTGTTTCATGAAACATACCTCCAAATCCTCTGCCTGGGACAGAAGTTGGTCAGACTATCGCGCTAGTCTAACTGAATAAAGACTATCACAATAGTCTGCTGTTGTCAACCCCTTAAATTCATTTATCGTATTGTCCCGCGGAAAAAAAGCGCGTATAATGGTTCTGTTCAGGAAAAAACGATGTTTCCCTGGACGAAAAATAACAGAAAAGGATGTGGCTGTCGTGAAGGAAAAGCTGTCCGCAAAAAACTATGCGGGCTATGGAATGTGCGATTTTGCAAACGGGCTCGCCTTCTGCGTTATGAGCTCCTATCTGTCGGTATACTGTTCGGATATCCTGGGCATTTCCGGCGCGTGTATCACGGCGATCATGCTGGCCGCGCGTATCTGGGACGGGATAAACGACCCGATCATGGGCTTTCTTGTGCAGGGAAAGAGGCCGGGAAAAAACGGAAAATACCGCCCGTTCATCCTGTGGGGCGGCATTCCGCTGGCGGTGGTCTCTGTATTGGTGTTTTTAAACCCCGGCGGGGGGCTTGCGTTCCGTACCGTATGGGTCGCGGCCATGTATATTTGCTATGGCATGCTGTATACCGTGGTCCTGGTGCCCTACGGCTCCCTGGCCAGCGTGATGACCACAGATCAATCTGAGCGAAGCATCCTGTCCATGTGCCGGTCGGTGGGGGGCGGGATAGGCAATCTGCCCACGCTGATATTTCCTGTTCTCGTCATGACGGCGGGCGCGGACGGCAATCAGATGGACGCCCACCGGCTGCTTATCGCAATGGTCATCATAGCCGCGGCCATGATTGTTTTCTACTTCCTGGGCTTCAAGCTGACGACAGAGAGGGTGGTCGTTGCGGAGGAGCGGGAGAAGGTTTCGGTAAGGACCACCATTCGGGGCGTGCTGAAAAACAGAGCGTTCGTCTCCATGAGCCTGATCGGCTGCCTGCTGATCGCGGCGCAGATGTACACCAGCACGGTGAACCTCTATCTGTTCAAGGATTACTTCCAGAACAGCTCGATGAATACGGTCTATATGATCATCACCTATCTGCCCATGGTCCTGATGATACCCTTTGCCAATCGCATTATAAAAGGGATCGGGAAAAAGGAATTTTCCCTGGTGTGCCTGGGCGTTTCCGTAGTGGCGAGCTTTCTGACCTATGTTCTGCATCTGGGCGCGGATAACGTGTACGGCTTTATTATCCTGGCCCTGTTTATCAATGCAGGCGTGGGCTTCATGACGCTGGAGGTCTGGTCCATGGCGGCGGATATCATCGACCATAATGAGTGGAAGACCGGCCGCCGGGAGGAGGCGGCGGATTATGCCATTTTCACCTTTATGCGCAAGATCGGCCAGGCCATCGCCGCGCTGGCACCCTGGTTCGTGAGCCTGGCGGGATATGATAGCAGTCTTGCAGGCAGCGGGGTCTCTCAGGGGGAGAGCGTTCTGAGCGGGATGTACAACGTGGCGACTTTGGTGCCCTTTATCATGTATCTTATCATGTTCGTGCTGATGATCGTTTACCCGCTGAACAAAAGGACCACGGAGCAAATGCACCGGGAGCTGGCCCAGAGAAGGGCCGCTTATACCACGGAGAAGATATGATGGATACCGGCAGACCGAACCTTGTATATGTTTTTGCCGACCAGCTCCGGTATGGGAGCATCGGCTGCAACGGAGACGCCCTTGCCAGAACGCCGGCGCTGGACGCCCTGAGCCGGGAATGCACGGTGATGGATAATGCCGTTTCCGGGCACCCCGTATGCGCGCCCTACCGCGCGTCGCTGCTGACGGGCAAGTATACCGCCTCCCGGGGCGGCACAGGAATGGTCATCAACGAGATACGCCTGAACCCGGAGCACAGAAGCCTTGCCGCCGTATTGGAGGAGGGCGGCTATGAAACCTCCTATATCGGTAAATGGCATATGTACGCGGCGCAGCTGGGCCATCACTATGATGTGAAAAACTCCTTTATCCCGCCGGGACGGGACCGGCTGGGCTTTACGGGGTATTTTGCGGCGTATAATTTTCATCATGAGTATTACGCTCCCAAGGCCTATTATCATCTGGACGCGGAGGAAAAGATCTACTACACGCAGTACGAGCCGGACGAGCAGACGGATATGGCCATCGAGCGCATTAAGGCCCACAAGCGCAGTGGGAAGCCCTTCGGGCTGTTTCTGTCCTACGGAACGCCTCATGACCCGTGGACGCGGGACAATGTGCCGGAGGAATACTACGACCTGTTTTCCGACGTGACCTTTCCGCTGCCGCCCAACTATCAGGCCCGCAACGACCCGCACGCGGATATGTGGGCCAGATTCATGCCCGGCCAGCGCAAAAAGCTGGAGGCGTGGAAGCGGGTGTATTACGCCATGACGGCGAACCTTGACCGGAATATCGGCAGGCTTATCGCGGCCATGAAGGAGGAGGGCGTATACGACGATACCATCTTCGTCTTCACCTCCGACCATGGAGAGATGTTCGGCGCTCATGGCAGACACGCAAAAAATATATTCTATGACGAGGCGGTCAGGGTCCCGTTTTTTATCAGATGGGGGGACAGGCTGCCAACCGACCGCAATCAGACCTGCTTCAATACGGTGGACATCATGCCCACGCTGCTTTCCATGATGAAGCTCCCCGTTCCCGAAACCGTGCAGGGCCGGGATATAAGCGACTGTATCCTGACCGGCGGCGAATGCGAAAACAACTGCCTGATGATGGGCACCGGCCCCACCGCCGTATTCGGAAACGGCAGAGAGTGGCGGGCCATACGCTCCCGGAGATATACCTTTGCCGTATATCGGGCCGATGGAAGGGAATATCTTTTTGATAACGTCAGCGACCCGTATCAGATGAAAAATCTGGCAGAGGACGGCGCCTATGAGGATGTGAAGCAGGCGCTGAAGGAGGAGATGTACGGGAAAATGCACGAGATCGGAGACGGCTTCGCCAGCAACCGCTATTATCAAAAATACTGGGTGAAGGACAGAAGGATTCTTCCGGACCTGCATTAAAAAATGACCCGGCGCGATTTCGCGCCGGGCCTGATTTTATGGGAGCCTGTGGAATTTTATTCCGCGGGCAGAACGGTGATAGCGCCTGCATAGGAGCCGGCAGCGGCCTCGGTCTCCACACCGTCTACATACAGGATGCCGTCCAGGGTGGAGGTCTCGTCGATGGTCAGGGCGGTCAGGGTGCTTTCCGCCGTGACGTGCCAGACGGAACCGTTCGTCAGCGTCAGTTCGGTGCCCTGATCGTCGCCATACTCGGTCACCTCATAGGTGCCGTCCTCGTTCACGGTGATGCTGTGGACAAAGGCGTCCAGGGCGGCCTCCTCGCCAAAGGTGTTGGAGGCGAGGCCGATGGTGTAATCCTCCACATATCCGGCTTCCAGCCAGTATTCGGTCCAGCTCTCGCAGGTGCCGCTGGTGATGGCGCCGGTCAGAGAGGTGTTGTCCAGGGTCAGGGTCATGACCCGCTCATAATCCTCGTCCAGAATATCGCCGGTCACGTCCATGTTGCTCATGGTGATCCGGTTACCCACGGCGTTGGTGCCGGCGGGAGTCTCAGGGGTGCTGGTGTCGTTATTCAGGGCGGACTGAATCAGAACGCCGCTGTAGGACTCCATGGTTACATTGTCCAGAATGACCTCGGCGTTGGTGCCCCGCAGGAAGATGACAGAGCCCTCGGTGTATTCGATGTACTTCTGGATGTTGGGGCTGATTTCCTGGCCATACCAGGAGGCGTTGATGCTGTATTCCACGTCCTCATCGGAGAGCAGCTCCCGGTCGGTCAGAAGGGTGCTGTCCTTCACGTAGAGATAACCCTGGGGGTCGGCGGAATAGGAGCCGGCCAGGTGCATCATGACCGCGTAGCGGCCGCCGGCGATAGTGGAGCCGCCCAGGGCGGTGTAATCCTCGTCCTCGTCCGCGAAGGCATAGGGGTCGATATCCCCGTACAGGCCCACGCCGTATCCGGCGCCGCCTTCTATGCCCTCGTCTCCGTCATAGACGCTGACCTCGCCGGTCCCGGCGATAATGATGCCGATCTCCGCGCCCTCCAGAACGGAGGCGTAGAAGTAATCCCGGCAGTTGCCGTCGGCATAGGTGCCATAGCCGCCAAGCAGGGCGGAGCCGAAGGTGTTCACAGCCACCAGGTCGACGCCGTCGCCGGAGGCGCTGTCCGTGGAGATGGAGGCCCAGCCGTCCACCGTGACCACGGTGTCATAATAATAGGTAACGCTCTCGCCGCCGGAAAGGACGGTGCGGTCTGCGCCGGTGACCAGCAGGGGGTCGTTGGGCAGATTCTCAGACTGGCCCGCAAAGGCGGGGACATAGCCCCGGGTGACCAGCAGGGAGTCCTTCACCACCAGGGTGGAGCCCACGCCGCTGGTGCCGCTGTTGGAGACGGCCAGCCCCTCCAGGCCCTCGCTGTAAATATAGGCGTTCTCTATCAGCAATGCCGCGCCGCCGGAGACGGATACCTGGGTGGGCCCGCGGCTGGCGGTCTCATTGTCCAGGGAATCCCCGGAGATGGACACGCTGTAGTAGGCCCCGTCCAGAAGCTCGGACAGCAGTGCCTGGCCCCCTTCGGTAACGGCGGTATACTGGCCGTAGGTGTCGCTGTCCTCATCCCAGTCGATCTGGCTTATCCAGGTGTAGTCCAGATCATAGCCCTCGGCGTTGGGATTCAGACCGTCGTTTGAATAGATCTCCGCGAAGTTGGGAACGGCGAAAAGCTCCTGCTCATCACCCAAAATGGCGGTGAAGCCGTCCTCCAGGGCGTCAACATGCTCCGAGGCGGTGACGGAAAGGAATGTCTCCGAGGCGGAGCCGGCGGTGAACTGGATAGCGGCGATGGCGTCTCCGCTCTCCGGCAGGTCGCCCTCCACGGTCCAGGTCCCCTCCTCGCTGACGGTTAGCTCGCCTTCTGAAACGGTCAGGAGCCGCCCGCTGCTGCCGGAGGCCTCTCCTGATGCTTCGCCGGAAGCGTCGCCGGTGGCGAAGCAGGCGGAGGAAAGCACCAGGCACACAGCCAGCAGGCTTGCCAGGATCTTTGTGATCTTCATAAGTCTTCTCCTTTTCATAATATTTTCAGGGAATATTAATAGAATATCACATTTCTCCGCCGTTTACCTCAACCAATTTACCTGGTCGTCACAAGAAAAACGATGAGCTATGCCTCCGCCTCCGGCTTTTTTTCATCCCTTTGGTATTCCAGAATGTCCCCCGGCTGGCAGTCCAGGGCCTCGCATATAGCCTCCAGGGTGGAGAAGCGGATGGCGCTGACCTTGCCGGTTTTGATCTTGGAGAGATTGACATTTGCGATGCCCACCCGGGCGGACAGCTCGTTTAATGACATCTTTCGGTCGGCCATCACCCTGTCCAGCCGTAAAATGATTGCCATGGCGCGCCTCCTTATAGAGTCTCGTCCGCCTGGCGCTGCAGCTCCTCTCCGTAGCGGAAGATATAGGAGAACAAAAACAGCAGCACGGCAACCAGAAGCCAGGTCAGGTCATAGCCTATGTCCAGGGCGGCGCCTGTCGTGTTCAGCGCCCGGGTCAGCACGAATTGCGCAATGGCGGTGACGATTACCTCCAATACGCCGTAGGCGACGGCCATCCAGCCCAACTGCCGCAGGCTCTGGCTGACGGCGCTCTCGAAGGGACGACCCTCCTTCATGGGCCGAAGCAGCTGCCGGATGACATGCAGGACCCAAAGGCCAAAGGCAAGGGACAGCAAAAACAGGACAGACAGAGCGATAAATGTCCCCGGCAGTCCGTCCGCCGCGGCGTCCGCCATGCTGTAGGCCGTGCCGTTCGCATCAAGGGTGACCAGCCAGTGAAAGCTCTCCCCATTGTTTGTGCCGGCTCCGGCCAGCACGGCGATGTCTGCGATCAGCATCACCGCGCCCAGCGCCACCGCGAGCCAAAAAAGAACCCGAAAGAATACGTCCAGCCCTCTGGCTGTTTTGCAAAGCTTATCCATTTGGATACCTCCCATATATCTGATGGGGCCAGTATAGCATGGGGAATAACGTTTGTCAACTATTTTTTAATGTTTATCGTAAAATATTTTGCGTTTGTCGTTCTGGCGGCGCAAAAAGTCCGGATGCCGCACAGGCATCCGGACTCTCTCGTTATTGGGACGTATCTATCAGTCGATGGGGATACTGGCGGATACGGTGGCGTTGTCTATGGTGATGAAGTAGTTCTGGGTGTATTCGGCCTTGCCGGGCTCCCAGGTGTAGATCACCAGTGCCAGGGTGTGACCGGCCTCCACCTCATAGAGATTGGGCTGGAGGTAAATCGTGTAGTCGTAATACTCGCCCTCCACCAGGCTCACCTTTTCGGCCACGTCAGAGGACGCATAGCCAGAGCCGGGGTTGCACAGATCCATCCAGCCGCGGGCGATGATCTTGTAGCTCACCTCGGTCGCCGCCAGCTCTACCAGATCATAGTTCTCCAGGCCGCCGCCCATCCAGGCGCCCAGCTTGTCCAGGGTGACCGTATCCACATAGGTGGGATTCGCAACGAAGGCGGAGAAGGTCTCGCCCTCGGGGGCGATATCCACCAGCATGGCGCTGACCATCAGGGCGTCTCTGTCCTCCAGCTCGGTATAAACGGCCTCGGCCTCCTCAGGTGCTTCCCCGGAGGCCTCTGCGGAGGCTTCCCCGGACGCTTCGGCAGACGCTTCTTCGGATGCGTCCTCAGCCGCTGCTTCGGGCTCCTCCTCGGCCGCTTCCTCCACGGTCACCACGAGCTCGCCGTTGGTGGTGGTAGCCTGGAAGCTTACCGCCACGGTGCCCTTGATGACCATATCCTCGGTGACCTCCATAGTATACATGGCGCTGGATTCGGTGGAGCCGCTGGTGAAGGTGTCCTCCCAGTTGTTGTAGTCCACGCCGATGGCGTCATAGTCGCTGCTGATGGTGGTGGTTTCCTCCTCGGCGTCCTCGCCGGTGAGGGTGACGGCCTGATCGGTCTTCCAGTCGTCATAGGTGTTCCACACCTGGCCGTCGGTGTTGCTCTGGGCGGTGACGGCGGGCATGTCCTCTATGCCGTTGTCCACATCATAGAGATAGTGGCTGAACCACTTGTTCAGGAGCTCATCATAATACTGATCGTCAATGAGGAACTCAAACTCCTGAGAGGGGTAGGTGGGGGTCACATGGCTGTCCTGATGGAGCAGGAGCTTTACGGTGGCGTCAGCCTCCTCAAAGGCCTGATACATCAGATCGAATTGCTTGGTCCTCACGTTGTCGTCGTTGAGACCGTGGACGATGAGGGCGGAGCACTGGATATTTTCCGCGTTCAGGGTATAATCCCGGACGGCCCAATGCTCGCTGTAGTCGCCGTTGGTGGCCTCCTGATCCTCCTTGATCTGCTGCAGATACATGCCGTAGCTTTCCTTGATCGAGGCCCAGTCGTCCTCGTCCAGATAGCGGCTGGCGCAATAGGATGCCAGCCAATCGCTGTAGGCGACGTCGACCTCGGTGGAGATGCCCTGGCTGTTGGTGTATTCATACCAGCTGGCGATGCCGGCCACGGGGACGATGGTCTCCAGGCCCTCTACGCCGGTGGTGGCAAGGGCGAACTGGGTGGTGCCGGCATAGGAGCGGCCGGTCATGCCCACCTTGCCGTTGGACCAGTCGGCCTCTACGGGGATGTTGCTGGTGGTGTCGGTGTAGGCCACCCGGTCTCCGTGGAGCCATTCGATGATGCACTTAAAGGCGTCAATCTCCAGATCGGTGCCGCAGGTCTCAAAGCCCTCGGAGCCTAACGTGCCGATGCCGGCGGATACCACAACGGCATAGCCGCGGACCAGATAGTAGTCATACCAGTCCAGATCCTCGTAGTCATAGGCCTCCTCGCACTCGTTCCAGTAATACCAGTCGCTGGAATCTGCGTCCGCTGCGGCCTCCAGGGTGCTTACAGGGTCGCTGGCGGGGGTCCGCGCCTCGGGCTGGCTGTACATGCTCTCCAGGTCGTAGCCGCCCTCTACGTGGGGGTCCTCGCCCCAGCCGAGGTCAGTGGTGCCGGCGATGTAGGGGCGGGCCTCATAAATGGTAGCGGCCTCGTAATCCCCCTCGACGGCAGCCCGGGGCACCTGGACCAGCGCCTTGACCAGATCCAGCTGTCCGTCGCCGTCCGTGTCGTAGTTGGTCTCCACATAGACGCAGTAGCGAATGATATCGCTGTCGGCGTTGTCATAGCCCTCCTCCGTCGCGCCGGAGGTGAACGGGAAGATAGGCTGCGCCATGCCGTTCAGGAACAGGGGCTCCAGTGTATCGGCGTGGAGCGCGTCATAAAGGACCTGGGCGGTCTCCATCATCACGGCCAGATTTTCCTGGGTACAGGGAGCGGTGGGGTCGTAGTCCTCGATCCCATCGGTCATGCCCATGCTCTCGGCCAGGGAATTATAGTCGTCAGGATAGGAGCCGAGCTGGCTCTCCTCCATTCCCGCCCAACGGAGAAGATAAGCCACGACCTCCTGGTTCGTGACGGTCTGCTCAGACAGGTCCAGATCTCCCGCCGTTAGATCGCCCCATGTCAGGGTCAGGGTGCCGGTCTCCGCAGAGGAGCTGTCCGCCATGGCGGGAATGCCGCAGGCGAATAGCAGCACGGCCGCACAGATCAATGCTAATAATCGTTTTTTCACAAAAATGCCTCCCTATAATACTTTTTGGCGACCCGTGATTAGTGGTTATTAGAATCACTAAGGATCGCTATTCATTAATCTTAATCTTTGCCGCGCAATAAGTCAAGAGGATTTCCGCGGGCTGTATGTATTATTTTCATGTGAAATGCCCGCTTTGCTGCCGGGTATTGAAACATGGGAGATTTTGCCGGGAAACGCGATCATATTATATAAACATCGACTTCCCGGAAAAACAGCACGAGGCACCCGCCGTCGGCGGATGCCTCGCTATTCGTAAAGCGCTGCTTATAGATTCGTATATCCTTCCAGATATTCATCCACAGCCTTGGCGCAGTCGCGGCCCTCGGCGATGGCGATGGCCACCAGGGATGCGCCCCGGCGCATATCCCCGGCCACGAATACCTTTTCGTTTTCTGTGGCGAAGTTGTCCATATGGCCCAGACGGCCCCTTCCGTCCAGGGCCAGGCCAAAGGTTTCCGGAGCTAGGGCCTCCGCGCCGGAAAAGCCCGCTGCCAGAAGCAGTAGCTCTGCGGGGAGGGTCCGCTCCTGCCCGGCGGTATCCACCGTCACGGCGGTGAGAGCGCCATTTTCGTCCGTCTCCAAACGCCTGGCTACAGTCTCATACAGACGGGGGTCATGGCCGAAGCGGGCGATGGCCTCCTCCTGGCCGTAATCCGGCGCGCCGGTCCTGGCGGGATAGGGCCAGACCCGGGCCGCCCCGTCGGGGGCGGGTTTGCGGACCAGCTGGGTGACGGAGACGGCCCCTTGGCGCACGGCGGTGGCTACGCAGTCTGTGGCGGTGTCGCCGTTGCCGATGATGACTACATGCTTGCCCCGGGCGGAGCATTCGCTCTCCGTCCCGGCCAGGACGGCCTTAGTGGCGGCGGTCAGATAGTCCAGGGCCTGATATGCCCCGGAGGCGGGGGTGTTTTCATAGTCCACCGTCCGCGGCTCCCTTGCGCCGCAGCAAAGGACCACTGCGTCATATTCCTTCAGAAGGGCATCGCCTGTCATGTCCCGGCCGATCTTCACGCCGGTGCGGAAGGTCACGCCCTCCGCCTCCATCCGCCGGATGCGCCGGTCGATGACGGATTTATCCAGCTTCATGTTAGGGATGCCATACATCAGCAGGCCTCCCACCCGGTCGTCCTGCTCGAATACGGTGACCCCGTGGCCCCGCTTGTTCAGCCGGTCCGCCGCTGCCAGGCCCGCAGGGCCGGAGCCGACCACCGCCACCTGGCGGCCGGTGCGGACGGCGGGGGGCGCCGGCTCGATCAGGCCGTTTGCGTAGCCGTATTCCACCAGGGCCAGCTCGTTGTCCCGGATGGATATCGGCTCCCCGTCCAGGCCGCAGGTGCAGGCCGCCTCGCACAGAGCGGGGCATACCCGGCCGGTGAACTCGGGAAAGCTGTTGGTCTTCAGCAGCCGGTCCAGGGCGTGGGCCCAGTTGCCGTTGTATATCTCGTCGTTCCACTCCGGAATCAGGTTGTGGAGCGGGCAGCCGAAACCGGACTGGCAGAAGGGCACGCCGCAGCTCATACACCTGGCGCCCTGCAGCTGTCTGTCCTGAAGGGACAGCTCCCCGTGAAATTCCCGGAAATCCTCTATGCGCTCCCCGGGGGCGGCGCAGGGCCGCTCCATACGCTTATACTCCAAAAAGCCTGTGGTCTTTCCCATTTCAGGCCCCTCCCTTCTGTACGGCATAAAACGCGTCCAGCTCCGCCTGCTGCCGGGGGATACCCTTTTCCTCCAGCTGGCCGATGGCGATGAGCATACGGCTGTAATCCGTGGGGGTGATCTTCTTGAACAGGGGGAGCATCTCCTCCCGGTTTTCCAGGATGGTCCTGCCCCGCTGGGAGCCGGTGGCCTCCACGTGAGCCGTTATCATGGCCTTCAGCTTTGCGATATCGTATTTTGCCGTGACCGCGCCCATGGATACCATGTCCTTGTTGAGCTGGAGATACAGCTCGTGCCGCTCGTCCAGCACATAGGCGATGCCACCGCTCATGCCTGCGGCGAAGTTCTTGCCTGTGGAGCCCAGAATCACCACGCAGCCGCCGGTCATATATTCGCAACCGTGGTCGCCCACGCCCTCCACGACGGCCTCCGCCCCGGAGTTACGCACGCAGAACCGCTCGCCGGCCATGCCGTTTATGTAGGCGCAGCCGGAGGTGGCGCCGTACAGGGCCACGTTTCCGATGATGATGTTCTCTCCCGGGTTGATGGCGCTGTTTTTCGGCGGGCGGACGATCAGCCTGCCGCCGGACAGGCCCTTGCCGAAGTAGTCGTTGCTGTCTCCGGTCAGGCGGATGGTCATCCCCTTGGGCAGAAACGCCCCGAAGGACTGTCCGCCGCCGCCGCTGGCCTCGATGGTCAGGGTATCGTCCGGCAGGCGGTTCCCGAACCGCTTTGTCACCTCTGAGCCCAGGATAGTGCCGAAGGTTCGGTTGGTGCTGGATACCTTCACGGACACCTTCTTGGGTGTGCCGTCCTTCAGTGTTTTCTTGAAGGCCGGCAGCAGCACGCTCTCATCCAGCGTCTGTTCCAGATGGAAGTCGTAATCCGCCTCAGGCTTGTGGGAGACGGCGTTCTCCTCCTGGTGGGCGGTGCTCAGAATGCCGGACAGATCGACGCTGTGGGCCTGCTTACCCGTCAGGTCCTGGCGCATGCGGAGCAGATCGGTGCGGCCCACCAGCTCGTCTACGGTGCGGACGCCCAGCTTTGCCATGATCTCCCGCAGCTCCTGGGCTACGAAGCGCATGAAATTCATCACATACTCCGGTTTTCCCTTGAACCGGCAGCGGAGATCGGGGTTCTGGGTGGCCACGCCCACGGGGCAGGTGTCCAGATTGCATACCCGCATCATCAGGCAGCCCATGGATACCAGAGGCCCGGTGGCGAAGCCGAATTCCTCCGCCCCCAGAATGGCGGCGATGGCCACGTCCCGGCCGGTCATCAGCTTGCCGTCCGTTTCCAGAATGACCCGTTCCCGGAGGCCGTTGGCGATCAGGGTCTGATGGGCCTCCGCCAGACCCAGCTCCCAGGGCAGGCCGGCGTTCTGGATGGAGTTTCGCGGCGCGGCGCCTGTGCCGCCGTCATAGCCGGATATCAGCACTACCTGGGCGCCGGCCTTTGCCACGCCTGCGGCGATGGTGCCTACCCCGGCCTCGGATACCAGCTTCACGGAGATCCGGGCGGCCCGGTTGGCGTTTTTCAGATCGAAGATCAGCTGGGCCAGGTCCTCGATGGAGTAAATGTCATGGTGAGGCGGGGGAGAGATCAGGCTGACGCCGGGGGTGGAATAGCGGGTGCGGGCGATCCAGGGGTATACCTTCTTCCCCGGCAGATGGCCGCCCTCGCCGGGCTTTGCCCCCTGGGCCATTTTTATCTGTATCTCCTGGGCGCTGCAAAGATATTCGCTGGTGACGCCGAAGCGGCCGGAGGCCACCTGCTTGATGGCGCTGTTTCTCTCTGTTCCCAGGCGTTCCGGCTCCTCGCCGCCCTCGCCGGAGTTGGATTTGCCTCCCAGCCGGTTCATGGCGATAGCCAGGCATTCATGGGCCTCCTTGGAGATGGAGCCGTAGCTCATGGCCCCGGTCTTGAACCGGCGGACGATGGAATCCACGCCCTCCACCTCGTCGATGGGGATGCCGCCGTCCTCGGCCCAGGAAAATTCCATCAGTCCCCGCAGGGTGTGAGGGCTGCGCTCCCGGTTCAGGCGGCTGGAATATTTTTTGAATTTTTCATAATCGCCGTTCCAGGTGGCCTCCCGCAGGGTGACGACGGTCTCCGCATCGAACAGATGCTCCTCGCTGCCGTCTCCGGAGCGGAGCTTGTGGAAGCCTATGCTGTCCAGGGTGGTGTCTACCCCCAGACCCAGGGGGTCGAAGGCGTGGCTGTGGTGATATTCCACCGCGGCGCCGATCTCCTCTATGCCGATGCCCCCCACCCGGCTGACCGTATGGGTAAAGTATTTGTCTATCACGTCCTGGCGGATGCCCACGGCCTCGAATATCTGCGCGGACTGATAGGACTGGATGGTGGAGATGCCCATTTTGGAGGCGATCTTCACGATGCCGTTCAGGATTGCCTTGTTATAGTCGTTGATGGCGGTGTGCTCATCCTTGTCCAGCAGCCCCCGGTGGATGCACTCCGCGATGCACTCGTGGGCCAGATAGGGCTGGATGGCCCGGGCGCCATAGCCCAGCAGCAGGGCGAAATGATGCACGTCCCGGGGTTCCGCGCTCTCCAGGATGATGGAGACGGAGGTGCGCTTTTTTGTGCGGATCAGGTGCTGCTCCATGGCGGACACGGCGAGCAGGGAGGGGATGGCTACATGGTTTTCATCCACGCCCCGGTCGGACAGCACCAGGATGTTGGCCCCCAGGCGGTACGCCTTGTCGCACTGGACGAACAGCCGGTCGAGGGCCCGCTCCAGCGGCGTATTTTTATAGTACAGGAGGCTCACGGTCTCCACATGGAACCCGTCCCGGTGCATGGCCTTGATCTTTATCAGGTCTACGCCGGTGAGGATGGGGTTGTTGATTTGCAGAACGTTACAGTTTTCCGCGCTCTCCTCCAGCAGGTTTCCGTCCGAGCCTACATAAACGGTGGTGTCCGTGACGCACTCCTCCCGGATGGCGTCGATGGGCGGGTTCGTCACCTGGGCGAACTGCTGCTTGAAGTAATGGAACAGGGGCGGATATTTCTCCGACAGAACGGCCAGAGGCACGTCGCTGCCCATGGCGGCGGTGGGCTCTGCGCCGGTGCGGGCCATGGGGAGGATGGAGTCCTTTACCTCCTCATAGGTATAGCCGAAGGCCCGGTAAAGCCGGTCCCGCATGACCTGGGTATGGGTCTGCACCTGCTGGTTGGGGATGGGCAGATCCTTCAGCTGGACCAGATTCTGGTCCAGCCACTCCCCATAGGGCTGGCGGGAGGCATAGTAGTCCTTCAGGTCCGCGTCCATGAGCAGGCGGCCCCGCTTGGTGTCGATGAGAAGCATTTTGCCCGGCTGGAGCCGGCTCTTTTTGATGATATGCTCCTCCGGGATATCCAGCACGCCCACCTCCGAGGAGAGGATGAGCCGGTCGTCGTCCGTCAGGTAATAGCGGGAGGGCCGCAGGCCGTTTCTGTCCAGAATGGCCCCCACCAGATCGCCGCCGGAAAACAGGATGGAGGCGGGGCCGTCCCAGGGCTCCATCATGGTGGCGTAATAGCGGTAAAGGTCCCGCTTTTTCCGGCTGATCTTCTTGTCGTTTTTCCACGGCTCCGGAATGGTGATCATCAGGGCCAGGGGCAGCTCCATGCCGTTCATCACGAGGAACTCCAGGGTGTTGTCCAGCATGGCGGAATCGGAGCCGCTGCTGTTGATGACAGGGAAAATCTTGTCCATATTTTCCCGCATGACGGCGGAGGACATGGTCTCCTCCCGGGCGATCATACGGTCGACGTTGCCCCGGATGGTGTTGATCTCCCCGTTATGCAGGATCAGGCGGTTGGGATGGGCCCGCTCCCAGCTGGGGGTGGTGTTGGTGGAGAAGCGGGAGTGCACCATGGCGATGGCGGAGGTGTATTCCTCGCTTTGCAGATCCTTATAGAAGCCCCGGAGCTGATCGACCAGGAACATTCCCTTATATACGATGGTGCGGCAGGACAGGGAGGCCACATAGGTGTTGTCGTTGGACTGCTCAAAGACCCGCCGGGCCACATACAGCCGCCGGTCAAAGGGAAGGCCTGCGGCCACGTCCCTGGGGCGCTCCACAAATCCCTGCAAAATGCAGGGCATACAGTCCCGGGCCTTCTGGCCCAGTATCTCCGGACAGGTGGGCACCTCCCGCCAGCCCAGAAACTTCATGCCCTCCTTCTCCACGATGATCTCAAACATTTTCTTGGCCTGGCTGCGCTTGACGCTGTTCTGGGGGAAGAAGAACATTCCTACCCCATAGTCTCTCGGCCCGCCAAGGGTAATGCCGCATGCAGCGGCTGCCGCCTTGAAGAAGGGATGGGACACCTGCACCAGGATGCCCACGCCGTCACCGGTCGCTCCGGTGGCGTCCTTGCCGGCCCGGTGGGCCAGCTTTTCCACGATCTTCAGGGCATCGTCCACGATCTGATGGCTGGGGCGGCCCTTGATGTCCACCACCGTGCCGATGCCGCAGGCGTCATGCTCGAAGCAGGGCCGGTAAAGCTCCTGCGTCTGTTGGACCTGTGATGATTGCTCCATTTGTTGTATCTCTCCCCTTTTGCCGGCCCTCCGCGCTGGGGCGGCTCCGGCCCAATATAGGATAAAAGTAAACTTATGATGTTTATAATAAAATATTAT
>JAJQBY010000069.1 GCA_021203045.1 Oscillospiraceae bacterium | reverse complement strand
GTGTTACGAAACTATTAATTTTTCCGACATATTTTTCTGAAAAAGCAACCTCACCGCACCTCATGCCGAAAACAGACAGCGAGGCGCGGTGAGCGGGTCAAAATGTGTTGGCGGGATATTATGAAATGAAATTAAGCCTTTCTCAGCGGATCGTAGCCCCGTGCTCGTCCTTTAGAGCGGAGAGGACGGCGTTGATGGCGGCGGTGGTCTGCTCCTCCGTCATGGTCTGATCGGGGGCCCGAAGGGTCAGGGCGAAGGCGAGGCTCCGGAAGCCATCGGGAATGGGAGCGCCGGTATAAACGTCGAACAGCTTCACGCTCTCCAGATAAGGTCCGCCGGCGGCTGCGATGGTGGCCTCCAGCGCGGCGGCGGGGATATCTGCCCGGCAGACCAGGGCGATGTCCCGGCTGACGGCAGGATAGCGGGGCAGGGGGGTGAAGGTCTGCTCCGGTCCCTGACAGGCCCGCATGGCCCGGGTGTCCAGCTGGGCGAAGAAGGTGTTTTCCTCCAGCTCATAGGCTTCGCATACGGCGGGATGGAGCTGGCCCAGAATGCCGATCTCCCGATTGCCGGAGAGAACACGGGCGCAGCGGCCGGGATGGAAGGCGGCGTTGCCGCTCTCCTGGACATAGGAGATGTTCTCGATGCGCACATCCCTGAGGATGGCGTCCACGCATCCCTTCAGCTGGAAGAAGTCCACGTCCCCGCCGTATTCTCCGAGGGTCAGCCAGGGGTTTTCATCTGCCAGAGGGCCGTTTTCCTCCGGACGGTAGACGGTAGCCAGCTCATAGAACCGCACGACCGGGTTGCGGCGCGCCGCGTTCAGGCTCAGCACATCCAGCATGGAGGGCATGGGGGTGGTGCGCATGACGCTGCGGTCCTCTCCCAGGGGGTTTTGTATCACAAAGGCCTTCCGCAGAGGAGAATCCTCCGGCAGGTGGATCTTATCCCAGGCGGTACGACTGCCGAAGGAATAGGTCAGTATCTCACTGAAGCCCATGGCGCGGGAGAGGCTGGCCAGCCGGTTTTCAAACCGCTGCTTGTCGCTCCAGCCGCCCTGGGCGGTCTTGCCCCGGAACATGGTCGGCTCGATCACATCATAGCCATAGAACCGGGCCACCTCCTCCGCGATGTCGGCATAGTGCTCGATATCGCTGCGCCAGGAGGGCACCGCGATCTGGTCGCCCCGCATCTCGAAGCCCAGCTTTTCCAGCACGGAGACCATGTAGTCCCGGGAGAGGGAGGTGCCCAGCAGGGCGTTGACCTTTTCCGGCTCCAGCCGCACGGTCTTTACCTGGGCGGGCTTTGCCACTACGTCGATCATGCCGTCTATCACGTCTCCGGCGCAGAGCAGCTCCACCAGCTCGCAGGCCCGCTGGACGGCGGGGACGGTGCCCTCAGGGTCCAGGCCC
Organism: Oscillospiraceae bacterium; assembly: GCA_021203045.1. Classification (GTDB taxonomy): domain Bacteria; phylum Bacillota; class Clostridia; order Oscillospirales; family Oscillospiraceae; genus CAJOIG01. Next base: position 20,765 of record JAJQBY010000069.1, on the reverse strand, counting down.
TTCTCAAACTTGCCGGAGGCGTCTGTACGCATGCCCAGGCCGATGGCGGTCTTGCGGACGGAGGTGCCGTTGAAGTTCGCGGACTCGAACACGATGGTGCGGGTGTCGTCCACGATCTCGGAGTTGGCGCCGCCCATGACGCCGGCCACACCGATGGGCTTTTCCGCATCGGCGATGACCAGCATATTGGGAGTCAGGGAGCGGTTATTCCCGTCCAGGGTCATGATGCTCTCCCCGGGCCGGGCTTTGCGGACGACGATCTTGCTGCCGCCCACGCAGGAGAAGTCGAAAGCGTGCATCGGCTGGCCGTATTCCTGCATGACGTAGTTGGTGATGTCCACAATGTTGTTGATGGGACGGATACCGGAGGCGCGCAGCCGCCGGCGCAGCCAGGCGGGGGACGGCTCAATGCGGATGTTCTTCACCATCCTGGCGGTGTACCGGGGACAGAGCTCCGGGTCCTCTATCTCTATAGAGAGGTAGTTGGAGATATCATCTCCCGCGCCCTCTACCTGAGGCTCGGGGATGTGCAGCTCCGTGCCGAAGGTAGCGGCGGCCTCCCGTGCCAGGCCGATGACGCTCAGGCAGTCGGGCCGGTTGTTGGTGATCTCAAACTCCACCACGCTGTCTCCCAGGCCCAGGACCTTTTTGATGTCGTCGCCGGGATCGCAGGGCTCCAGCATGATGAAAATGCCGTCCTCGATGGCGTAGGGGTAGTCGTGCGCGTCCAGCCCCAGCTCGCCCAGAGAGCAGAGCATTCCCTCGGATAGAACGCCCCGCAATTTGCTGGTATGGATTTCCTTGCCGCCGGGGAGGGTGGCTCCGTCCAGGGCCACGGGCACCATGTCGCCCTCGGAGACGTTCTGCGCCCCGGTGACGATGTTCAGCTCGTGGGACTGGCCTGCGTCCACCTTGCAGACCCACATATGATCGGAGTCCGGGTGGGGATTCATAAAGGTGACCCGGCCCGCTACCACGTTGGATATGCCCTCTCCTGTGTGGGAGAGAGACTCCACCTTGGAGCCGGACATGGTCATGCCGTCGCAGAATTCCTTATCCGAAACGGTTATCGTCGTATAATCATTCAGCCATTCTCTTGAAAGATCCATTGCTTCCCCCTCCTTTAAAACTGCTCCAGGAACCGGGCGTCATTCTCGAACAGCAGCCGCAGATCGCTGATGCCGAAGCGGAACATCGCCATACGCTCCGCGCCTACGCCGAAGGCGAAGCCGGAGTATTTTTCCGTGTCTATGCCGCAGCCATCCAGCACCTTGGGATGGACCATCCCCGCGCCGAGAAGCTCTATCCAGCCCTCGCCCTTGCAGACCCGGCAGCCCGCGCCGTGGCACTCGAAGCACTGGATGTCCACCTCGCAGCTGGGCTCCGTGAAGGGGAAGTGGTGAGGGCGGAAGCGGGTCTTGGTCTCCGGCCCGTAGAGCCGCCATACCAGCTCGTTCAGGGTGCCCTTCAGATCGCCGAAGGTGATGCCCTCGTCCACCACAAGACCCTCGATCTGGTGGAACATGGGGCTGTGGGTGGCGTCCACCTCGTCCTTGCGGTATACCCGGCCGGGAGAGATGATGCGGATGGGCAGAGGCTGGGTCTCCATGACCCGCACCTGGACAGGGCTGGTCTGGGTGCGCAGCAGCACCTGGTCGTCATCGTCGAAATAAAAGGTATCCTGCCGGTCCCGGGCGGGATGCCCGGCGGCGGTGTTCAGCCGGGTGAAGTTATAGTCCGCAAGCTCTACCTCCGGGCCCTCGGCGATGGTGAAGCCCATGCCGATGAATATCTCCTTGGCCTCGCTGATGACCTTTGTCAGCGGATGGGTGTGACCCACAGTGAACGGACGGCCGGGAAGGGTCACGTCCTCCCGCTCATCCTCCAGCTTCTTTTCCAGGGCCTTTTCCGCCAGCGCCTTCCGGCTGGATTCCAGCGCCTCCGTCAGCGCTTCCCGCACCTGATTTGCCAGCTGGCCCATGACAGGCCGCTCCTCAGGGGAGAGGGAGCCCATTTGCTTCAGTATGGCAGTCAGCTCGCCCTTCTTGCCCAGATATTTGACCCGGATGCTCTCCAGCGCCTCCAGCGTGTCCGCCTGGCAGATCTCCTGGAGCGACCGGTCCTTTAATTGACGCAGTTTGTTTTCCATAGCTTCTCCTCGCGTATATACCACAATAATAAAACTATAGTATTTATAGCACAAACTTGTCCGTTTCGCAACTATAATAAAAATTGACGGGCTCATTCTCAGGGAGTATAATAATTATTGATTATGACCATCCGATTTCGTGATGGGAGCCGCTGTGTTATTGTATCTGGAACAGGAGGACGTACATGGAGCTATCCGACGCCAAAAGGATGAAGGAAGCGGACAGAGAGGCCATCGAAGGGAGGGGGATCTCCTCCCTGCTGCTGATGGAGCGGGCCTCTGCCCTGGTGGGGCAGGCAGCCGCGCTTCTGGCGGGCGTCCCGCCGGAGGAACTGGAGGGAGATATGCCGCCGGAGGTTGAAAAAAGTCCGGAGCCAGAGCCTGAGCCGGAACCGGCAGAGCCGGAGGCGCCGATGCCGGAGGTGCCGGCTCCCGTGCAGAAAAAAAGCCTGTGGCGGCGGCTGTTTTGCCCGCCGGACCCGCCGGCGCCCAAGGCGGCGGCGTCTGTTCCTGCGGAGGAGGCATCCAAGGAGGAAAACGCCGCTGAGGATGTACAGCCTGCCCCGGAGGAGTCTGTGGTGGAGCCATCGGCCCAGGTAGAGATTCCCGAGGGGACCAGACGTGCGGTGATCTTTTCCGGCCCCGGGAACAACGGGGGGGACGGCATAGGCGCGGCGGTATACCTTCGGAAGCGGGGCTTTTATGTGCGGGCCTTCCTGGTGGGGGAGCAGGGGAAAATGACCCCGGATTCCCTGGCTATGGAGCAGCGCCTGACAGAGGCCGGCGGCGCGCTGGAGCCGTTTGTGCCGGGGGATGAGGATATAGAGGCCTCCGTGAGAGAGGCGGACGTGCTGATAGACGCCCTGTTCGGCGTGGGGCTGAGCCGCCCGCTGACCGGGGATGCTCTGGAGGCGGTGCGGCTGATGAACCGCTCCGGCCGGCCGGTGGTGTCTGCGGATATCGCCAGCGGCGTCAGCGCCGATACGGGGGCTATATTGGGGGAGGCGGTCAGGGCTGCCTGCACCGTGACCTTTTCCATGGCGAAGCCCGGCCACTTCATCGAGCCGGGGAGCGAGTGCGCCGGCCGTGTCCAGGTGGAGGATATCGGCATCCCCCAGGATATACTGGGACAGGCTGTCTGCGGCATCCAGGCGATCCGGCCCGGTGATCTGCGCCTGCCGAAGCGCGCCCCGCTGACCCACAAGGGAGACTACGGAAAGCTTCTGGTCGTAGGCGGCTGCGTGGGCTATACGGGGGCACCCACCCTTTGTGCCAAAGCTGCTGTGATTGCCGGCGTGGGACTGGTATATCTGGGCGTCCCGGCGGATATATATGAAGTGACCGCGATGAAAAACGATGAGGCTATGCCCTTCCCCCTGGCGTGCGACAACCGGGGGCGGATAAGCCCCCAGGCGCTGCAGGTGATAGATGAGCGACTGACCAAGTGCAACGTCTGCGTCATCGGCCCGGGGCTTGGCCGGGGCGAGGGGACGGCTGCCGTGGTGGCGGAGGTGCTGTGCAGGACGGAGATCCCTGTCGTGGCGGATGCGGACGCCCTCTGGGCCATCGGCAGGGACCTGTCCCTGCTGGATGAGGCCAGGGCCCCGGTGGTCCTGACCCCTCATGAGGGGGAGTTTGCCAGACTCCTGGGCCGGGCGGTGAACGACCGCCTGACCGACGCCATGGATTTTTCCCGGGCTCATCACTGCGCCGTGGTGCTGAAGGGCCACCGCACGATCTGTACCTTCCCGGACGGACAGGGGGCTGTGATCGTGGCGGGCAATCCCGGCATGGCCTCCGGCGGAACGGGAGACGTGCTGGCCGGTATCATAGGGGGCCTTATGGGGCAGATGACGCCACGCCAGGCCGTCGTTACCGCCTGCTGGCTCCATGCCCGGGCGGGGGATCTGGCTGCCGCGGAGAGAGGGGAGTATGCCGTCACTGCCGGCAGCATCCTCGAGCTTCTGCCTGCGGCGGAGAAGGAGATGACAGAGCAGTAATACCTCATATCCATTGAATAAAGGAGCGTAAGACCTATGCGGAGAGCGATACTTTCCGCACTGATGATAGCCCTCCTGCTTCTGCCTGGCTGCGGGGAGCGGGAGGAACGGCTGGAAAAGAGCTTTAGCCAATTCCGGGAGGATGTGACCCTGGCCCAGGAGATTGTCCTGGAGGCGGAGCTGACTGCCAATTACGGCGGTACGGCGGCGGGATATACTCTGTCCGCCGTCTATGACGGACAGCAGACGGAGATAGAGGTCCTGGCTCCCGAGCTGATCGCCGGCGTAAAGGCATCGGTCCTGCGGGGGGAGACCACGGTCTCCTATGAAAACGTCCTGCTGGGGGCCGGGGCCCTGGATGAGGAGGGCCTGACCCCGGTGTCCACCATCCCGGTGATGCTGGACGCCATGGCCAGCGGCTATACGGAGCTTCTCTGGTGGGAGGAGGACTATATCGTGGCCCGGCTGTATGTGGGGGAGCAGTCCGTGCTGACCCTGTGGCTGGATAAGGACAGCCTGGCCCCGGTTTCCGGGGAGATCGCCACAGAAGGGGAGACGGTCATCACTTGCTCGTTCACCCGATGGACGATAACATAAAAAAGGATATACAATGTCCGCAAAGGAGAGAAAAATGGACGACATGAAAAAACGCACCTGGGCAGAGGTGAGCCTGGGCGCCATCGAACACAACTATAAGGCCATGCGGGCCCGCCTGCAGCCCGGCTGCCGTTTTTTGGGCGTGGTGAAGGCCAATTCCTACGGCCACGGAGCGGAAAAGGTGTCGCACCTGCTGGAGGGGCTGGGCTGCGAATACCTGGCCGTGGCCTGTCTGGACGAGGCGGTGGCCCTGCGCCGTCAGGGGATAAAGCTGCCCATTCTTATCCTGGGCTATACGCCGCCGGAATATGCGCAGACGCTGGCGGACTATGCTATCACCCAGGCGGTGGGAAGCCTGGATGCGGCCCGGGCGTTCAGTGAAGCCTTGGCCGGTACGGGCAAGACGCTGAAGGTGCATCTCAAGCTGGAGACCGGCATGGGCCGGACGGGGTTCCGGGCCTATGGAGAGGCCGACCTGTCCGCCCCGGCGAAGGCCGTTCCGCTGCCCGGCCTGGAGGCGGAGGGGATATTTACCCACTTCTGCGTCTCCGATGGAGACGAGGGCGTGCGGGACTTCACCCACGTCCAGTTCCAGCGCTTTAAGGACGCGGTCTCCTCTGTGGAGGCGGAGACGGGCCGGAAATTCCGGATACGCCACTGCACCAATTCCGGGGCCATGCTGTCCTTTCCTGAGACGTATATGGATATGGTGCGCCCTGGCGTCGCCCTGTACGGCCTGTATCCCGGTCCGGACAAGGGCGGCATCGACCTGATCCCCGCCATGGAGCTGAAGACCCGGGTGGCCTATATTGAGGACCACCAGCCGGGGGACACCATCAGCTATGGCCGCACCTTCACGGTGGAGCGCCCCAGCAAAATGGCGGTGCTGCCCATCGGCTATGCCGACGGCCTCCATCGGGTGCTGTCCAATAAGCTGACTGTGTGCATAAACGGCCAGAGGGCGCGGCAGGTGGGCCGTATCTGCATGGATATGTGCATGGCGGACGTGACCGGCCTGGACGTGAGGCCGGGCGACGAGGTGGAGATATTCGGCCGCACCATGCCTGTTGGAGACGTGGCGGACCTGGCCGGGACCATCCACTATGAGCTGACCTGCGCCGTCAGCCCCCGGGTGCCCCGGGTATATGTGGACTGACCCGGTATAAAAACTTTTCTTTCGTGGGAGAATAATAGCATGTCCGTACATAGAATGTATCGGGCGACTATCTCACGGAAGTGGTGCTCACATGACAAATCCCGTTCGACGCGGAGACATTTACTATGCCGACCTGAGCCCGGTCGTTGGCTCGGAGCAGGGCGGCCTCCGGCCTGTGCTGATCATCCAGAACAACACCGGCAACCGCCACAGCCCCACGGTCATAGCCGCGGCCATAACCTCCCAGGTGGGAAAGGCCCGGCTGCCGACCCATATCGAGATCCAGGCCCCTGACAGCGGCCTGACCCGTGACAGCGTCATCCTGCTGGAGCAGGTGCGCACGCTGGACAAATCCCGCCTGCGGGAGCGTATGGGAAAGCTGAGCGGGGAGACCATGAACAGGGTGGATGATGCCATCACTGTCAGCTTTGGTCTGAATCAGAACCTGTCCTGATGTTCCCTGAGTCTCTGTCGTAAAGCACGGCCCCCGTTCATATCTTATTACAGAATGAACGGGGGTTATCTATATGCAGGACATGGAAATACCTGTCTACATAGACGGCAGACAGGAGGGGACGGTACGCCTGTCCCATGACGGGCCGGTGACCGTGCTGGAGGCCGATATACGGGATGTGGGAAGGCTTATCCGGCTGCGCCTTTTCGGAGACGGAGAGGGATACCTGGGCATCCCGGAACCGGAGGAGGGCCGCCTGCGGCTTGTCAAGCGCGTCTCGCCCATGGAGCTGCGCCGGCTCCCCTCCCATCCCCGGTATGCGGCCGAGTGCGAGATGCAGCTGCCGTCGGAGGGAACGCCGGAGCAGGAGCCGGTATCCGCGGAGCCTGCGCCGCGGCATGTTCTGTGGCACGGGGGCAGACCATATTACTTCTGACGCTACAGGTACTAGGAAAATGGGAAAAGCTGTGTTATACTATACACATACAGATATTGCTATTGCCCCTGGGGGCGAGAGGTGACGCGGCATGAATATGGCAGACCTGATCGAGAAAAAGCGGGACGGAGGGGTCCTTGACCGGGCGGATATCCGTTTCATGATAGAGGGATACACAGATGGGACCATCCCGGATTACCAGATGAGCGCCATGTGTATGGCTATCTATTTCCGGGGGATGACTCTGGAGGAGACCTATGAGCTGACCATGGCTATGGTGGACTCCGGAGGCCGGCTTGATCTGAGCGGCATAAAGGGCCTGAAGGCTGACAAGCACTCCACCGGCGGGGTGGGGGATAAGACCAGCCTGGTGCTCTGTCCCATGCTGGCGGCCTGCGGGGTGAAGCTGGCGAAGCTGTCTGGCCGGGGCCTTGGCCATACCGGCGGCACCATCGACAAGCTGGAGAGCTTTCCCGGCTTCTCCGCCAGTCTGACGGAGGAGGAATTCATCCGCAGCGTCAACGAGATCGGCTTTGCCATCGCCGGGCAGACAGCGGAGCTGTGTCCGGCGGACAAAAAGCTCTACGCCCTGCGGGATGTGACGGCCACGGTGGCTTCCCGGCCCCTGATCGTCAGCAGCATCCTGTCCAAAAAGCTGGCTGCGGGAGCGGATATCATCGTTTTGGATGTAAAGACCGGCTCCGGGGCCTTTATGCGCACGGAGGAGGACGCCTTTGCCCTGGCCCGCGATCTGACTGCCGTAGGCCGTATGGCGGGAAAAAAGGTGGTCGCCGTGGTGACGGATATGGACGAGCCGCTGGGAAATGCCGTGGGCAATGCGCTGGAGGTAAGGGAGGCCCTGGCCGCCCTGAAGGGCGAATATACCGGCGACCTGATGGAGCTGTGCCGGACCCTTGGGGGGCAGATACTCATCGGCGGCGGACTTACCCCGGACGAGGCTGCCGCCCGGCAGATGATGGAGAAGGCCATCGCCAGCGGCGCGGCCCTGGACCGGTTTGCAGCCTTCGTCCGTGCCCAGGGCGGCGACGACAGGGGTGTATACGACCCGTCCCTGCTGCCATGCGCTCCCGCCCGGCAGGAGGCCCTGGCGGGTGAGGGCGGTTATGTGGCCCGGATAGAGGCCGAGGGCGTGGGCCTTGTCAGCATGCGCCTGGGCGGCGGCCGGGTGACGAAGGACAGTGAGATAGACCTGTCCGTTGGTGTGGTGCTCCATAAAAAGGTGGGCGACCCGGTGCAGCCGGGGGAGAGTCTTGGCACGGTCTATGCCCGGACCGAGGCGGAGGCCCGGGACGGAGCGGAGCAGCTGCGCCGGTGCTATACCCTTTGCCGGGAGAAGCCAGAGAGACCGCCCTTTATCAAGGGCATTGTCACATAAAAGAAAGGGTGGTATGGGATGATGAGGATGCTTGTCACCGATACATGGGAACTGACCGGGCAGGAGCGGGACTGGCTCCTGGAGCAGGGAATAGAGGTGGAGATCTGCCGGGATGACGCGCCGTATGAGGGAGACGCCTCCCGATTTGAGCTTGTCGCCTGCAAATTTCTGTTCAGCTATACGCCTATCGAGCGGTTTACCAATCTGAAATACATACAGCTCTACATGGCGGGCTTCGACCATGTGCCCATGGATTATATCCGGGAGCACGGGATTGAGTTCCACAATGCCCGGGATGTTTACAGCATCCCCATCGCGGAATTCGCCATCGGCGGAGTGCTGGCGCTGTATAAGAAATTCCGGGATTTTGACCGGGAGCAGCGTACCCGCCAGTGGAATGTCCGCCGGTATCTGGGGGAGCTTTATGGCAAGCAAGTGCTCATCGCCGGGGCGGGCAGCATAGGCGCCGCCTTTGCCAGGCGGTTCCGGGGCTTTGACTGCCACGTTACGGGCCTGGCCCGGACAGCGGGGGAGCGGGACGGCTTCGACCGGGTCTATGCCATGGACCGGCTGGACAGCTGCCTGAAGGACGCGGATATCCTGGTGCTGGCTCTGCCCAGCAATCAGGAGACCTATCATATCATCAACGAGCGCCGGCTGGCCCTGATGAAGCCGGAGGCCGTGCTGGTGAATATATGCCGGGGCGCGGTGGTGGACGAGCCGGCCCTTGTGGACGCCCTCCAGAGCGGGCGGCTCGCCGGCGCGGTGCTGGATGCGTTCGAGACAGAGCCTCTGCCGCAGCAAAGCCCCCTGTGGGATATGGAAAACGTCATCGTGACGCCTCACACCAGCTACGGCGCGGAGAACAACCACCGCCGCATCATCGAGGTGATGAACCGCAACCTGCTGTCATCACCCATTCTGGGCCTGCGCTGACTGCCGGTCCGGGAGCGGCGGCATAAAAGAGACAGACAAGGAGGGGTGAGATGAGAGAGAAAAATCGGGCCATGGAGCTGTATCGCTTCGTATGCGCGGTGCTGATATTGTGCTACCACTGCTATTTCTTCGGCTTCCGGGGTGAGGAGGACGCCACGTTCGTGGGCTTTTACCTGTTCGTGGAGCTGTATTTCATCCTGAGCGGATTTCTGATGCTCCGCTCCATCCGCGCCCATGTGACGCCCCAGCTCCGGCAGGACGCGGTGAACACCACCGTACACTATATGAAGCGCCGGTGGTTGACGCTGTACCCTCATCATCTGCTCTCCTGGATATTGGTGGCGCTGGTGCTGGTGTTCGTCACAAAGGAGATGCACCTGCTGGATGTGATACAGATCGGCTGGACGGAGCTTACGCTGGTGAACATTTTCGGATTTGTCCGGGGCCTGTCCATCAACATCGTCTGCTGGTATCTCAGCGCACTGATGTTCGCGAGTCTGGGGATATATTATCTTCTTCTGAAAAATGAGGATGCCTTTCTGAAGATCATCGCGCCTATCCTGCTGGTCATGCTGTACGGTACCCTGTTCGACCGGAAGGGGAGTCTCTCAAATACCATCCTGTTCACCCAATACGCCCCCTTCCTGGGCTTTTACCGGGCGGTGGCGGATATCACCGTGGGCTGCATCGCATACCGGGTATATGAGTGGATGGAGGATGTGACCATTCCCGGGGAGCCGGTGTTGGCTACGGTGCTGGAGCTTGCCGTCATGGCCGCCTCCTGGCTGTGGATGTATAAGCACGGCGGAGCCATGGATTTTCTGTTCGTGGTGCTGTTTTTTGCTTTCGTCATCAGCGTGTTCCGGGGCCGGAGCCTGTTTTCCCGCCTGTTCGACAACAAGCTCTCTGCCTGGCTGGGAAAGCAGAGCTATGCGTATTATCTCAATAATCTGGTGGTGGTCTATCCCTGCCTGTATTTCTTCCCTGATATAACGCTGAACCAGGCCTGCCTGATCTGCATTCCCGCCTGCTTCGTCCTGTCCGTGGCGACCACGGCTCTGGTGGACCGGTTGATGAGCCGGCAGAAGGCCTAAGGAAAGCCGTCCATAGGAGGCGGAAAAATGCCCGGGAGGTCCGCAGCGGCGGATGTCCCGGGTATTTTATATTCTATTGCTATACACCTGTCCCATCAAACGGGGGTGTAAAGCATTCCTCTGCGCTGTCCAGCTCCTGGGTGTAGCCCTCCAACAGGCCCAGGGCGGCCATGTAATCGGCGGCGCGGGCGTATTCCTCCGGGGTCAGGCGGCGGTCGGGGCCGCCGTGATGGTTGGGGGTATATTGCCCCATCAGGCTGACCAGCACATCCCCGGGGCGGAAGGTGTCCCGTATCCAGTCCAGGACGCTGAAGGTGTTATCCAGATATCCCGGCAGGACGAGGTGCCGTATCATCACGCCCCGGATGAGCATGCCGTCCCCGTCCAGCTCATAGGGCCCGGTCTGGCGGAACATCTCCAGGATGGCGGCCCTGGCTGCGGCGGGATAGTCCGGAGCGGCGGAAAGCCTGCCTGCCAGGGCCGCGTCCGAATATTTCATATCTGGCAGGTATACCTGGACCTTCCCATCCAGCATCCGAAGGGTCCGGACGGACTCGTAGCCTGCGCTGTTCCAAACGACCGGCAGGGGAGGGGGCGGCTCCAGCGCCTCCGCGATAGCAGGGGCGAAATGCGCGCCGGTGACGAGGTTGAGGTTGTGGACGTCCTGGGCCTCCAGACGGCGGAAAATATCCCGCAGATGGGGGACAGAGACCTCCTGGCCCTGCCCCAGAGCGCTTATCTCATAATTCTGGCAGAAGACGCATCGCAGATTGCAGCCGGAAAAAAAGACGCAGCCGCTGCCACGCTCCCCGCTGATACACGGTTCCTCCCAATAGTGAGGCGCGGCCCGGGCGACGACCGGGGCCGGGCCCATGGCGCAGAAGCCCAGCTTTCCGGCCTCCCGATCCGCACCGCAGGCCCGCGGACATATAGTACAGGTCATATCGATCTCCAATAAAAAGGATAAAAAGCCTTGCAGCCCTTTCATCTGCGATAAACGCAACGCGATTATCGCAGGTGAGCCTTATATGGCGGTGAACCTCCACAGCCGGGCCTGATCCTCCGGGGCGGCGTATCCGATGCCCACCCGGGGCGAAGCGGCAGCCTGGGGCGCGAAGCCGTCATTTTCCAGTATAAGCTCGTCTCCCAGCATTTTTCCGTTGAGGGAGCCGTCTATGGCCAGCCGCTTCGTCACCCGTCCTGGGCCGAACACGTCGTCTACGCCCCGGATGAGCACCGCCTGGGGCATGTCCTCCGGGCCGGTGACCAGATTCAGCATCCAGTGTATGCCATAGCAAAGATATACATAAATGGTCCCCGCCGGGCGGTACAGTATCTCAGTCCGCTTCGTCCGGCCCTTGTGGGCGTGGCAGGCGGTGTCGGCCTCGCCGAAATAGGCCTCTGTCTCTGTAATACGCACCCGCAGCGTCTGTCCGTCCGGCAGGCGGCGGAGCAGAAGCTGTCCGATCAGCTCCCTGGCCGCCTCCGGGGCGTTTTTATTCAAGGTATTCATAGGTATAGCCCTCCCCGGCCTCGGAAAAGCTGTCTGCCAGACCTGCGGTGACGATGACATGATCGTCCTTGGTGATGATGACCAGCTCCACATCCTCATGGCTCTCCGCATAGGCCAGCGCCTCCTCGCTGCCCAGCACGAAAAGGGCGGTGGACAGCGCGTCGGCCCTGGTCCCGTCGTCTGTGACCACCGTGATGGAAAGCAGATCGTTGTCCACAGGATAGCCGGTCTCGGGGTCTAAAATGTGGATATAGGTCACGCCGTCCTCCTCAAAATACCGCTGATAGCCGCCGGAGGTGACCACCGCCGCCTGGCCGGTATAGAGCAGTCCCACATAGGAACCGGTATCGTTGGGGTCGATGACGGCCACCGTCCATTGGGAGCCGTCCGGCTTCGTATCACCAAGGGTCTGCACGTTGCCACCCAGAGAGACGATGGCGCTCTCCACTCCGGCCTCTGCCATAATGTCCAGCACCCTTTGGGCGGTATAGCCCTTGGCCGCCGCCCCGAAGGAGACCTCCGTCCCAGCCGGGAGGGTGACGGTCATACTCTCCTCGTCCAGCAGGATGGAGGCCGTATCCATCTGAGCGAGCAGGCTGTCAAGCTCTGTCTGGGACGGGACCCGATAGTCACCGGAAATGAAGCCCCAGGCCTTGATGATGGGATACAGTCCCGGGTCCAGCGCCCCGCCGGTCTCCCGGAACACATCCAGAGTAGTAGACATAATATTAAAACAGTCCTCCGGTACGGCGACCGCCGTACCGGCGTTTTGGTTCAGCATATAAACGGAGCTTCCCTCCGCCTCCGGGTCCAGATCGGCCTCCAGGGAGAGAATGGTCTCCTCTGCGGCTTCCAGGGCATTCTCGGCGTTTTCGCCGTAGGCGGTCAGAATCATTACCGTATCCATGGCGTAGACCTGCTTCTGATATTTTTCGCTGCCTGCGTCATCGCCTGCCGAGTCCGTTCCGGCGGCACACGAGGTTGACATAATTAATATAAAAGCGGCCAGCAGTCCTGTCAGTCCCTTACAGCGCATCCTTATGCTCCTCATAGAACTGCCAGTAATCGGCCAGCATATATTTCAGCACCTTCGGGGTGTCCAGATGGTAAGGGCACCGGGAGCGGCACCGGCCGCACTCTATGCAGTTGTTTATCTTGTTCATCTTGGCCTGCCACTCCGGGGTAAAATAGGGCTGCCAGGGGCTGCGGCGGATGAGCATATCCATCCGGGCGCAGTTGCGTATCTCGATCCCCTGGGGACAGGGCATACAGTAGCCGCAGCTGCGGCAGAACTGGCCGGAGAGAGCCGCCCGGTCTGCGTCTATGATGGCTTGGATATCGTCGTCCAGGACCGGCTCCTCTTCTGACAAAGCCAGCCACTGCTCCAGCTCCTCCATGGTCTGGATGCCATAGATGGGGGCGACCCCGTCCTGCAGGGACATAAAGGCGTATACGGCTCTGGCGTTTGAGAGCAGACCGCCGGCCAGGGCCTTCATAGCGATGAAGCCCATATTCCTTTCCCGGCAGCGCTGCGCGAGCTGGAATTCCTCCGGGCTGGAAAGGTAGCTGAAGGGATACTGCATGGTCTCAAATTTGCCGGACTCCACCATCTCAAGGGCGAAGCGCAGGCTGTGGCTGGTGGCGCCGATGTGGCGGATATATCCCCGGCGCTTGGCCTCCAGCGCCGCCTCATACGGGCCCTCCAGCTCATCCCATCCGGAGACCTGATGGAACTGGAACAGGTCGATATAGTCCGTTCGCATCCGTTCCAGGGAGAGCTGTATATGCTGAAGCGTGCCGTCATAGTCCCGGGCCATGCTCTTGGTGGAGATGACAATATCTCCCCGCACGTCGGCCAGGGCTGCGCCGATCTTTTCCTCGGAATCCGTATACATATTGGCGGTGTCGAAAAAGCGGATGCCGCCCTCATAGGCCCGGCGCAGGATGCGGACGGCCTCGTCCCGTTCCCGCCGCTGGATAGGCAGCGCCCCGAAGGCGGGCTTCGTCACCAGAAGATTTGTCTGTCCCAGAAGCATGGTTTTCATGGTTTATTCACCTCGAAAAAAGTATATCACAAACCTCTTGATATTCCAAGTGGGATGAGTTATAATAGACGAGCTGAAAAAATTTATAGTTGGTATGCGGCTGTAGCTCAGCTGGATAGAGCGTTGGCCTCCGGAGCCAAAGGTCGTGGGTTCGAATCCCGTCAGCCGTACCATTAATAACGATCCGAACCGCGTTAGCGGGTTCGGGTCGTTATTTTTTGGCACAGGGAAAACCATGGGCACAGCCCGTGGCAGTTTATCAAAAAAGGTATCTCCCCCTTTGCCCTCTTGCATCTGTTCTTGCCGTGTTTAAAATCGCTTTCATTGACAGACTGTACAGCACCTTAAGGCGCTGCCTACATTATGCCCTTATAGGGCTTGTGCAGGCCACCCGTTTTACGGGTGGTCCTGACTTATTCGCCTGTTGCCGACCTGAGCGGGCGGCGTTGAATACCACGGAATTGATTTTCCAATATATTACATATTTGAGGATATAACGGCTTTCGTGCATCAGAAAAGGTTGGAGTGAAGTGGGGAATTTTTGGGATATTATCGAAATTTTGGGGATTTTTTACGCGAAAGGCTTGTTTTTGTCAGAAAACAAGCGTATAATTTCAATATACTCATATGGCTCAGAGCCAATTTTTTTGCGCTTCGTATTACCGCGGAATAAAAATTCCGATATATACGGGGCGGCAACACCATATTTAAGGAGGACGAATGGTATGCGCAAACGGTTGATAAGCCTGCTGCTGGTCCTGACTATGGTGATCTCTCTGGGGGGGTATTGTCTGCGTTTGCAGATAACGAGACCACCGGAGAGACTGTCGAGGTCACGGATGAGACCGGCGAGAGCGGCGATACTACCGGAGACAGTGATACTGTCGAGGATGGTGATGAAGTCACCGAAGGCGGCAGCGCCGCCGGGGACGGTGACACCACCGAGGACAACGACGATGCCGGAGACGAAGACGCCGCCGAGGACGATGATGAAAAGTCTGACGGGAGTGATTCCGAAGATACAGACAATTCGCAGGATGATTCCGCTGATGCGGAGGAGACCGTCGGGTCAGATATGTCTGTGGCTTCCGGCGTGACGGAGACCGTGCAGGACACGGCGGTGGAGGAAGTCTCCGATGAGACCGAGGAAGAAGATACCGGCGTAGCGGCAACGCAAAGCTGCGAGGGGTCAGACTATACCGTTACCGTTTCCTATGAAGCAGAGGCCGGCATTCCCGAAGATGCGGTTCTGACCGTCGAGGAGTATGCCACAGATTCCAGCGCCTACCAGACCTATTATGAGCAGATCGCGGAGATATACGGCTGGGAGGAGGACAACACCGAGAACGTCCGGGTGTTCGATATCGGCCTTTATGCGGGCGGCGAGGAGATCGAACCCGATGCCACTGTGCAGGTGACCATCACCTTCGCAGAGCAGGAGGACATTTCCGGTTATACGGTCATCCACTTTGCAGGGGAGACAGAGGAGCCTGTGACGGCTGAGGCTGAGACTGCCGCCGAGGATGGTGAGCAGACGGTCTCCTTCTCCGTCGATAGCTTTTCGGCCATTGCAACGATAGCGGAGGAAGCGGAGATAACCAAGACGCTGACGGTGGATGCCAATGCAACGGAGGTCGAGGGGGAGACCTATACCACTATCCAGGCGGCGATTAACTATATCTGTGATACTTATTACATCGAGAAAGTGGACTATACTTTTACTGGTAGCAAACCAGATACAGTGGAAGAAAGCTGGTATCTACAGGCTCAATATGGTACCACTTGGAAGTACAGAGAATACCCAGAGGAAATGTCCGGGTGGACGATTACAGTTGAGAGCGGAACCTATTCTCATTTCTCTATTTATGAGGGATTGGATGGTATTACGATAAAGGCCGCAGATGATGCAAATGTAACTATCACGACCTGGACAGGTAGTACAAACGACGAAATCGTCAGCACCTATGCTACAAAGAACGCATCAACCTACAGACCGTATACAGTCACAGTAGCTTCCAGAAATATTACCCTTAGTGGTTTGAACTTTACTGTCGGTGAGTATGACTCAGGTGCCTGGTGCCGAGCTGCCGTTACAAGTACAAGCGGGACAACGGGAACGGATAATACGGGACTGACCGTCACAAACTGCACCTTCACTAACCTTGGTGCGCAGGGATGCGGGTCAACTTATCTGACCGGCTCAATCGTTAACAACATGGGTATAGTGGTCGGATTTGACAGCGCGACCATCACGGGATGTACGTTTAGCAGATTCGGCAACGCTGGCATCGCTATCTTTGCAGACGGTCGGGTCGTGGATGATAGCGGAGTCGTCATCTCGAACAACACGTTCACAAGCTGTGATTATGCGCTTAACTGCTATTACGGAGGAAACAGCAGTCTCAGTGAAGTGACGGAAGACGATATTGGTGGCAAGGTTACTTTCAGTAACAATATTGTGACGGGTACATCCACACTCCGTTCCAAAGCGTTCCAAAGTTTGTGTTTTGGATCAGGGAGTGAAAGGCTCTATCGGAAGTGTTGACATCTCTGGTAATACGTTCTCTTATACAATGGTTGTTGTTGAAAATATGGATGAAAGCCCCTGCACGGTCAACGATGTCCTTGCGGAGAATACCTGGAGCAACGGCAGCTTTTATGTAGAAGCAGATGCTTATTATTGGGATAACGCATATCAGGGAACTTTGACTGTGGATTTTCCTGATTATGTTTATTATGAATCTCCAGAGAGCGACGTCGGATACTGGGCGCTGAATGTTGATAGTCTTGAGGATTACAGCAGCAGCACAAACACGGAATATGTGCGCAAAGTGATCGATGCGGCAAATACAACAGGTTCTCACACGCTTTCAATCACATTTGATGATGAGGGGGACTTGGTTGATACCATTACGGCGCTCAAGGACTGCATTTACTGGGTTTCCCTTGAAACCACAAGCATCACCGTGACAAAGACCTGGGATGATGCGGAGGACCAGGATGGAATCCGCCCGGAGTCGGTCACAGTGGAGCTTTATGTAAATGACGAGCCTACCGGCACAACCGCTACGTTGAGTGAGGAAAATGACTGGACGGCCACCTTCACCGGGCTTGCGACCCAGTCCTATGATGGTTTGAACGATGATAATTCGGTCAAGCTAAAGGATAACGTCTACACCGTCGAAGAAGCCGCAGTGACGGGCTACACCACCGCAATCACCGGAAGCGCGGCGGCTGGCTACACCGTCACCAACAGCCACACACCGGAGACCACCAGCGTCACGGTGACCAAGGCGTGGGACGACGAGGACGATCAGGACGGCCTGCAGCCGGAAAGCGTCACGGTGACCCTGTATGCGGGCGGCACAGAGGCGGCCACCGCCACCCTGAACGAGGATAACGGCTGGACCTATACCTTCACCGGCCTCGCCAAATACTCCGCCGGGACGGAGATCGAATACACCGTTGAAGAAGCTGCGGTGACGGGCTACACCAGCGTTATTACCGGCAGCGCGGCGGAGGGCTATGTGATCACCAACAGCCACACTCCGGAGCAGACCACAGAGGAGACCGCGACTCCCAGCCCCACGCCCACCGAAACGCCTACGGAGGAGCCCACACCTACTCCCGCCGAAACGCCCACCGGCGAGCCCACCGAAACCCCGACTGAGACTGCGACCCCTGACACGGACGCTACGGCCACGCCTGTGGTTGTAACACCTGTGCCCACGGGCACGGCCCCCACTACCGGGGATGAGAGCAACGCCCTGCTGTGGCTGGGCCTGCTGCTCCTGTGCGCCGGCGGTGTTGCGGCAGTGACCATCGTGCGGAAGCGGAAGAACCAGTGATGGCGGAAGCGGCGACCTATGAGGAGCTTCTGTCCGAGCTGGAAGCCGTCCGCGCCGGGCTGACCGATACCGACCCCCGCCTCTGCGGGGCCGGTGGGGGAGGCCATGGAGGCCATAACCGCCCTGCAGGGTCGGGTGACCGAGCTGGAGGAGGCGCTGGCCGCTGTGGAGGACCGGAAGAAATGGCGCAAGGAGCGCCAACATGAGGGCATCGTGGCGGCCCAGGAAAAGGGCGTGACCTTTGGCCGGCCCAGAATGCCTCTGCCGGATAATTTCGAGGAGGTCAGGGACCTCTGGTATCACCGGGAGATATCCTCCCGGAAAGGCGCGGAAATGATTGGCGTCAGCCAGGACACGTTTTTGCGCTGGTGCAGAACAAGATAAAGTAATCCCCCCTGCCGCAGCGGCAGGGGGGATCGCTGCGCTCCGGGGCGGTTACCCCTCCGATACCGCCGGGACGGGTTTGGGGTTGCAGACCAGGGCGTCGTCCACGGCGTCCACTACCAGGGTGGTGCCGGCGGCCAGGTCGCCGGAGAGGATCTTTTTGGCGATCAGGGTCTCCGCCTGGCTCTGGAGGTAGCGCTTCAGGGGCCGGGCCCCATAGACCGGGTCGTAGCCGTGGTCGATGATATAGGCGCAGGCCTCCGGGGTGAACTCCAGGCCCAGCTGCCGGTCCTCCAGTCGCTGGCGGAGGGAGGCGGTGAGGATGGAGATGATGCCGGTCAGGTTCTCCTTGGTGAGAGGCTTGAAGAATATGGTCTCGTCCAGCCGGTTGAGAAATTCCGGGCGGAAGGTGCCGCGCAGCTCCTGCTCCACGGCGGCCCGGGCCTCGGGAGTGATGTCCCCGTTTTCGTCGATGCCGTCCAGCAGATAGGGACTGCCCAGGTTGGAGGTCAGGATGATGATGGTGTTTTTGAAATCCACCGTCCGGCCCTGGCTGTCCGTGATGCGGCCGTCGTCCAGAATCTGCAGGAGGATGTTGAACACGTCCGGGTGGGCCTTTTCCACCTCGTCGAACAGCACGACGGAATAGGGCTTCCGGCGGACGGCCTCGGTGAGCTGGCCTCCCTCGTCATAGCCCACATACCCCGGAGGGGCGCCGATCAGCCGGGAGACGGAGAACTTTTCCATATACTCCGTCATATCGATGCGCACCATGCTGCGCTCATCGTCGAACAGGGCCTGGGCCAGGCTCTTGGCAAGCTCCGTCTTGCCCACGCCCGTGGGACCCAGGAACAGGAAGGAGCCGATGGGCCGGTTGGGGTCGGAGATGCCGGCCCGGGAGCGGAGGATGGCCTCCGTCACCAGGCGGACGGCCTCATCCTGGCCGATGACCCGCTGGTGGAGGATATCCTCCATGTGGAGGAGCTTTTCCCGCTCCCCCTCCATCAGCTTCGCCACGGGGATGCCCGTCCAGCGGGCCACGATGCCGGCGATCTCCTCCTCCGTCACCGTGTCGTGGACCAGGGTGTCCTTCTTGCCGGAGGCGTTTTCCGCCTCCTCCAGCCGCTTTTGCAGGGCGGGGAGGGTCTCATAGCGGAGCCGGGCGGCGGTCTCATATTCATAGGCCTGCTGAGCCCGCTCGATATCGGCGGTGCATTTTTCGATCTCCGCCTTCACGGTCTTTACCGCGTCCACATCCGCCTTTTCCGCCTCCCAGCGGGCCTTCATGGCGTTGAACTCCTCCTTGTTGGCAGCCAGCTCCTGCCGCAGCTTCTGGAGCCGGTCCTGACTGAGCTTGTCCGTCTCCTTCTTCAGGGCCATCTCCTCGATCTCCTGCTGCATGATGCGGCGGCGGATATCGTCCAGCTCCGAGGGCATGGAGTCGATTTCCGTGCGTATCAGGGCGCAGGCCTCGTCCACCAGGTCGATGGCCTTGTCCGGCAGGAACCGGTCCGTGATGTACCGGTCGGAGAGGGTGGCCGCCGCCACCAGGGCGGAATCGTGGATGCGGACGCCGTGGAATATTTCATACCGCTCCTTCAGGCCCCGGAGGATGGAGATGGTGTCCTCCACCGTGGGTTCATCCACCTGCACGGGCTGGAACCGGCGCTCCAGGGCGGCGTCCTTTTCGATATACTTGCGGTATTCGTCCAGGGTGGTGGCACCGATGCAATGGAGCTGGCCCCGGGCCAGCATGGGCTTCAGGAGGTTCCCGGCGTCCATGCTGCCCTCGGTCTTGCCCGCGCCCACGATGGTATGCAGCTCGTCGATAAAGAGGATGATTCTGCCCTCGCTCTTGGCGATCTCCTCCAGGACGGCCTTCAGCCGCTCCTCGAACTCGCCCCGGTATTTGGCCCCGGCCACCAGGGCTCCCATATCCAGGGAGAAGATGGTCTTGTTCTTCAGGCCCTCCGGCACGTCCCCCCGGACGATGCGCTGGGCCAGGCCCTCCGCAATGGCGGTCTTGCCCACGCCCGGCTCGCCGATCAGGACGGGGTTGTTCTTCGTCTTCCGGGACAGGATGCGGATGACGTTCCGGATTTCGTTATCCCGGCCGATGACCGGGTCCAGCTCGTTGTTTCTGGCCCGCTGCACCAGATCGGTGCCGTATTTTTGCAGGGCGTCATAGGTATCCTCCGGGTTGTCGGAGGTGACGTGGCCGGTCTTGACCTTGGCGAGCTCCGCGGTGAAGCCGTCCCGGGTGATGTTCTGCTCCCGGAATATGGCGCTGACGGCCTTGGTGGGATGGGCGAAGATGCCCAGCATAAGATGCTCCACGGAGACGTATTCGTCCTTGAGCTTTCCGGCGATCTTCTGGGCGAAGTCGATGACCTTGCCGAACTCGTTGGAGGGGTATACGTCCTGGGCACCCTGCACCTTCGGCAGACGGCCGATCTCCGTATCCAGGGCGGAGAGTATCCGGTCGCAGTCCGCGCCCATGCGCCCCAGCAGGGTGGCGATCAGGCCCCCGTCCGCGTCCACCAGGGCATAGAACAGGTGCTCCGGGGTGACGTATTGGTTCTCGTTCTCCCTTGCCATGGCGGTGGCGCTGTTGATGGTCTCGATGGTCTTTTGTGTCAGCTTGTCGCTGTTCATGGGATCACTTCCCTTTTTATAGTAGTGTAGTAATAGAAAATTTTACGCGCTTGAATTGTCAAGTCAAGTGCAACAGAGTATCGAAGAAAACTTCAAAGGGGG
>JAJQBY010000023.1 GCA_021203045.1 Oscillospiraceae bacterium | reverse complement strand
ATTATAAGTTATGGGATGATGGAAATCAAGGTTTTAGCATAAATAGTTCCAGGAAATTTTGAAGAATTCGTAGTGCAAAAGAACTTTTATGCTTGAATTTGCTTATTTTTTTGTTTTGCATAAATATTCTCTTTCAAAAGGAGGTTTTGGGGCATCTTTATACATGTTCAAATCCTGCACGCAAATAGATATAACCGCAGAATAACCAGTCTGTGTAAAATTTAAATACAAATATGTACTCATAATCAGCAAAAAACATATATTTATACTTAGGCGGAAATTTCCTTACACATGGAAAAATTCCTGAGCAATCAAATCTGGTGGGGCAAAGAAGGGAAACTGGGGACAGTATGCCGGAGGAAAAAGAGACCGAAAAAGGTGCGCTTTCTGTCATTTTAAATTTTTTTTCCACCTTTATTACAACGGTAATTGTGCTCGTGGCGGTAGTTTTTGTTGCTATCCGTTTCATGGGGTGGTCGCTGTATTCTGTGGACAGCTACAGCATGACTCCTACGTATCCCATTGATTCGCTGGTAATCGTGCAGCCTGTAGACCCGGAGGAGATACAGGTGGGAGATGTGATCACCTTTGTGATAGATCAGGAGGGTACCATGGTGACGCACCGGGTAACCTCCATCAGTAGCCTGAACCGAACCTTCACCACAAAGGGCGACGCCAACGATGAGGAGGACGCCTCCCCGGTGCTGTGGGACAATGTAGTCGGCAGGGTCTTTCTTGGAATTCCTGTGTTGGGGGGACTGCTAAGGCTCCTGACTGCGGAGGAAAATCGCACCGCCGTCATCGCTGTGATTGCCGGATTGCTGTTTATTTCCATTGCGTGGGATGTGATCTCGCAGTGCAGGAAAAAAAGAAAAGAAGAAAAACAACCAAGGCCGGCCGGAAGGCATCTGCCCCCGGAGGAGACAAAACCGCAAAAAGAGAGAAGGAGCAGAAAATGATCAAAAGCAAAAGGTTGAAGCTGATCTGTGTGGGGATGATGCTGGTGGTGATATTCAGCTCTGTGTCATCGTCTTTGGCGTGGCTGTCGGCGGCGTCCGAGCCGGTAGTAAACTACTTCTCCGGCGGGGCCATCGCCATAAAGCTGGACGAGGCTCCTGTGGATGCAAGCGGTAAGGAAACCAGCGGAGACCGTGTGCAGGAGAACCATTATAAATACCTTGCCGGTGCTACCTTGGACAAGGATCCCACCGTCACTGTATTGGCGAACAGCGAGGAGTGCTATGTCTATGTGTGTGTGGATAACGAGCTTCCCAGCGACCTGTTCACTATTAATGTTAACACCTCCGCCTGGGTCAAGGTTAGCGAGAGCGGCACCTGCACCATCTATCGATACAATGCTGTGGTAGAGAGTAGCACCAGCGACCAGAAGCTGACCCCGGTGTTCACCACCGTGTCCATTTCCTCAAGCCTGACGGCGGAAGATATAGAGAGCCTCGGAACCAAAACCTTGACCGTAACGTCCTTCGCGATACAGACGGCTTCTCTGGAAACAGACACAGCGGACGGGCTTGCGGAAGCATATTTCTATAACGGTGTAGATATTACCGCTATAGAAGCAGAAACGCCCGAACCCACCGCAACCGAAGAACCTGAGGCGACTGAAGACCCTGAGGCCACCACAGAAGCGACCTCCGTCTCCGTTGAATCCGGATCAGAATCAGAAGCAACGACTGCGCCTGACGGGAGCAACACCGATGATGAACAAGCGGAAGTTACGGCTGTCCCGGTGGATGAGGATACAGATGTCGATACGAGTGATATCTCTGAGGGCACGGACGGCAATATGAGTGATGCTGCCACGGACATAGGAACGGAAGCGGAAACCAATGAGGAGGGCACCGCCTGAGGATTGTCAGGCGTAAGAAGGGAGAAAGGGGGAGAACGCCACGAAGCGGCCGAACAAACAGCATAGACGGCAAATGTGGCAGCTTGTTCTGCTGGCATGTATGGTAGGCATTGTCTTCCTCAGTCCAGTGCGTAACTCCCTTGCCTATGTCACATCCTCCGCCGCTCAGGTGGTGAATGTGTTTGAGGGGGAGGCCACCGCCGAACCCACCACCGAACCCACCGCAACCTCCACCGCATCACCTGACACGGCCTCCACTGCTACCCCTGCCCCTACCGGAACGGAGGCGCCTACCGCCACGCCGGAAGAAACGGAAACAGGGCAGACCCCGACTCCGTCGGCGGATTTCCCCAGCTTTACCCTGGTTCCCAACGTAACGCCGGACATCACGGAAGAGCCGGTTCCCACGGAGACGCCGGGCTTTGTCCTGACCCCCGTTCCCGGCGGCGAGGACGGCGGTGCAGACAGTGACGAAAGCGGGACAGACGGCCCCAAAACCGGGGACGACACACCCATTGGAATATATCTGGGTGTTGTAATGGCTTGCTTTGGTGCGCTGGTGATTTTGCTGATTCGGAAAGGAAAGAACAGGAACAATTAAGGCCAAAGCCGTCCGAATGTGGACGGAGTATATAAAGGCAAAAATACTATAATGAGAAAGGGACCTGAAACAGTGAAAAAGAAAAACATTGCAGTGACTGCCCTTGCCATCGCATTGGCAGTGGTGCTGGTTCTGGGCGGCGGCACATTTGCCTATCTGCTTGGTAACACAGAGGAAGAAGTAAACGAGTTTTCTACAAACCAGAACGGTGTTGAAATTACAGAGACCGAAAATGACTATGAGATCATCCCGGGGACCAGTCAGGATAAGGACCCGACGATCACGGCGACCTATACGCTGGATTCCTATGTTTTCGTGGAAGTCACAGACGCCACGGACGGCCTTGTGACCTGGTACATAGAGAGCGGCTGGACGCTGCTGGAGACCACTGAAAACGAAGACGGCTCGGTTACTTACATCTATTATCAGCTGCTGACTACCGCAGATGGTGTTTATGAAGCGGAGCTTCATGTTCTGGCGGATGACAAGGTCTATTATTCCACATCCCTGACGAATGAAGACCTCGCGGGGGTAGACGGCGTATCCTTGACCTTCCAGGGCTACATCATCCAGGCTGAACCCTTTGCGGACGCTGCCAACGCATGGCTTCTGCTGAGTGGTGAAGGTGTGGCGGTAAATAACGAGACGGGCATTGTCTATACTGATTTGGCTGATGTATTTACAGACTATAGCGATGGTGCTGTAGTGCAGCTGCTGCAGGATAATACTTCTGCAACGTTAAATATAGATCTCAGCAATGGGGACCTTACCATTGACATGAATGGATATACCCTTTATAAGATCAATGCTTCCTCGGAAGAAGGGGCAACGTTGACTCTCATCAATTCTGATGGGGAAAATGGGGGTATGAAATCTCAGGCTAATGTAAGCGGTAACGCGAATCTTGTTATTGACGGAATAAGCTTCAGCGGCGCCGTATCCAATAACGGGACCGGGACAGTTGAAATAAACAGCGGAACGTTCAAGGCCGTTACAAATACCAGCTCAGGTACCCTGATAATTAATGGGGGCACTTTTGGCGGCGCTGTAAGTAATAGAAGTACGGGGACAACAATCATCAACGACGGTATATTTAATACGACTACTCAAAATTCCTCTTCGGGGATCATGAACATAAACGGCGGCACCTTTGCGAAATATGTTCAAAATGGAGGAACCGGAACAATCAATATAAGCGGCGGCACCTTTAACGGAACAGCTAGGTCTATATATCAGACCGGAACCGGAACGATTAATATAAGTGGGGGGTCTTTTGCAGGCTACGTTCAAACAAACGGCAATGGAGCGACAATTAATATCAGCGGCGGGACCTTTAACGGTGAATTGGGAAAAAGTTCCGGAACAGTAGTAATTACCGGTGGTAGCTTTAGATACCAGCCGACAACGGATTATATAGCCTCAGGCTATGTTGTGGAAGGACCTACAGATGGGTACTATAGCGTAGTAGCATCTGCTGACTGAACGCGAAATCGGTAAAACCCAAATACGGCGGGCATCCTTCCGGGATGCTCGCCGTATTTTGATGGTTATAAGAGATACATAATATAATATTATGTCAGTTTGTCAAAGAAAACGCTATTAAGTAAGGCAAGAACAGATGCAAGAGGGTGAAAACGAGAAAAAGCAGAAAGAAACAGCCGGCAAAAAGGAGCTATTCCAGCTCCAGATTGCCAGCTTTTTCAG
>JAJQBY010000041.1 GCA_021203045.1 Oscillospiraceae bacterium | reverse complement strand
CCCCCTTTGAAGTTTTCTTCGATACTCTGTTGCACTTGACTTGACAATTCAAGCGTATAAGGTGTATTGGCCTTTTATATGCGAATGTCCGACAGGAGCAGAGCGTCATCGGGCATTCCGATGCTTGACGCTTATTATGGAGGATAACCATGTCTGTGTTCCATAAGATAACTTCATTGCTTTTGGCGGTGACTATCATACTCTCCCTTGGGACGAGTATTGCTTTTGCTACAGATCCGCCTGCCGCAGTGGATACTGAGGAGACCTCTGTCACTTCGGAAGCGCCCGATGCGGTGGACGGCGATACAACAGACTCGACGGAGACTGCTGACGGGGAGGAGGCGGAGACAGGCTCCGATGACGGGACCGTCGGGAGCGACGATGCCGCTGCCGATACCTCGTCTGATACAACGGACGAGACGACCTCCGGCGAGACATCTGATGAGACCACGGACGAGACGGCTGAAGAAACTGAGGACAATGAGTCTGAGGAAGACCCGGACGAGTCCGAGGAGGAAGCAGAGGAGGCAGAACATAAGACCTGGCCCTGGACAGAGCCGGGCAACACTGTGGCGGCCATTCTTGGTGGCGGTACGACACTGACCTCCGGTAGCAGCTTCTATTACAGCGAGGATGGCCTTTATCTGGAAATAGATGGAAGTGCTACGCTTCTGGCGGATGTGGATGCAGCGAACCTGAACCTATCTGACGGATATTTGTACTACACCGTGTCCGGCACCGTATACCGCATGAGTGCCGGCGGCGGTACGGCGGAGACGGTTTATGATTTTGGTACCTATATCAAGCAAATGTATGTTATGGGCCAGGAGCTGCGGTTCATGGCCGGCGGCGCGGCCTATTCCTATGATATGGAGACCGGTGAGCTGGAGACTCTGGACAGTCCCTCCAGCCTGAAAGGGCTTATCCCCACGGAATACGGGAACCTATACCTGACCGGCTCCGTACTGAATTACACCCTGTATGCAGAGGGCGTGGACAGCGCCCTGCTCTCCGGTATCACCAGCTGCTACCCGGATGGAGATTATCTGGTAGTGGTGAATGACGACGGCACCTGGCAGACATCCCTTTCTGCGCTGTTTGAGGGGACGGTCAGCTTGCAGACCTACAGTCTGCATCAGTCCGAGCTGGTTGCCGCCCAGACTGACCTTTCTGATGAGGAGCAGCTCGCCAACGAGGCGGCGTTCCTGGAATCCGATGAGTATGAGGAAAAGCAGGAAGCCCTGGAGGATTATGAATCCACCGGCTCCGGTATCATGCTTGCCAGCACCTCTGAGGTCCTGACCGGGTCCTTGACCACGAATCAGCAGAACATCGTTCTGCGGGCTCAGCAGATGGCGGAGGTCACATGGACATGCCTTGTTACCCGGTATTCCTGGGGTGGGGACAATTCCTCCTATGTCAGCTCGAACTCCAGCTCCGGCTCTAAGGTGGAGGCTACAGACGGCACCATCACCTATGGTTATTTTCAGGCGGGAAAGACCTATAAGGGCGTTCCTTATTCCCAGGCGGTCAGCACCGGCTATGTGGGTTGGGATCTGACCCTGGCGGAGTTTTTGGAAGCAGTTGCTGATTCCAGCAGTGTGTTTTATTCAAGCTATTCCACTTATTCCCGTACCGCGCCTTATTACGGCAGCGACTGCTCCGGCTTCGTATCCTATGCCTGGGATCTGCCCTATCGCTGTACCTGCACCAGTCTTTTGAATTTCTCCTCCTATATTGGCACAGACATTCAAAAGCTTCAGGTGGGCGATGCTATCAATAATCCCTCCAGCCATGTCATGCTGGTCACGGATATAGGCTATGACTCTGACGGCAACATTGTTTCCGTGGAGATCACCGAGCAGACGCCCTGCAAGATGCGCGTTACCTGCTACGGCGAGGCCATTGAGGGCAAGAGCTACGATAAGATAACCACCCTGAGCACGTTGACCAGCTACTATCTGAACCGGGGCTACGCTATTTATCGCCGCAGCTGCAGCAGCAGGCCCAACGTGAGCGCTCCCAGCGATGACGCGGGTCTGAGCTATGCCGCCGCGCCCACCATGACCGTGACCTCCACCGGCGCAGGCAGCGCCACGGTGACCCTGTCCCATACGGACAGCTCTGCGGTCATCTACTATACTACCGATGGCACGGCGCCCTCTACCAGCAGCAAAAAATACACCGGTTCCTTTAAGATAACAGGGGAGACTACCGTTCGGGCTATCGCTGTGGTGGATGGCTGTGACAGCAGCATTTCGTTGAACCAGACCATCACCCAGGTCAGTGCCCCGGAGGTAGTGACATCCAGCAGCAGCGGCATATATCAATCCGGCAGCTACTATTATGTGTCCTCCGGCACTACCGTGACCCTGGAATGTGAGGATGGGGATACCATCTACTATACCACCAATGGTTCAACGCCCTCAACCTCCAGCAGCAAGGTCACATCAACCACCAGTATCACTGTGACGGACGGCATGACCATTAAGGCCTTTGCGGCTTCGGATGGCTGTGTTTCCAGCAGCATTGTCACCTATAAGATGAAGATTGGCACCATGTACACCATCACGGTGGACGATCCTTATGGCTTCATTTCTCCCTCCGGAGAGGTCAGTGTCCTGTCGGGCGGCAGTGTGACCTTCACTATTTCCTCTCTGTCCGGCTATACGCTGGGAGATGTGAAGGTGGATGGCACCAGCATCGGGACATCCGAGACTACCTATACCTTCAGCAATGTGAAGGCCGATCACACCATCTCTGCGGAGATCTCTCTGCCCTTTACGGATGTATCCAATACCAGTTGGTATGCCACGGCGGTCAGCTTTGTTTACGCAAAGGAGCTGATGGTGGGCGTCACGTCTACTACCTTCTCTCCCAACAGCAGCATGACCAGAGCGCAGTTCATCACCCTCCTGGGCCGTTTCGCAGGGGTCAGCAATACCTTTGAGGATTGGTCCGGCACGGTCGGTATGACGAATGGCTCGGACATCATCGTCCGTTCGGATACTACTACCAGCAGCAGCCAGGTGACGAGTATCGCTGCCAGCGGCCAATATATCCACATACTGAGCACCGTTTCCGCTGATGAAAGTGAGGATGGCGTTGTGTGGTATCAGGTCAGCTATAACGGATATACGGGTTATGTGCGCTCTCTCTATAACGGAAAAACACTGGTATCTGTCTGTCCCTTCACTGATCTTACCGGCGCCAGCGTCAGCTATTGCAATGGTTACGCGCAGTGGGCATATCTGAATGATATCGTAAACGGCACGTCCTCCACTACGTTCAGTCCAGGCAATGCCATTTCCCGCCAGGATATATGCGTCATTATCTATAATTACCTGACGGAGCAGCTGGGTATGACCCTTTCTACCAGTAGCACCTCCTTCAGCGATAGCTCCAGTATTGCCAGCTATGCCAAAAACGCGGTGAATGCCATGGTGAACATCGGCATCATTCAGGGCGACGACAACAGCAAGATCAATCCTACCTCTGCCGCCACCCGTGCCGAGGTCGCCACTATGTTCATGCGGCTGTATAACTACCTGAACTGACGGCGTTCAATACAAAAATAGTCACCCCCTCTGTACTGTCTGCATAGTATGGGACAGCAGAGGGGGGATTTTTATATGAAGAAGGGCTTTGACCTGGAGGAATACGGCCGGCAGGTGCGGCAGGGAAAAAATGCTGCTGCACTTGAGGAGCTGGCATCGTCAGAGGCAGGGGCCAGATTGGCCTCCCAGGTGGATGGAGAGCAGCTGACCCAGGCAGTCCAGCAGGGGGATACTCAGGCGCTGGCCAGTATGCTGAGGTTGATCTTATCCACCCCGGAGGGTAGGAGCTTTGCGGCGCAGGTGGAAAAGGCGGTGCAGGATGGACAGTGATCTGGGCGATAAGATATCGGCTATTCTCTCTGACCCTGAGCAGATGGAAAAGATAACGCAGATGGCCAAGGGTCTGATGGGACAGACGGACGCGAGGCCAGCAGAGGAGGCAGCGCCTGCGGCAGATACTGCGACAGGGGGCCTTGCCGCGCTGGGTGGCGATACGAAGCTCCTGTCTGCTCTGGGGAGCGCCTTTTCCGGCGGGCAGGAGAAAAATAACAGGTCTACTGCTTTGCTGATGGCCATGCGTCCCTATATGCGTCCGGAGAAGCAGGAGAAGCTGGACAGAGCTATGAAGATCGCCAGAATGGTGCATATCGCTGGGGCGGTGATGCAG
>JAJQBY010000122.1:27418-111874 GCA_021203045.1 Oscillospiraceae bacterium | reverse complement strand
ATAACAGGGAGTTTACGACAATTTTACGACAGCGAAGCCCGCAACCCCTTGAAATAGGTCAGTTTTTTTACAACAATTTTACGACAACTTCAATTCAAATTATGCCAAAATATGCGAAATTGTAAGAAATTACCAAACCCGCAAACCATTGAAAACACTGAATTTTCTTTGAATTTCAAGGGATAGAAAAACCCTTTACAGAAATTGCAAATTTGTATATAATAAGAAAAACAACCACAGGTCACGAATGGAGAGATCACAACGTATGCTGGAATTTGAGGAATATAAAACGAAGCTGAACAACTGCCGCCCGGAGCTGGAGCGGCTGGAACAGGCCATGCGCCTAGATGAGGCCAGGAGCGAGATCGAAAAGCTCCAGGCAGAGAGCACGGAGGAGGGCTATTGGTCCGACCTGGAGCGCAGCCAGCGGGGGCAGAAGCAGCTGAAGACCTTGCAGCACAAGTGCGAGCGGTATAAAAAGCTTGCCGCCGCCTGGGATGATATGTATGCCATCTGTGAGATGGCGCTGGAGGAGGACGACGACAGTCTGCTGCCGGAGCTGGAAAGCAGCTTCGCCCAGTTCCAGGAGGAGCTGGAGCAGACCCGCCTTTCCACCCTCCTGACCGGAGAATATGACGGGAACAACGCCATCGTCACCTTCCACGCCGGGGCCGGCGGCACGGAGGCTCAGGACTGGGCCCAGATGCTCTATCGGATGTATACCATGTGGACCGACCGCCATGGCTTCAAGTATACCCTCCTGGACTGGCAGGACGGAGATCAGGCGGGCATCAAATCCGCCACCATCAAGATTGAGGGAGATAATGCCTACGGCTATCTGAAAAGTGAGCACGGCGTCCACCGGCTGGTGCGCATCAGCCCCTTCGACGCCTCCGGCCGCCGTCAGACCAGCTTCGCCGCTGTGGAGGTCATGCCGGAGATCGAGGATGCGGGGGAGATCGAGCTGCGGGACGAGGATATCAAGATGGATGTGTACCGTTCCTCCGGCGCCGGCGGTCAGAAGGTCAACAAGACCAGCTCCGCCGTCCGTCTGACCCATATCCCCACGGGCATTGTGGTGTCCAGCCAGGTGGAACGGAGCCACTTCCAGAACCTGGAAAACTGCAAGGATATGCTCCGGGCCAAGCTGGCGGAGATCAAGGAGCGGGAGCACCTGGAAAAGATCGAGGATATCAAGGGCGTGCAGATGAAGATCGAGTGGGGCAGCCAGATACGCTCCTATGTGTTCATGCCCTATACCCTGGCAAAGGATACCCGCACCGGCTTTGAAAACAGCAACATCCAGGCAGTGATGGACGGGGACATCGACGGCTTCATCAATGCCTATCTGGCTATGAGAGCGGGATGAGGTCATGACGTTCAACTATCTGACAAAGCCTATCCGGGTAGGGCCGCTCACCCTGAAAAACCGCATCCTGATGACCGCCATGCACACCCTGTATTCCCAGGACGGTCTGCCCACGCCCCGGTTCAACGAGTTTTACTGGCGCCGGGCGGAGGGCGGCGCAGGCCTGGTGGTGGTAGGGGCCTGCCGCTTTGACGGCAAGGGCGCCCGGGCCAGCACTATGAGCCTGGCGGAGGACAGCTGCATAAAGCCCTGGCAGGTGTTCACCAAGGGAATGCGGGAGCAGGACTGCCCTGTGGCGGTGCAGCTGTATCATGCCGGACGGTATATGTACAATGGGGACGTACTGGACCCCGGCGGGGCGGTGGCGCCCTCGGCCGTATATACGCCCTTCACCAAGGAGACGGCCCGGGCCATGACCCTGGAGGAGCTCCACGCCATCATAGACGCCTGGGCCGAAGGGGCGCGCCGCGCCCGGGAGGCAGGGTTCGACGCGGTGGAGATATCCGGCTCAGCGGGATATCTTATCAGCCAGTTCCTGTCCCCTCTGACGAACCTGCGGGAGGATGAATACGGCGGCAGCTTTGAAAACCGCTGCCGGTTCCCCCTGGAGGTGATCGCCGCCGTGCGGAAGGCGGTAGGGCCGGATTATCCCGTGCTGCTGCGCTATGGGGCCCATACCCTGGTGCCTGGTGCCGGCGGCTCCGATGAATGCCGCGCCTTTGCGCCTCTGGCGGAGAAGGCAGGCATTGATCTGCTGGATCTGACCGGCGGCTGGCACGAGAGCCGCACCCCCCAGCTGACAGGGGAGATGCCCCGGGGCGGCCTATCCTATCTGGCCGCCGGAATCCGTGAGGATGTGGATATCCCCGTGGCCATGGCGAACCGCATGAGCGACCCCGTCCAGGGAGAGAAGGCTCTGGCTCTGGGCCGGTGTGATATGGTAGCCATCGGCCGGGCGCTGATTGCGGAGCCGGATCTGCCCAGATTCATCATGGAGGGCCGTCCGGAAAAAATACGCCACTGCACCAGCTGCAATCAGGGCTGCCTTGCGGGGACATTTTTTGATAAGCCCATCCGCTGCCTGGCGAACGGCATGGCCGGGCGGGAGTGGGAGCTGAAGCTCACCCCGGCGGCGGAGCCGAAAAATATCCTGGTGGTAGGCGGCGGCCCGGCGGGGATGGAATGCGCCCTTCGGGCGGCCCAGAGGGGCCATCATGTGACCATATGGGAGAAAAACGACCGCCTGGGCGGTCTGATGGCTGTTTTCTCCACCATGCCCGGGCGGCGGGAGTTCGCGGACCTGCTGGCCTGGTATCGGCGCGCTCTGGCGGAGTCCGGCGTGAATATCGAGGTAAACAGGCAGGCGGACCCGGAGAGCATTCTGTCCGGCGGCTTTGACATGTGCGTCCTGGCCAATGGCCGGGGCTATAAGGAAAAACCCGTCCCCGTGGAGCCGGACGGGGTGCCGGTGTATACGGTCCTGGAGCTGCTGCTGGAGCGACCTGTCCTGCCCGCCCGGGTGGGTGTGATCGGGGGCAGCTTCGTGGGGCTGGAGGCGGCCCGCTATCTGCTGATGGACGGCAGCATGTCCCCGGAGGATCTGTTTTACCGCATGCGCTACGGTGTGGAGCCGGACGAGCGGCTCCATGAAATGCTGAAGACCTCCGACCGGAGGATCGCTGTCTTTGAAAAGGACAAGCTGGGCCGGGGCTATGAGCCCGGGGTGGCCTGGCCTACATTGGGCGATCTGAAGTCCATGGGCGCAGAGCTGAAGCCCCATACGGTAGTGGAGGCGGTGACGGCGGCGGGTATCCGCACCGAGGAAGGTACCTGGCCCTGCGACGCAGTGGTCATGTGCGTCGGTACCAAGCCGGATGATGCCCTGAAAAATGCCCTGGAGGGGCATATCCCGGTAGCGACCGTAGGAAATGCCCATCGCCTGGGCCGCGCTATAGACGCCATAGAGACCGCCTGTGAGCTGGGGCTCACGATATAAATTTTCCCTTGCTTTTCGCCCTGCCAGCGTGTATAATAGGCAGGAATCAGCCGGTGTGATGGAATTGGCAGACGTGACGGACTCAAAATCCGTTCCTGGCAACAGGGTGTGGGTTCAAGTCCCACCACCGGCACCATGATGATTGACTCATAGGTCTATCAGGACCTGCGAGTCAATTTCGTTTTATTGTCCTGGCAGTGATAGAGCAGGGAAGAATACCGCCCCTCATGATTTGGAGTGCTTTTAGTCATTATATTGAATTTTAGACGGCTTTATGCTATGGTATTTATAGTTTTTTGCAGGAGAGGATAAAATGGTGAATCTAATTGGCGCAAAGGTGATGCATACTACCTTTGGCACTGGTGTAGTAACTGAGCAAGCAGATAATTATGTAACGGTAAAGTTTGCTACGAAAACCGCTAAATTTATTTATCCTGATTCCTTCGAAAAATTTCTCAAAGTGGAAGCTGTAGATGTTCAGGCGGCGATTATGAAAAGTATCAGTGAGGCCAAGGCTGCGGCTGAGCATAAACGCCAGGCAGAAGCGGCTGCCGAGGAGCAGCGCCGCGTAGCTATTTCCGTGGTGGAGCCAAACCTCAAGAAAGTAAAAAGTCTTGACGAAATGTTTGCGCCGGATTATCATGCTGAGAAGCTGGCAAGACAGCCTATTCTCACCTATCAGCAGGTGGAGGATCGGTTTGGCATTCGTATTTCAGGCTTCGGCAGGGGAATTAACCCGACGGATGATACTGTTGTGCTGATTTCTTCTATTGGAAAGGTAAGAGGAAGCTTTGTGTACCATGACAAATGGACAGAGGACGGTGATTATCTGTATTCCGGCGAAGGCAGAGCTGGTGACCAGGCGATGACCAAGGGAAACCTTGCGATCAGAGATGCAGCACGTGATGGAAAGAAAATTCATCTATTTGTAAAATTTTCACCTCGGGAGTATTACTACCAAGGTGTTTTTGAGCTGGTTGATTATACTTATGAGGATGACAAAGACGAAAACGGCAATATTCGAAAGGAATACAAATTTCGTTTGAGGAAGCTGGCATAATAATGGAAATGCTTGAAGTAACAGCCGCCATTATAAGGCAGGATGAAAGGGTTCTGATATGCCAACGTCCTGCAAACAAGGATTGTGGCCTCCTGTGGGAATTCCCTGGTGGTAAGATTGAGGCAGGTGAAACTGGTGAGCGGTGCATTATCCGGGAATGCCAAGAGGAGCTTGGTGTAACACTTCGTGTGGAGCGAAAACTGACAGATATAACATACGAATATCCCGACCGAATTGTTCACCTGCACTTCTATCTTTGCTGCATCGTACAGGGTAAACTGGAACGCAAGGAACACGCTGCGTTTGCGTGGGTCACGAATAGAGAAATTGCAGCCTATGAGTTCTGCCCGGCAGATGCCGTAGTAGTTCAGATGCTATGTGAAAAAAGCCAGGTTTAGGAGAAGTATGGAAGGGCTTTCCGGACAAACAGAAACGGCCCCGCCAACGGCGGGGTCGCTTGCTATGGTGCGGGTAACAGGATTTGAACCTGCACGGTTGCCCACTGGAACCTAAATCCAGCGTGTCTGCCAATTCCACCATACCCGCATGAGATGAACGGATATATTATATCCGAACCGGAGACAGGTTGCAAGGGTGAAGAAAAAGTTTTTGTTGCAAAACAGGGAGAGGCATTGTATAATTAATAACGAAGAGGTGCGGTGAATAGACATATACAGCACAGAAAGGAGTCGATATTATGGGACACAGGATCATTACCGTCAGCCGCGAATTCGGCAGCGGCGGCCGGACGATCGGAAAGCAGGTGGCGGAGAAGCTGGGAATCCCCTGCTATGACAATGAGCTGCTGGAGAAGATCGCGGAGGAAAGCGGCCTTGCCAAGGAATACATACAGGAGCGGGGCGAGTACACGCCCAGAGGCGGCTGGCTTGCCAACGCCTTTTCGGACCGCTCGCTGAATGGGCTGTCCGTCCAGGACTATCTCTGGACCGTGCAGCGCAAGCTGATACTGGAGATCGCGGAAAAGGAGTCCTGCGTCATCGTGGGCCGGTGCGCGGACTATATCCTCCAAGGCCGGGCAGATATCCTGACCGTATTTATCCATGCCAGCATGGAGCAGCGGGCTGACCGTATCGTAAGGCTCTACGGCGAGCGGGAGGATTCCCCGGAAAAGCGCCTGCGCGATAAGGACAAGCGCCGCGCCGGGTATTATCAGTTCTATACCGATATGGACTGGGGCAAGATCCAGAACTACCACATAGCCCTGGACAGCGGCGTGCTGGGCATCGACCGCTGCGTGGATATCATCGCCTCGCTGTACTGATATGATCGCGGCGACCGCCGCATAATAAAATCGTTTCACGAGGGGATTTCCATATCCAGTTGCTAGAAACACCAGGAGGGTTCCTATGATGTATCCGTTTATGACGCTGAGCGACGGCACGGAGATCGTCCACTCTGAAATGAAGCCGGATGGCCGGGTGAAGGTTTATGTGGAGAAGCCGGACGATGAGGCCTTTTTCCGCAACGCTGTCTGCTGGCTCCCTGGCTATCAGTGGGAGGACAATCACGGCTTCACAGGGGAGGAATTGGAACGATATGAAGAAGTAATCCGTTCTACCGCTCACCTGATTCTGGAGTTTTCGCAGTGTGGAGGATTTGCCCATGCCTCAAATCTTTAAGGTTGGGTCATACACGGTATTCTTTTGGGCCAATGAGAGACCCGCTGGAGCCGATTCATGTCCATGTTGCAGAAAAGGCCAGTCCAAAACGCGACAAAGATATGGATTACCTCCAGAGGGAAATGCTATCTGTGTCACAATAAATCACAGATACCCGATCAGGTGCTTCGCGATCTGATGCGCGTTATTGAGGCGCGCAGCGAGGAGATACAGGCGCGGTGGCTGGAGTTTTTCGGCGAGATATCTTATTATTGCTGAGCAAAATCGCTTTGGGCGGCGACCGACGCATAATAAAATTCACTCTTTCCCGGTTGACATTTTTTGCAGAAGTATGTATTTTTCGAGTCGTGTTTTATCCAGTTTTATCCAGTCCGCAAACCATTGAAAATACAGGATTTTTAAAAACGTGTTAACATAACTTTCATGGTTTTCCCCACTACATTTTAACCTGATTGGGGAAAAAAGTGGGGAAAACTTTTGCCTATTGGGGAAAACTTTTTAGAGGAAAACCGGCCACAAAAAAAGTCCAGAAGGTGCCACAAAATGCCACCTAAAAAAGGGGCGGGAAGATACACCGCTGGACGTAGCAACAGTTGACGGCTTGGAGGCGATAGAGGAAACACGGCGGTTTCGCGCGAAAAGCGGCACAAAAAAGGTGTACCCTCGCACACGCATAAAATTCCAGTAACTTCCAGAAACTTCCACCTAAAAAGTGGAAAAATGTGGAAGAAACTGGAACATAAAAAAGAGGTCGGAAAAACCGACCTCTTTTCTTGCACCCGCTCACAGGCTATTTAAAAGCCTATCACAGCATTTTTCTGTTTTTTAGTATTCCTAATGCTAATATCTGTAAAAACGCTGTGGTGGGCCGTTTAAGGCTGTCAGCGCCCGCGAATTAGATTGTTCATCTGCTGGGCGGCGGCTTTGGAGTCCTTTTTCTGCTCCGTCAGGGCCTTTTTGTGCTTTTCAATAGATTCACTCAGATCAGCCGCCGAAATACGCCGGGCCATAACATCAGCACCAGCCATTTCCCGCGCCCGGCGGTCAATCGCTTGCGCCTCGACGCTGTCCAGCTTCACAGAGGCACGTAGACGGCCATATTCCTGCCGCTGTCTCTCGCGCTCTGCCGCCGCTTGTCTCTCTCGATAACGCGCCGCAGCCGTCCGCCGGGCCGCTGCAAATTCCGGGTTATTCCGGCGCATTGTTTCCAGGGCTACCGCATCCAGGTATGAATCTTCGTCAGCGTACTGGTTTCTATCTACCACGTCCAGTGCATCCGGCGCATCGAATCCCAGCGCTTTTGTCACCCTTGCCACAGTCTCCCCGCTAGTCTCAAATTTTGAAGTATCTGCCATATCAATTATTCCTTCTTTCCATAGTCTTCTAGGATTTTTGCGAGTTCATCAATTTTCGCTTCAAGCTCGAATGTTTTGAAACACGACAAAACACTGTTACACACGCACACGAGCGCATTAGCCGTCTGGGGAGTCATTTCGCCCCGACGCAGCTCATTTCCGATTTTCGCCAGTGTCTCTCTAACATGACGCGGCGTGTCAAACCGTAGTGGTCGTTTCATCCACCTCACCCCCTTAACAGTCAAATGTCGATAATGACAACGTTGTCTCGCAGCACCGCAGCCGCAGCCAGGGCCGCTGATTCTGAATCATAACGGCTTTCCTCCAGGCCCCGGCTGGTAGACCGCTGATAAGCCGCGCCGCTGTCAGACGGGAATAGAAGCCCCACACAGCCCCGCCATGTATTATCCAGCGCTCGCGCCTGTTTTAGAAGCCTATCGATTTTCATACTCTCACCCCCCTCTCCACCCGGAAACCGCCGATTAACAACGGTTCCAGGCGTTTCTAGCAAGTTGATTTGTCGCTTCAATCCTAACTATTCGTGACTGGCCTGCATCCGGGCCAGAAGCGCTTTTGTCCGTTCATATTCCGCAACGCTGACCGTGCTACCCGTGGATTTGGTGGGGACGGATTCTGAAACTGCTTGGGTGGTATTTCTTTCCCTCGCGGCCCATTTTTCCATAGCCTCAGCAACTGGGAGCTTCCACCCCTTGCCCGCATTGTAGGAAATGAACCGCTCCAGGTCGAAGGTGTACCCCCTGTTGCGATAAAGCTTTTCAATACTCTCTCGCGTCGGTGTATGTCCGTCCGTCGGCGGCGCCGCCGCCAGTGTATAACGACTGGAGATTTTATTAATCGATTTTTCATTAATCGTTTCTTCTCTGATCTTTTCTTTACTTGCAACCGGTTTTCCGTTGACGGCTGAACCGCTGACGGTTTCCCCGTTGACGGGCAAACCGTCAGCGGAAAACCTGTCAACGGTGGGCGCATCGGAAACATACCAGACGGCCCCTCCGATTTTCCTATCAATCCCCCGGCCCTGTCCGTCGCGCCGAAGATAGCCCGCAGCCTCGATTTCAGCGACGGCGGTATTGATAGCTGCCCGACCGTCACGCGGGGCGATCTTTTCTAAGCCCGCCACTGAAAATCGCCACCCATCAGGAAGCGAAAGCATCAGAGCCAATAACCCGACCGACCGCAGGGACAGGGCCGGGTCTCGAATCAGGGAATTGGGGAGAATCGTGAAATCCCTTGTGTGGATGTGCTTCAAAATCGGCATCACCTCCCCACCTCCTCCAGCTCCGACGCTGCCAGCGCGTCCGCCGTGCGTGCAATTTCCCGCGCCCGGCGGCGCAGGCTACGGACGCAAGTGTCCTTTTCCTCGTCACTGTCGGCAAGGTAGTAGCCGTATACGGTGCTAGAACAAATCGGCACGCCAGACCGCCGTTCAGTTTCGACGGCCTGTCGGAGTGTCCTAGTGTCTAAACCTGTCCACTCGCAGAGTTTCCGCGTGGTGACAGCGCTTCCCTGACCTCGGCCTAGATAATCAGAAATCGCCATCTACAACACCTCCCACCTGATTGTCAAGCCAACGACGTAGCGCGTCCGTGGGGATAATGCAGCTCCTGCCCACCCAGAGACAAGAGAACCCCTCCGATTTGCACAGCGCGTAAGCCGCGTTGTAGCCGATACCCAGCGCGGCGGCCATCTCGCGGGGACGGAGTGCCAGTTTTTCTTGCCAATTAGACCCCGCCGTGTTATCATGGGCCTGGACGTTCACGCAATGCCCGGCGCGAGCCGGATTTTCGTCCGTGGCCTGTTCCAGTGCGCCAACACTGGAGCGGGCCGTTATGATTTTTGTCATGCTTTTTCCTCCCTTTCCTTACAAATTTCATCGATGATTGAAAGAGCTCTTTCCCGCTCGACATCCGAAAATTCCCGGCGTAGCTTGCGCGAGAAATTCCCGTCATTACAGCCGAACCTCGCCGCAATTTCCCAAAGATGGACGCTGCGCTCACGCGCCCGCGCCCGCAACTCAGCGTTGCACATATAAAATCACCTCCAATCGTTGACAACAACAGAAAACTGTGCTATTCTGATTTTGGAATTTAATTCTGCTGTTGTTCCACAATTAGAGTATATCACACCAATTTGTTGTTTGCAACCGATTTCCAAACAAAATACAACTTGGAATTTAAGCAGATAAATATTCTGAATATAGAAAATTGGAGGTGCAACATGCTAAACGCCGACCGACTCAAGGCCGCAAGAACGGAATACAACAAACATGGGAAACAGACATTGCGAGAGGTTGCAGATACAACGTGGGTTTCAGCTTCGCTTATATCTGATTTAGAAGCTGGGAGTCCCCGTGATGTCGGTTATCAAAAGATTTCACGTCTGGCCGATCATTACGGCGTAGCTGTTGGATGGCTGCTTGACGAAACAGACACGAGAACCGCAGACATGGACGTTAGAGGTGTTTGTGAATACACTGGACTATCAGAAGCTGCCGTTGAACGACTTGTGTCATTTAAGCAGGAAAATGACCGAACGGGTACCAGTGACATTTTGTCTTTGCTGTTAGAGGCTAAAGGAATCACCGTTTTGCTTGATGGTATTTTGACCATCGCCGTTGCGTCCGAAGGGGAAGAAACGCGTATACAGTCCGAAAAGGGCAGGACGATATTCCACGCAAAAACCGGCGAGCTTATGAAGTCTCTCATTCAAATGTTCATCGTCCAGCTCGCCGAAAGCGTTGCTAAAGAGTACCCCAAGAGATACACATCTCCAATGGAACGCGAAGTCGAAGAAGAACATAAGAACGGGACATTAACCGACGAACAGTACAACGCGGCTATATCTCGTTTTGGCAAGAAAGGGGAGGCGTAACATGACAAAGAAATCAGCAAGCGGGAGCGGGAGCCTCCGAAAAAAGACCGTTGTCCGCAGGGGCCAGGAATATACATACTGGGAGGGCCGCGTCACCGTTGGCACAGACCCCGGCACGGGAAAACCCATCCGCCGCAGCTTCACCGGCAAGACCCAAAAGGAAGTCAGGGAAAAAATGCAGCGGGCCAGCGTAGAACTTACCGACGGCGTATATATCAACCCTTCCAAAATCACCGTGGGCGAATGGCTGGACACTTGGGTGTCAGAATATCTCGGAGGCAGAAAAGAATCCACCATCGACGCATACAAGACGAAAATCCGTGTACACATTGCCCCGGCACTGGGCCGCGTCCGGCTCCAGGCATTGACGCCAGCACAGATACAGAAATTTTATAATGACCTCCAGCGCAGCGGCATGGCACCCACGACGATAAGACTCATTCATGCGATACTGCATGAAGCTCTTGATAAGGCCGTGAAGATAGGTTATATTTATCGTAACCCGTCAGACAACGCAGAATTACCCCGTGCAGAAAAAACGGAAATTCATCCCCT
Source organism: Oscillospiraceae bacterium (assembly GCA_021203045.1). Classification (GTDB taxonomy): domain Bacteria; phylum Bacillota; class Clostridia; order Oscillospirales; family Oscillospiraceae; genus CAJOIG01. The sequence goes on along the minus strand of JAJQBY010000122.1, from coordinate 101,007 downwards.
GGACGCGAAAGAGACGGCTGATTTTTTTGCGGGCTATACAAGGCCATAGATTTGAAGCTCTGTATACCGTGGCCCTGTTCACTGGAATGAGGGAAGGGGGGGTCTTGGGCCTGACATGGGATTGTATCAACTTCCAGGAAGGAACCATCCATATTTACCAGCAACTGCAAAGAAGCGCATGTAAAAATGAAGTCGTTCTCGTCCCACTTAAAAATGACACCCCCGCACAATCGCCGCCGCACCGTCCGTCATTGACGTTCTAAAAAAACGCCGCGCCGAACAATCAAGGCAACACCTCGAAGCTGGCGCGGCATGGATAAGCAACAATTTAGTTTTTACTGACAAACTGGGCCGACACTTGCTTGCTATGACTGTTTACAATTCGTTCAAGACGGTCGCAAAATCCATCGGACGGCCTGACCTCCGATTCCATGACTTGCGGCACAGCTACGCCACCGCTGCCCTTGCTTGCGGTACTGACATAAAAACGGTTCAATCCACGCTGGGCCACGCCTCCGCAGCCTTCACAATGGACAGATATGCTCACGCCACAGATTTGATGAAACAGGCCGGGGCCGAACGCATGGAAAACTACATTCAGAACGTGAAAAATTTCTGATTGGGGAAAAAAGTGGGGAAAACAAGCCAAAATTGGTAAAAATAAAGGCCGCAAGCCATTGAAAACACAGGGTTTTTGAAGAAGCCTTTATCAGAAGTATGTAATCTGTATCTGTTGACCTGGGAAAGGGTGATTTTTTTATGAAAAAATATGATATTGCCATATTGGCCACCGGGGTGTTCTGGGGCGTCATCGGGCTGTTCACCCGGCAGCTGGAGGCGGTGGGGGTGCCGTCCTCCGGGGTGCTGATCGTCCGCTCCGGCGGGTGCGGGATATTGTTTTTCCTCTGCGCTCTGTGCAAGGACCCAAAGCTGCTGAAAATACGGTGGAAGGATGCCTGGCTTTTTTTCTGCTTCGGCATTCTGTCCACGCTGTTTTTCACCTATTGCTATTATCAGTCCATTGCCCTGAGCAGCCTGTCCGCCGCCTGCACGCTGATGTACTCCGCCCCGGTGTTCGTTATGGTCATCAGCCTGTTCGTATTCCATGAGCGGTTCACCCGGCGCAAGCTGGCGGCGCTGCTGTGCGCGGTGGTGGGATGCTGCCTGGTGTCCGGCATATTGGAGGGAGACTCCCAGCTCAGCACCGCCGGGGTGATATACGGCCTGCTGGCCGGTATCGGCTATGCCTTTTACAGCATCTGCTCCAAGAGCCTTTCAAACCGCGGGTATCATGTTCTCACCATCAACGCCTATGGATGGTGCCTGTGTGCTGTCGGCGGGCTGATTCTCTGGGGCGTCGGCCCTGCTGCGCCGGTGTTCGAAAACGGACGCAATATGCTGACAGGACTGGGCCTGATCGTCATATCCGGGTTCCTTCCGGCGCTGCTGTATAGCTGGGGCCTGCAAAGCGAGGAGGCCGGCAAGGGGGCTGTGATGGCCTCGGTAGAGCCGGTGGTGGCGTCAATTCTGGGCTTTGCGGTGTTCGGCGAGACGCCGACGGTGCTGGGCCTGATCGGTATCATCCTGGTCCTGGGGGCCGTGGTCGTGCTGAACACAGGGCATCAGGAGCCGCAGGGGGAGGCGGAGAAAGCTGGTCCCCTGGCCGGTCATGCGGGGGTGAGATAGCTTTTTATGTATATAATCGATCGCGCTCCGGCGTTCAAGCCAAAAGGCTGAACGCCGGGGCGTGTTATCGTATGGTGTCGGATGGAATCAGTTAATTTTCAACGTCTCCCACAGAGTGTTAATATAATCCAGCAGCTCATCGCTGAGATTGCGGTAGGCATACTGATTATACAGCTCGGCGAAGCTCTCCATCTCGGGGTAGAGGATCTCCATGGCATCCTCGCCCATTTCCTCGATGTAGTCCTCGTTTTCATAGACCAGGCTGTTGGGGGAGGCGTACCAGATATATTCCGCGTTGGCGATGGCGGCCTCCTGGGACAGCATATAGTTTATGAATATCTCCGCCAGCTCCTTGTTCTGGCAACAGGTGGGGATGCACATGGCGTCCACGAAATAATTCGTCCGCTCCGGACAATAGAATTGCAGATCTACCGTGTCCGCCTGGGCGTCCGCCATGGTGAAGTAGTCTCCGGCGTAATAGGCGGCGATGGCGGCCTCGCCGGACTCCATCAGGTTATATATCTCGTCCATGACGTAGCTCTTTACCAGGCTGCGCTGGGCGAGCAGCTCGGTCAGGGCGGTATCCCAGACGGCGGTGTCCGTGCTGTTCACATCCAGCCCCAGGCGGTACATGGCGGTGCCGAAGGCGTCCCGGGAGTTGTTGAACTGGAGAATCTGCCCGGCGTATTTCTCGTTCCACATCAGGTCCCAGGAGCCGGTGTCCTCCTCGTCCACTACATTGGCGTCGTAGATGATGCCTACGATGCCGTAGGTGTAGGGGACGGAATAGAGATTGTCCGCGTCATAGTAGAGACCGCGAAAATCCTCGCCGATGTATTCATAGTTGGGGATGTTGTCAAAGTCCAGGGGCAGGAGCATATCCTCCTCGATCATGCGGGCGATCATATAGTCGGAGGGGATGACCACATCGTAGCTGACCGCGCCGGAGGCCAGCTTTGCGTACATATCCTCGTTGCTGGCGAAGGTGGTGTAATTGACCTTTACCTTCTGGCCGTATTCCGCCTCATACCAGTCCTCAAATTCCTCGATCACATCCATGGAGCCCTCGGAGCCGTCGGAGATATACTCGCCCCAGTTGTATACGTTCAGCACCAGGGTATCCCCGTCGTGAAGCGACACGGCGGCGATGATGACGGCGATCAGGGCCGCCGCTCCGCCGCAGGCGTAAAGGAGCCTTCTGGTCCGGGCGGTCAGCGGCTTTTTGGTCCTTTTGGCCCGCTTTTCGGCGCGTTTAGTGCGCCGGGCGGCTCGTTTGGCCCGGCGGGCGGCGCGGAGGCGCTGTCCGTCCTCACTGTCTGCCATATTCGACAGCAACAGAAGGGCCAGGATGACGAAAAAGGTGATGGTTGCTAGGGCGTACATTTTTGGGGTGACGGTCTTTTTCGTCATATTGTATATGCGGATGGGAAGGGTCTGGAACCCGTTTCCGGTGGTGAAATAGCTGATGACGAAATCGTCCAGGGACAGGGTGAAGGACATAATGAGCCCGGTGGTGATGCCGGGCATAAGCTCCGGCAGCTCGGCCTTCCAGAAGGCCCGCCAGGGGGTGCAGCCAAGGTCCATGGCGGCCTCCGGCAGCGCCCGGTCCATCTGCTGGAGCTTTGGCAGCACCTGGAGGATCACATAGGGCAGGCAGAAGGTGATGTGGGCGATCAGCAGGGTGACGAAGCTCAGGCTGTTGGCAAAGCCGAAAAGCTGGCTGACGAATACGAACATGAACATCATGGAGATGCCGGTGATGATGTCCGGGTTCACCATAGGGATGTTGGTGGTCACATCCAGAGCGGCCCGGATATAGCGGTTGCGCAGCTTGTCGATGCCCACGGCGGCGGCGGTGCCCATAACGGTGGAGATCACCGAGGCGCAAACAGCCAGTATCAGGGTGTTTTTCACGGAGGCCAGGGTGTCCCCGTCGTTAAAAAGCTCTGCGTACCACTTGAGGGAGAAGCCGGAAAAAACGGACAGGCTTCGGGACTCGTTAAACGAGAATATCAGCATGATGACGATGGGTGCGAACAGGAACACGAACATCAGCACAGTGAAGATCTTGGATGAAAGCTTCATATCATGTCCCTCCGTAGACCTTTTTGTTGGTCAGCCGGCGCATGATCATCATGGCCGCCAGCAGCAGCACCATCAGGATAAAGGCGATGGCCGCCGCGAAATGCAGATTGTTGGCGGTATATTGTCCCTCGATGGCGTCGCCGATGAGGAAGAACTTGCCGTCGCCCAGCTTCTGGGAAATATAGAAGGTGCTGACCGAGGGGATGAGCACCATGGTGATGCCGTTGATGACCCCGGGCATGGAAAGGGGCAGCACCACCCGCCGCAGCACCCCGCTGCCGGAGCAGCCCAGGTCGCGGGCGGCCTCCAGAAGCCGGTCGTCCATCTTTGCCATGACGGAATAGATGGGCATGACCATATAGGGCAGATAATCATAGACCATGCCGATGACCACGGCGGTCTCCGTGCCGATGATATGCACCGTGCCGAGGCCCAGCGCGTTCAGAAGGTTATTGAGAATGCCTGTGTCCTGCAAAATGGTCATCCAGGCATAGGTGCGGATGAGGAAGTTCATCCACATGGGGATCATGATGAAGGTCATCATGATCTTCTGGGCCTTGGGTGAGGCCCGGGAGATAATATAGGCCAGCGGATACCCCAGCAGCAGGCAGACCACCGTGGAGATGATGGCCAGCTTCAGGGAGCGCCACAGAATCAACAGATAGGTGTGCACCGTGCCGGAGCCCTCCACCACAGAGGTGGCGGTGAAGAACTTGGTGATGTTTTCCGTAGTGAAGGCAAAGCTGTCGTCCGTGAAGGCATAGTAGGCGGTGAACACCAGCGGTACCAGGATGAACAGCACTGCCCACAGCTCATAGGGGCCTCTTGTCAGCAGGCCCACCAGCCGCTCCCGGCGGCGGGTTCCAGTCCCCCTCATTCGTCCGGCTCGCTTTCTGCGTCGGACAGCTCATCCAGCTCGTTGGAGAAGGAGGAGTAGTCTCCGTACGGCCCGGAGTATTCGCTCTTTTTCATGATATGGATGGCGTCCGGCTCGATGTAGAGGCCGATGTGTTCGTCCACATCCACGAAATCCGTAGTCTGTATCATCCATTTGAAGCCGCCGATATCCACGATCACCTCGTAGTGCACCCCCATGAAGGTGACGGAGGTGACGGTGCCGGTGAGCATTCCCTTTTCCACCGGGACGATGTCCACATCCTCCGGCCGGACGACCACGTCCACCGGCTCGTTTTTCCCGAATCCGCTGTCCACGCACACAAAGGTATGTCCGGAGAAGGAGACGGAGAGGTCCCTGAGCATTACGCCGTCCAGGATGTTGGATTCTCCGATGAAATCCGCCACGAACGCATTCTGTGGCTCGTTGTATACGTCCACGCTGGTGCCGATCTGCTGGATCTTTCCCTCGGACATGACCACGATGGTGTCAGACATAGACAGGGCCTCCTCCTGGTCGTGGGTGACGAACACGAAGGTGATGCCCGTAGCCTTCTGGATGTTCTTCAGCTCCTGCTGCATATCCTTGCGAAGCTTCAGGTCCAGCGCTGCCAGAGGCTCATCCAGCAAAAGCACCTGGGGGTGGCTTATCAGCGCCCGGGCGATGGCCACCCGCTGCTGCTGTCCGCCGGAGAGCCGGGTCACGTTCCGGTGCTCAAAGCCCTTTAGGGCCACCATGGAGAGCATGTTCTCCACCCGCTCCTGTATCTCGTCCTTCGGGACCTTCTGCTCCCGCAGGGGAAAGGCCACGTTTTCGAACACATTCAGATGGGGAAACAGGGCGTACCGCTGGAACACGGTGTTCACGTTCCGCTTGTGGGGCGGTACGTCGTTGATGCGCTGGCCCATAAACAGGATGTCCCCCGCGTCCGGCGTCTCAAATCCGCCGATCAGCCGCAGCGTGGTGGTCTTACCGCAGCCGGAGGGGCCCAGCAGCGTGATGAATTCGTTGTCGTAGATGTCCAGGCTGATATCGTTCAGCACGGTTTCTCCGTCGAAGGACTTGGTGATGCCCTTCAGCTCGATGATCTTTTTCATATCCATCCCTCTCTTTACAATGATGGCAAAACGCGAAAAACGGCGCATGCCGAAGCATACGCCGCTTGTAAAGATCGGGTGAAAACAGCTTCTCCGCCGTATGATACGCCGCAGGAGAAGGAGGAATCCCAATGGGTTTGAGAGTCTATATAGCAAAGATTACTTTTACTACTCTTATTGACCATTTCACAAGTTTGTATGCCCCATGGCACTGGTTTTAAGTATACCAACTTATAAAACTTGAGCTTTTAACTCAATCAATAAGGCAACAGAAGTTGCCACCGCACGCGCGGTATTCGGCATTCGACCCGGCTGTCCGTCTGGCCTTGGCCGCTTCAGGGAAAGCGGCGGTCGCATCCTGCTTCGGAAAGACTCTTTCGATTATTTCCAATTGAGACGGTTTATTTTAGCAAATGCAGAGGGACTTTGTCAATATCAATATACAGCTCCCGGAAAATATTTTTCAACGAAGGGCACGGCGGGCACTGCAAAGCTCCGGCCGTTCAGATAGTCCAAAGGCCCGGCGTCGCTCTGAAAATCGAAGGTCAGGCGCCAGCTCCACAGCAGCTGGCGGCTCTCGCCGTATTGACGGTTTATCCGCTCCCGGCCGTATTTGCCGTCGCCCAGCAGAGGACATCCGGCGTTCGCCATCTGGACCCGTATCTGATGGGTGCGGCCTGTGTGCAGGCGGCAGGATACCAGGGACAGGCCGTTCCGGCTCTCCATGGTCTGATAGTCCGTGACGGCCAGGCTCGTCCCCGGCTCCTGGCGGGGCTTGACATAGACCTGATTTTTCACCGCGTCCTTGAACAGCCACCCCTTCAGCTGCCCGGCGGCGGGGGCCGGCTTGCCCAGGCAGACGCAGAGATATTCCTTTTTCACTTCCCTGGTCCGTATCTTCTCATCCATGGCCCGCAGCGCGGGGGCGCTCTTGGCGGCGATGACGATGCCGCCCGTTCCCCGGTCGATGCGGTTGCAGAGTGCGGGCGCGAAGCTGTTTTCCGCCGCAGGGTCCCACTGGCCGGACTGATAGACGTGGGCCTGGATACGGGCCAGCAGAGTGTCCGGCGCCCAGCCACCGGCGGCGTGGCACAGCACCCCCGGCTGCTTGTCTACCAGGAGGATGTGCTCATCCTCATAGAGGATGGAGAGCCGGGGCTTTATAGAGGCCAGATCCCGCCGTTCCTCCCGGCGGGGGGTGAAAAATTCCTCCGGGATATACAGGCGCACCGTATCCCCGGTCTGTACTCTGGCGTCCGGCCTGGCCCAGTGGCCGTTTATTTTGATGTCCTTGGTGCGGAAATACCGCTGGAGCAGGGAGGCGGGCAGGGCCGGGGCCACCTTTCCGGCAAAACGATCCAGCCGCTGGCCGCTGTCGTTTTCTGTAACAATAAATTCTTTCATGAAATTATCTTATCACGAAAAAATAAGGTTGACAATGGGCCGCTGTTAATTTATAATATTTTGGCGACTATGTGAGGTTTGTCCCATGCTTTTGAATCTGCATGAAATCATTGAAATGCCGGGAGGGCGTGTGCCCTTTCAGTGCGAGCTGGATACCCAGCGGCTCTCCTTTGACGGGCTCGTGGCCTTTAACGGCCCCGTGACGGCGGAGGGCCAGGTGAAAAATACCGCCGGCATCCTGGGAATGGACGCCCTTGTAAAGGCGGATATGACCCTTTGCTGCGACCGGTGCACCGCGGAATTCCGGCGGACCGTATCCCGGCAGTTCCAGGTAACGCTCCAGGCGGATGCGGAGGATGAGGACGACCCTGACCTGTTCCCTCTGGAGGGGGACAGCGTGGACGTGAGCGACGTGCTGGAGACCTGCTTCATCCTTGACACGGACAGAAAGCTTCTGTGCCGGGAGGATTGCAAGGGCCTGTGCCCTACCTGCGGCAGGAACCTGAACGACGGCCCATGCAGCTGCAAAAAACCAATAGATCCAAGATTGGCTGTTCTGGGACAGCTTCTGGATGATAATACAGGAGGTGTGAGCAATGGCAGTCCCTAAAAGAAAAGTATCCCACGCCAGAAAGAGCAAGCGGCGCTCCAGCGTCTGGAAGCTGAGCCTTCCCAAGCTGGTGGCCTGCCCCAACTGCGGCGAGTATCATCAGCCTCACCGGGTATGTCCTGCCTGCGGCCAGTATGATGGACGTCAGGTCATCGCCGTGGAGGAGTAATTACCGCAAAGCAGGGGGGCGTATGCCTCCCTTTTTTGCTGGTATGTACCATGAACAAAAATTTTTTGGGACGGCCCAGGCCGTCCCTAGAGTGCTATCTGTTGAAATCAAGTGATAAACGTAGTAAAATGGGAAAGGAGGCGATGATATGAGCAGACCCCTGGTGGCCATCGTTGGCCGGCCCAATGTAGGGAAAAGCCACCTGTTCAATCGCCTGGCCGGGCGGCGGCTGTCCATCGTGGAGGATACCCCCGGCGTGACACGGGACAGACTGTACGCCCCCTGTGAGTGGGCGGGCCGCAGCTTCGATATTGTGGATACCGGCGGTATCGAGCCCAATACCTCCAATGAGATACTCCTTTTTATGCGGGAGCAGGCCATGCTCGCCATCGATGCGGCGAATGTGATCGTGCTGGTGACGGAGATCGGCACAGGCATCACCGCTGCAGACCAGGATGTGGCCAATATGCTCCAGCGGAGCGGGAAGCCCGTGGTGCTGGCGGTGAACAAAATGGACGCCACCGGCCCCAACGATCCGGCCTTTTATGAATTCTATAACCTGGGCCTGGGCGATCCCATCCCCGTCTCCGCCCTTCACGGCCACGGCACCGGCGACCTGCTGGACGCCTGTGTGGCGCACTTCCCTCCGCCGGAGGAGGAAGAGGACGATCCGGATGTTATCCGGGTGGCGGTGATCGGAAAGCCGAATGTCGGAAAAAGCTCCCTGATAAACCGCCTTCTGGGAGAGAACCGGGTCATCGTGGCGGATATGCCCGGCACCACCCGGGACGCGGTGGACACCCCCCTGGAAAATCAATATGGCAGCTATCTTTTCATCGACACCGCCGGCATCCGCCGGAAGTCCAAGGTGAACGACCGGGTGGAGCGTTTTTCCGTCATGCGGGCCCAGCTTGCCATCGAACGGAGCGACGTGTGCCTCATCATGATAGACGCCCGAGAGGGCGTCACGGAGCAGGACACGAAGATCGCAGGGCTTGCCCATGAGGCTGGCAAGGCCAGCATCATCGTGGTGAACAAGTGGGATCTGGTGGAAAAGGAGACCAACACCATGGAGCGCATGCGCCAGGCGGTGAAGCGGGATCTCTCCTTCATGGATTACGCCCCGGTTTTGTTCATCTCCTGCTTGACGGGACAGCGTACAGGGCGTATATTTGAGATGATAAACGCAGTGAATGAGCAGGCGTCCATGCGCATCAGCACGGGCACCCTCAATAACGTCCTGGCGGACGCGCAGGCCCGGCAGCAGCCCCCCACGGACAAGGGCCGCCGCCTGAAGGTATACTATATGACCCAGACCGGGGTGAAGCCCCCTCACTTCGTCATTTTCTGCAACAGCAGGGAGCTGTTCCACTTCTCCTATCAGAGATATATAGAAAACCGTATCCGGGCCGCCTTCGGCCTGGAGGGAACGCCGGTGAAGCTGACGATCCGACAGAAAGGAGACCAAGAATGATACCCCTTCTTCTCATACTCATCGCCGTTATCGCCTATGCCCTGGGCGCGCTGAACAGCCCGGTGCTGTTGGCCCGGTTCGTGTTCGGAAAGGATCTGCGCCGGATGGGCAACGGCAGGGCCAGTTATGCCAACTTTACCCATGTGTTCGGCGACCGGTGGGGCCTGGCCGTTATGGGCGTGGACATCCTTAAGGGCGTCATCGCCGTGCTGCTGGGGGCGTTGCTGCTGTCCATCCCGGGAGACGGGTTCCCGGTCATCGGCAAGCTGTTCGCCGGGTTCTGCCTGATGCTGGGCAATATCTACCCCGTCCAGAACAAGTTCCGCGGCAGCAAGGGCATACTCTGCTGTGTGCTCACCCTGTGGCTGGCGGACTGGCGTGTGGGGCTGGTGGCCTCCGCGGTGTATATCATCGTGATCGCCTTTTCCCAGTATGTGTCGCTGGCGGGCCTGTGCGCCTGCGTGGCAGGGGCTCCCGCCGCCTGGATATTTATCTCCGCCGAGAACCTGAAGGGGCTTGCGGGCACGCTGGCGCTGTTTATGGCGCTGGTGATCGTCTGGCGGAACCGGGGCAGCATTTTCCGCCTGCTGGAGCATAAGGAGCCGAAGGTGAAGTGGGGCAACAAAACGGAAAAGAAAATGAGGGACAGTTTCTGAAGCGATGATCTCAATAAAAGCTTACCGGCGGAAGGTGCAGTACTACGAAACGGATAAAATGCAGGTGACGCACCACGCCAACTACCTGCACTATATGGAGGAGGCCCGGATCGATTTCATGGACCAGCTGGGCTGGGGCTATGACCGCATGGAGCGGGAGGGGCTGGCCTCTCCGGTGCTGAGCGTGAGCTGCCAGTATAAGCGGAGCACCACCTTCCCGGATGTGCTGGAGGTATCCGTGTATATCAAGGAGCTGAAGGCCGCTAAGCTGACCCTGGGCTATACTATGACCGTGGACGGAGAGACCGTCTGCACGGCGGAGAGCGTTCACTGCTTTTTGGCGGACGCGGGCCGTCCTGTCAGCCTCAAACGCCGCTGGCCGGAGTTTTATCAGCTCCTGGAGGAGCTGGCCCCGCAGCCCGGGGAACAAAAGCCGGAATAAAAGAAAAACGCGCCGTGAGCTCTCCTCGCGGCGCGTTTGCGGTCATGGGGTCATCCCATTTTCTTCGACACATAATACGTCCCTGACGCAGTGGCGGCGGGGGCGTTTTCTTTTCCCTCGACCCAGGCGGAGCCGGTGGCGTAGCAGATGGTGAAGCCGGGGCGGGTGATCCGGGCCCGGACGACCAGGATATCGTCCAGGGGGATGGGGGAGAGATAGCTGACATCCATGCTGATGGTGGGGGTCATGTGGCCGCCGGTGCAGTACCGGGCCAGCAGGCCCATGGTCAGATCCAGCACCGCAGCGGTGACGCCTCCGTGGAGGATGTCGCTGGGGTTGGCCATCCAGGCCTTTGTGTGCATCCGCAGCGTCACCTGGCGCCTGGCATAGTCGCAGTCCACGAAGGACATGCCCAGCATGGCGTTGAAGGTGCCGTCGCACTGCTTTGCCACGTCCTCAAAATAGCCCTGAAAGGCCCGCTCCATGCCCGCCTGGTCATGGAGATCCTCTTTTTTCAGTATGATCAATTTTCTTCCTCCTGCGCCGATACCGCCTCGCCGGCGGTCTCCGCGCCCTCGTCTGTATCCGCTGTGACCGTCGTCTCCTCCGGGGCGGCGGTTTCCGCGTCCTCGTCTGTAGCTGTATCTGTCTCCGCCTCTGAGGCGTCGGTGCCGGTGTAGACGTACATCACGTCCATGTCCACATCTCCCTCGATGCCGTCCACGCTGCCGGTGAAGGAATACTGCCAGAAGCTGTGGTCATAGTAGAAATCCGGCTGAGAGCCGGGATTTCCCATCCAGATGGTCAGATCCTGAAATTGATTCAGGTCGTATGTAAAATAGGCCAGATTCAGATAGGCGTATACCCCGGCCTCATAGCCCTCCGATTCGATCAGCTGGCAAAACTCCAGGCAGGATTCCGTCAGGGTGTTTCCGTTCACGTTGTCCGTGCGGGCGGTTTCCCCGGCTCCGATCTTCTCCCAGTCGAAAAACACTGGCAGGGTGATGTCGTACCCGTCGATCAGCTCCAGGGTCATGATGGCCTCCTCCGCCGCCTCCACAATGCTGACGGCCTGAGAGAAGAAGTAGACTCCTACCTCCAGCCCGGCGGCCAGAGCTCCCTCCACATTCTCCTGGAACATGGTATCTGCGTTCAGGCTTCCGCCGCTATAGCCCCGCCAGCCGCAGCGGATGATGGCAAATTCTATCCCTGCGTCCGCCACGGCCTGCCAGTCGATGGTGCCCTGGTGCTCGGAGACATCTATGCCAAGAACGAGGGTGGCGTCGTCCCCGTTGTAGACGGCGGTACTGTCCGTAACGGAGAAGGCGGAGACATCCAGAGAAAAGGGCGTCAGGTTTTCGGCCTCATCTACCCACATAGTACCGCCGTCTCCATCGGAGACCTGCACCAGGCCCTCATAGGGGTCCACGGTGGGAGTGGGCTCGACTGCTTCCGGTTCCGGTTCTGTCTGCTGGACGTTCCGCACCACCAGGACCACCAATATGACGGTCAGGGAGACTAGCAGCAGTATGATCGCTATCAATGACAAAATTCGATTTTTCATAACTCCATTACAATACCACAAATACGACATTGTGTCAAAGACCGGTTCGTGACGGGCCGGTCTGAAGATATTTCTTCCGTAAAATGACAGGATAGCCTTGATTTCCGGCCCGTTTCAGGCTAAAATACAAGTAATAATATGACAGATGATACATCAGTATTATAAAATTTCTAATCTACGGAGGAAGCCGTTATGACCCCTGCTGTTGAAAAACTTCTGACGTTGGCCGACCGGGATCTGGCGGCCGGCCGGTATGCGGACGCGGAAACAGAATATGCCAAGGCCCTGGAGGCCGATCCGGACTCCTATGTGGCTGTCCATGGACGGGGCGTGGCCCGCACCTGGCAGAGCACCCTCCTGGACGGCGACCCCACCGCCCTGATTTACAGCACCCAGGACGCCTTCGCCATGGCGGAGCGGGCCGGGGAGGACACCTCGAAGTTTATGGGCCGGGTGGCGGTGGATCTGATAAACCTGACCAGCACCAAGTATAATGAGCTGACCCGCATCTACACCAGCATCGCCCGGAAGGAGAACACCAAGGCCCCCTCGCCCCTGTTCTTCTATACTTGGGATCTGTCCCATCCTCAGGGTCTGACCCTGCCGGACGTGTATATCCCCATGATAAACTATCTGGCCGCTCTGATCCAGGTCAGCGAATATCTGGACGGCTTGCTGGAGGGCAATGAGGCGCTGAAGCGCCGCCGCCTGCACAACATCGGGAACCTGAATATCTTCTATGACTGGCTGATCGCCTTCAACGCCACCGGCCGGGTGGCGGAGGGGTACTACAACAAGACCCTGGAAAAGAAGCAGCAGCTCCAGGCCGTCCGCAGCCGCCTGGACAAGGAGCTTTCGGAGCCGGAATACCGCAACGTCCCCAGCGCCAGACCGGAGGGGCGGCCCCTGCCCGGTGTCAGCTCGGAGGTGGACCGGGAGGAGAAGGTGGCTCACTTCGGCGAGCGGCCTCCCATCGAGATCATCTGCCCCATCTGCGGCACCATTCAGAAATCCAACCGCTCCATCTGCTTCCAGTGCTCCTGCAAGTTCATTTTTGACGATGAGCAGTGATCTGTCCGCCCGGCAGACGCGCATCAGCTACTATATCGAGCCGAAGGGAGCTGTGTGGGCCGCGGTAGGGTTCATGGTCCTGTCCTTCGGCCTGCGGCTGGCCTGGTGGCTCGCCTGGCCGGAGGACACGGCTGCCGCCGGCGTGTATGTCCACGGGGTCCTGCCGCTGGGGGCCTGCGTGCTGTTCTGCCTGTGCCTGCTGTATCCCGGCAGGATATCCCTGCGAATCAGCTTTTTCCCGGCCCTGCTGGGCGTGCTGTTTTTCATCCTGAAGGCGGGGACCTTCGTCTGGTGGCACCAGACGCTGTGCACGCTGTTGTATCTGCTGGTGGCTGTGCTGTACGGCCTGACGGCCTTCAGTATCCTGCCCCTGCGGAAGCTGCTGTTCCCCCCGTTCGGCCTGCCCCTTACCTTCCATGCGGTCGTGCTGGATCTGATCGTCCACCGCACGGTGTTTACCTGGCCCGAGTGGTTCCAGGAGTGGTCGGTGCTGTGCATCATGGCGGGGCTTCTGTGCGTGGCCCTGGCCATCCGGGAGGAACGCCCTGCGCCGCAGGGAGAGGCGGCATGACAGAGACACCGTACTGGGTCTATATCCTCCGCTGTGCGGACGGCAGCCTGTATACCGGCATCACCACGGATGTGGAGCGCCGGGCCCGGCAGCACAACGCCGGGACGGGGGCCAAATATACCCGCAGCCGCCGGCCTGTGGAGCCTGTATACCGGGAGCTGTGTCCCGATAAGCCCGCCGCCCTGAACCGGGAGCTTGCGATCAAAGCCCTGACCCGCGCCGAAAAGCTTGCGCTGATCGGGGAGAATACCTGATAACAAATGAGACTGCCTGCCAGGGCAGTCTCAAAATTTTTTTGACCTCCGAACCTTTCGGGCGTCTGCCGCGTCTAATAAATACAGACGTCTGTGAGAGCAAATTCCGGGCAAGGGAGTGAGACGATGACCAAGGAGGAATTCACCCGGCGCATCACCGCTGTGACGGGGACCCTCTACCGTGTGAGCTGCGGCCTGCTGCGAAGCGAGGCGGACCGGGAGGACGCGGTGCAGGAGACCATCCTGAGGGCGTGGGAGAGGCTGTCCGGCCTGCGGCAGGAGCAGTATTTTGAAACCTGGGTCGTGCGCATCCTGATAAACCAGTGCCACAGCATCCAGCGGCAGGAAAGCCGCTTTGTGGATATTGAGGAGGTGCGCCGGGAGCAGGAGGCCGCCCCGGAGGAGGGGCGGGCGCTGCGGGATGCGCTGATGTCCCTGGATGAGGCGTACCGCCTGCCGGTCATCCTTCACTACGTCGAGGGCTATGATATACGGGAGACCGCCGCCATGCTGCGTCTGCCGGAGGGTACCGTCAAGTCCAGGCTCCACCGGGCCAGGAAGATGCTGAGATCATATTTACAGGAGGTGCAGGAGGTATGAAAAACCCCTGGGACGATGTTTTTGACGAGGTCCCCGCCTCTTTCCGGGACAGGGTAGATCGTACCCTGCGCGGATTGGAGGACAGACCTATGAAACACGAGCATGAGAAAATAAAAAGGACCGTTCGGATGACCGCACGGACGGGGCTGATCGCGGCGGCGGTGGCCGTGCTGCTGATAGGCAGCGCCCTGGCTGCGGCGGCCCACACCGGATTTTTCCGGGATGCTTTCGGGGATAACGGCACCGGCCACGAAGCCTATACCCTGGACAAGACAGATGAGACCGGCAGCGCTGTCAGTCAGGAGAGCTACCCCGCCGTGGAGCGGGTCGAGGCGGACGACGAGCAGGCGCAGACCCTTGTGGGCGCGTATGTGACGGAGGTGCAGGCCAGCGTCACCATCGGAGCTTATACCTTTACGGTGGAGGATGCGGTGATGGATGAAAATGGTATCGGCGCTGCCACTGTCACTGTGGAAAATCCCAACGGCTTTCCCGATGAGAGTGCATCGGAGGGGTATACGCTCAATGCCCAGACCGGCCAGGGAGAGCTTGTCGATTTTACCAGCCTGCTGCTGGAGGACGACAGCACCGATACCTGCCGCCGGTATGCCTGCTACTTCGCGCCCTTTGAGGAGCTGAACGGGGAGAACATCCGGCTGGAGGTGGCCGTGGTCACCGATCTTGGGGACACGGCGGAAATAGAACGGGAATACGTTACCATTGCCGCCGAGGGCAGGGTCCCTGCCGGCACCTTCTCGGATGGGGAGCTGACGGCGTCGGTTTCCGCTGTGGGCATGGAGATTGCTTGGCCCCGGAGCGGGGCGTCGGAGGAGACCGACGAGTATCTGACAGATGAGATCATCATCCGCTATGCGGATGGCAGCGAATATACTGTCGAAAGCGATGAGAAGAACGTGTATAACCTGGCGCTGACGTCTGCGGACGGAGAGACGCATACCTGGTATGTATTCAACCGTCTGACGGACACAGACAGCATCACGGAGATCGAGCTGACCGGCTCCTGTGCCGGCGAAGCCTTCTCCTACACGCTGACCCCGGCGGACTGACCGCCACAAAAACAGGGACCGCATCGAAACCAGCCGTTTTGATGCGGCCCTTTTCATATATGTCTGCCGTCCTGTTCGAACGGAAAGGGCCACAAACAGAAAAAATCAAAAAAATATCCGCTATCCGCATGAAAAATCACAAAGGTCTTTCTTTTGATTTGTCCGTTTGTTATAATAAGCGTGGAATCATATCCACATACATAAAAAATACAAAGATCGTCTTTAGGGTAGGGGGTACATGAAAAAATGATAACACATGGAAAAGAGGTCAAGGTCTTCAGCGGAAACGCCACGCCCAAGCTGGCCCAGGATATATGCGACTGTCTGAATATATCCCTGGGCAATATGCACTGTTCTCATTTCGCGGACGGAGAGTGCTCCATTTCGGTGTATGAGCCGGTGCGGGGTGCGGACGTGTTTCTGGTGCAGTCCACCTGTGGGCCGGTAAACGATAACCTGATGGAGTTGCTGGTGATGATCGACGCCATGCGCCGGGCCTCCGCAGGCCGCATTACCGCTGTGATGCCGTATTTCGGCTATGCCCGGCAGGACAGAAAGGCCAAGAGCCGTGACCCCATCTCCGCCAAGCTGGTGGCGAACCTTATCACGGAGGCCGGAGCCGACCGGGTGCTGACCATGGATCTCCATGCCTCTCAGATACAGGGCTTTTTCGATATCCCTGTGGACAACCTGGTGGGGGGCAATATCTTCTCCGCCCATTACCTGAAGCGCTTCGGTGCGAACAACGAAAACCTTATCGTGGTCTCCCCGGACGTGGGCAGCGTATCCCGGGCCAGGACCTTCGCCATGAAGCTGGGCACCGGTCTTGCCATCGTGGACAAGCGCCGGGAGCAGGCGAACCAGTCTGAGGCCATGAACCTGATCGGCCACGTGGAGGGAAAGGACGTTATCATCCTGGACGACATGGTGGATACCGCCGGCTCCCTGGTGGGAGCGGCCAAGGCCCTGCGGGAGATCGGCGGCGCGAACAAGATATATGCCTGTGCCAGCCACGGCGTTCTCTCCGGACCGGCGCTGGAGCGGATTGAGAACAGCTGCCTGGAGGAGCTTCTTCTGCTGGATACCATTCCCTACCCCAAGGATAAGCCCAGGGTGGACAAGATCCGCTATCTGTCTGTGGCGCCTCTGTTTGCCACCTCCATCCACCGCATCTATGAGGACGAGTCCCTGTCCTCCCTGTTCGACTGATGCTTGGAAGGAACGGCGGCGTGCAGTGGCTGGCGGTGTTTCTGGGAAACCCCGGCCCCCGATATGCCGCCACCCGCCACAACGCGGGCTTTATGGCGGCGGACGCCCTGGCGAAGGAAAAGGACGTGTCTGTCACCCGGCTGCGGTTCCGGGCTCTGACTGCCGTCTGCCCTATGGGAGAGGAGCAGGTCCTTCTGATGAAGCCCCAGACCTATATGAACGAGTCCGGCCAGGCCGTGGGCCAGGCCGCCCGGTTCTATAAAATTCCCCCGGAGCGGGTGCTGGTGGTCAGCGACGATATCCATCTCCCCTGCGGCCAGCTCCGCATCCGGACGAAGGGCTCCGCCGGAGGTCATAACGGACTGAAAAGCGTTATCGCCCATCTGGGGAGCCAGGAGTTTCCCCGCATCCGCATCGGCGTGGGCGCGCCGGCCTCCGGAGGCCAGGAGCAGATCGACTGGGTGCTGGAGGTCCCCCGGAACCAGGACTGGGAGCTTTTTTCCGATGCCTGCGCCCGGGCCGCGGGCGCGGTGGAGGACTATATCCGCTATGGCCCGGATAAGGCCATGAACACCTACAACAAATAAAAACCGGCATATAGCATATATCAGCATATTCATACCGTCCGTAGAATCAAGGCCTGCCTGGGCGGGGGACATTTCTGCGCCGTCCAAACAGACCCAATAAAAAGGGAGGCTTTCATGAAAAAGGAATGTATCGCCATGCTGCTGGCGGGGGGCCAGGGGTCGCGGCTGTATGCGCTGACCGCGAACATGGCAAAGCCCGGCATCCCCTTCGGCGGGAAGTACCGCATCATTGACTTCCCCCTGTCCAACTGCGCAAACTCCGGCATCGACACCGTGGGCGTGCTGACCCAGTATCGGCCCATGTCCCTGAACGCCTATGTGGGCACAGGGCGGCCCTGGGATCTGGAAATGGAGGACGGAGGCGTATTTATCCTGCCTCCCTATATGACGGAGGGGGAGAAGGGAAACTGGTTCTCTGGCACCGCCAACGCCATCTATCAGAACATGGATTTCATCGACATCCGGGACCCGGAATATGTTCTGATCCTCTCCGGCGACCATATCTATAAGATGGACTACTCCAAAATGCTCCAGGAGCACAAGGAGCATGAGGCCGCCTGCACCATCGCGGTGATCCAGGTCAGCATGTTGGAGGCCAGCCGCTTCGGTATCATGAATATCGGGCCGGACGGATACATAAGCGAATTTGAGGAAAAGCCGCCCCAACCAAAGAGCGATATGGCCTCCATGGGCATCTACATCTTCGACTGGAAGATACTCCGCCAGGCCCTGATCGACGATGAGAACGACCCGGACAGCCACCGGGACTTCGGCAAGGACATCATCCCCAAGCTTCTGGCGTCCGGGGAGAAGCTGTGGCCCTACCGCTTTGACGGCTACTGGCGGGACGTGGGCACCATCACCAGCCTCTGGGACGCCAACATGGATCTTCTCAGCCCCGGCACCCTGGATATCTACGACCCCTCCTGGCCCATCCTGAGCCGGAACCCCATTCGCCCGCCCCATGTGGCGGGGCCGGAGGCCGATATCCGCCACTCCATCGTGACGGAGGGCTGCGTGGTGGAGGGGACGGTATTCAACAGCGTCCTTTCCAGCCAGGTGCGCATCGAACCCGGGGCGCGGGTGGAATACAGCGTCCTGATGCCCGGAGCTGTGGTAGAGCGGGGCGCGGAGGTGCGCTTCGCCATTCTGGGAGAGAACGTCCGGGTATGCGCCGGGGCCCATGTGGGCACCGCGCCGGACGGTTCGGACCGCTGGGGCGTTGCTACCTGCGGGCCGGACATCACCATCGGCCCTGGCGCCCTGGTGGTGCCGGGCGCCATGCTCTATGATGATTTGGTGGCGACGATATGAGAAACGATCTGCACGGTATCCTCTATACCCTTGGCTCCGAGCCCGCCCTGGGCGAGCTGGTAGCCAACCGAAACAGCGCCTCTATTCCCTATGGGGCCAGATACAGGCTGATAGACTTCGCCCTCTCCGCCATGGTGAACGCCGGGGTGCGGGATGTGGGCGTTATCATGGAACGGGATTATCAGAGCCTGCTGGACCATCTCTCCAGCGGAAAGGACTGGGACCTTTCCCGCCGCCGGGGAGGCCTGCGGCTGCTGCCGCCCTTCGGCCTGCCGGAATCCCACTCCGGGCACTTCGGCGGCTGCATGGAGGCGCTGCGCTCCGTCAGCTCCTATATCCGGGATATCCAGCAGGAGGACATCGTCCTGGCTGCCGGAGACTGGGTGGCGAATGTAGACCTGGCGGCTGCGCTGGAGATCCACGCCGCCTCCGGGGCCGGCATCACCGCCGTCTGCACCCGGGAAAATCCCCCCTTCGCCCATCACCGGCTGGTGCCGGGGGAGGACGGCTTCGCCGGGACGCTGCTGTTTTCCCATGGCGGCGCAGGAGAGGAGCTGGCCTCTACGGAGATCTATATCCTGAAAAAAGAGCTGCTGCTGGAGCTGATGGACTACTGCTCTGACGGCCGCCGCACCCACTTCCACCGGGACGCCCTGGCCCACTTCCTGTCCCAGGGCGGCAAAATGGCCGTTTATATCCACGAGGGGTATTTCAGCCGCATCACCTGCGTGGGGGACTATTACCGGGCCAGCATGGACCTGCTCCGGCCGGAGGTGCGCGCCGATCTGTTCCCCTGGGAGACCCGCCCCATCCGCACCAAGGAGCGGGCGGAGTCCAGCACCTATTACGGCGACGGGGCCAAGGTGAAAAACTGCCTGGTGGCGGACGGCTGCTATGTGGAGGGGGAGATTCAAAACTGCATCCTTTTCCGCGGCGTCCGGGTGGCTGCCGGGGCCAGACTTGAAAACTGCGTCATCATGCAGGACACGGTGGTGCAGGAGAATGCTCAGCTAAAGAGCGTCATCGCAGATAAGGACTGCACCGTCACGGAGGGATGCTTCCTGGCAGGCAGCGACCGGCTGCCAAGTGTGATACCCAAGGGCCACACGGTATAAAACTGAATTTTCAAAGCAAGGAGATATCATATGGCAGAAATCACGGGCAGCGAGCTGCACGCTGCAATCGAGGATAAGCTATGCGCCCATTTCGGCGTTACAGGCCGGCAGGCCACGGACGGCCAGGTTTTCCAGGCGTCGGCCATGGTCATACGGGAGATCATGAGCCGCACCCTGGCCGCCCAGCCGGAGCGGGAGCAGCGGCAGGTCCATTATCTGTCCCTGGAGTTCCTGCTGGGCCGGAGCCTGATGAAAAATGCCTATAACCTGGGGCTGGGAGAGGCTCTGACCCAGGCGCTGGAGGAGATGGGCCGCAGCGCTGCCGATATATTCGAGACGGAACCGGACGCGGGCCTTGGAAACGGCGGCCTGGGCCGTCTGGCTGCCTGCTATATGGACAGCATGGCTACCCTGGATATCCCGGCCACAGGCTACTCTCTGTGCTATGAGCTGGGCCTTTTCCGCCAGGTGATGGAAAACGGCTGCCAGACCGAGGAGGCGGACGACTGGCGTCTGGGCGCCCAGGGCTGGCTGGTCCCCCGGGAGGAGGACACCTGCGAGGTGCGCTTCGGCGGCCATGTGGAGGAGGAATGGGATTATACCGGCACCTGCCATACCCGGCAGACCGGGTATACCAGCGTGCTGGCCGTGCCCCGTGATATGCTGATCGCCGGATACGGCGGGAACCGGGTGAACACCCTGCGGCTCTGGGAGGCCCGAAGCCCCCAGAAGCTGGATATGTATCTCTTTTCCGGCGGGCAATATATGCAGGCCATGGAGGAGCGCACCATGACGGAGGTCATCACCAAGGTGCTCTATCCGGCGGACGACCATCTTCAGGGTAAGGAGCTGCGCCTGAAGCAGCAGTATTTCTTCGTCTCCGCCACAGCCCAGGATATCGTAAAGAAGCACCGGGCCGCCTGGGGAGACGTGCGCTCCTTCCCGGAGCACCACGTTTTGCAGATAAACGATACCCACCCGGCCCTGATCATCCCGGAGCTGATGCGTATTTTCATGGATGGGGACGGCCTGGGCTGGGACGAGGCTCTGACTGCCGTGGAGGGCAGCGTGGCCTATACGAACCACACCGTCATGTCCGAGGCGCTGGAAAAGTGGCCTCAGGGCCTGGTGCAGTCCCTTCTGCCCCGGGTATGGCAGGTGATTCGGGAGCTGAATCTGCGCTGGAGCGCCTATCTCCGGGAGAAATTCGCCGGGGACGAGGCCCGGGTGGAGCGGTGCCTGATTCTGTCCGGTGGACAGGTGCATATGGCGAACCTCTGCCAGGCCGTGTGCTTCAAGATAAACGGCGTGTCCACGCTTCATGGACAGATACTGACCAGCCGCCTGTTCGCAGACGTGTGCAGCCTCCGGCCTGAGCGGTATACCTTCGTCACCGACGGCATCGACCACCGGCGCTGGCTGGATCAGATAAATCCGGCCCTGGCCGGCCTTGTGCGGGAGCTGATCGGTCCCGGGTTCATCACAAACCCCGAGGAGCTGCGCATGCTCCATAAGTATGAAAACGACACCGCCGTCCTTGACCGGCTGAACGAGATAAAATATCAGAACAAGCAGTCCTTCTCCCGCTGGCTCGAAAGGCAGCAGGGAGTGTCGCCCGACCCCGGCGCGGTGCTGGATGTGCAGGTCAAGCGCCTGCATGAATATAAGCGGCAGCTTTTGGCGGCCATGCTCATCACCAGTCTTCAGCAGCGGCTCCATGACGACCCTGACATGGACTTCCTGCCCCGCACCTTTGTCTTTGGGGCCAAGGCCGCTGGGAGCTATGTGACCGCGAAGCGGATCATAGAGCTGTTGAATTCCCTGTCCGCGGATATAAATGCAGACCCGGTTTGTGATGGGAAGCTCCAGGTATTCTTCGCCGCCAACTACCGGGTGTCCATGGCGGAGAAGCTGATGCCCGCGGCCCAGGTTTCGGAGCAGATATCCACCGCCGGCAAGGAGGCCAGCGGCACCGGCAATATGAAGCTCATGATGAACGGAGCCATCACCATCGGCACCCTGGACGGAGCCAATGTGGAGATGCACCGCCTGCTGGGGGATGAGAATATGTTCCTGTTCGGCCTGCATGCGGAGGAGGTGGAGGCCCTGCGCCCCGGCTACCGGCCCCACGACTATTATGACAATGACCCGGTGACGAAGGCGGTGCTTGATCGCTTCAGCACCGGCTTCGCGGACGGGAAAAGCTATTCAGACCTTGTGGCCGGCCTGCTCTATGGCGGCGACCCCTATATGCTCCTGGCCGACTTCCCCAGCTACCGCCAGGCCCACGACAGGCTGTACAGCCTGTTGGCCGACCCCCGGGCAGCCGCCCGGGTATCCCTTGTGAATATCGCGGAATCCGGCTCCTTTGCCGCCGACCGCGCGATTCAAGAATATGCCGGAAATATCTGGCAAATATGAAAGGAGAACACATGAAGAAACTGAGCAAAATCCTTGCCCTGGCGCTGGCCCTGTGCCTGCTGCTGAGTGTGGGCGCGTTCGCCACCAGCGAGGCGTCCGGGGAGGCCTCTGATGAGACGGCCCTGTCCATGAATGCGGATGCGGCTGCCACCGGCACTGCCTACACCATCACCGAGGACGGCGTCACCGCAAACGAGGTCGAGGGCGTTGAGATCACCGGCGAGGTCACGGACGAGGGAGCCGATGGCATTGAGATGACCATCACCTCCTTCACCACCAACGGCTTCCAGGTGACCGGCGGCACGTTCACCATCTCCAACTCCACCATCACCAAAGAGGTGACGGAGGATGTGGATGAGGACGCGGCCGGCGGCTACATTGCCGGCGTCACCAGCGGCACCCTGATCATCGAAAACTGCACCTTCGTCAACAACGGCAAGGGCGGCCGCAACGGCAACTATACCGTTGACTGCGAGTCCACCGGCGTGATGGTGGTCATCAACTCCAGCATCATCCAGACCGGCGCCACCGGCGACGAGGAGGGCTATACCGATGACATCGCCGATCCCCCCTCCAACCTGGGCCTGCTGATTTCCGGCTATGCCCGGGCCAACATGTCCGTGGGCCAGTCCCAGACCTACTATTACGGCTCCTATGTGGAGACCGAGGGCTGGGCCGCCATGAGCACCGACTCCGCCCAGAGCGGCTTCACCTTCTACAGCTATGATTCCACCGCTGCGGCCCTGTACGGCGGCTACGGCACCTATGCCGATACCTCCTGCGTGGACTGGTTCTATGCCAGCACCCTGACCAGCGCCGAGGTGGGCGCCATCATCTCCAACAACGGCGAAATTCATATGCGCAACGGCGCGGCTGCGGACGAGGACGTCCTGGCCTATCTGCCGGAGGACTATGAGGTGACCGAAAACTATGGCGACGGCCGCTCCCTGGTGGAGGCCGGACGCAACGACTTCCAGCTCCACTCCCCCGACATGATGGGCAGCGGCGCAAGCTCTGATTACACCGCTATCCTTGATCTGGAGGACACCGATATCATCACCAGCACCGAGCTGGACGAGAACGCCACCCTGACCGATTGGGACGTGGATTACGGCCCCGCCGTGGCGGAGTACATCCAGCTGGTCAAGGGCGCAAACATCCTGGTGAAGTCCACCAGCGCTGACATCGACCTGACCAACGTCACCGCCGAGAGCTACACCGGCGTTCTGCTGCTGACCGCTCTGAACTCCGACTCCATGAGCCGCTACGCCCTGGCCTCCGATGATATGACCGGCAAGGGCACCGACCTGACCATCACCGACAGCGACATCTCCGGCGATGTGGACAGCTATGACTATCAGCGCAACGCCACCGTGAACCTGGTCAACTCCACCTGGTCCGGCGCCTTCGTCACCATCGACAAGGACCAGTGGGACGCCATGTGGTCTGAGGAGGCCATGGCCGACGAGTATTGCTACTGGATCCTGGATTCCGAGACCTACTTCGACGGCACCGGCACCATCTCCACCGTCACCGTGGACGAGACCTCTGTCTGGAACGTCACCGGCGAGTCCAACATCAGCGTCCTGACCGTGGCTGAGGGCGGCGTCGTGAACGGCACCGTCACCGTGGACGGCGAGGAAGTGGACGTGTCCGCCGGCGGCACCTGGGAGGGCGACATCGTTATCGCTCCCGCTGAGACTGCCGAGGCCGAGGCTGAGACCGAGGCCGCTGCCGACGAAGCCGCAGGCGACACCCCCGCCGGCTTTGATGAGAGCATGAACGAAGGCCTGGACGAGAGCGCCTATCCCCACTTCGACGAGTATCGTGAGTATGTGGCGGAGATCGCTCAGGCTGACAGCTTCATGGCCTCTCAGAGCGGCATCCCCGACGACATCTATGCCGCTGCCAGCCCCTACATCGCTCCCTTCTCCGATATCAACTCCGTGATCGGAGCTATGGACTACGGCGATTGGATGGCCGAGAACTATCCCGGTGAGGATTTCCCCACTGCGTGATTTTCAGCGCATAACCTATCCCAGCCTCCCCCGCCCAACGGCGGGGGAGGTTTTTGTCCGCCCGGAGCCGGGCGTTCTATCAGGAGCAGC
This sequence comes from Oscillospiraceae bacterium, assembly GCA_021203045.1. Classification (GTDB taxonomy): domain Bacteria; phylum Bacillota; class Clostridia; order Oscillospirales; family Oscillospiraceae; genus CAJOIG01. The sequence goes on along the minus strand of JAJQBY010000122.1, from coordinate 76,608 downwards.
GGCAGCGTCTTTACTTTGGCCGTCTCCCTGCTGAGCTTTGTTCTGACGTTCCCGCTGACAGTCGGGATTTTTCGGAAAAGGAATATTGACATACAGCGTGATAAAAGGGACAGCGCCCCGGGCGGGCGCTGTCCCTTTCGTTTCACTCAACGAACCGGACCCCGCTGTGGCGGATGCAGAGGGCGGCGACGGTGGCGGTCAGGATTTCCGAGACGGGGAGGGCCAGCATGACGCCGTTTGTTCCCAGGGCCATGGGCAGCAGCCACAGCATCAGGCCGCTGAGGGCGAAGCTGCGCAACACCGATACGGCCATGGACATCCGGAACCGCAGGATGGACTGGAGATAATAGGTGGCCAGCACCGTGACCCCCAGAGGCAGGAACACCAGAAAATACCGCCGCACCAGCCCCGGCGCGATGGCCAGCACCTCCTCCGAGGCAGACATAAACAGCCGCGTAAGTCCGGCAGGAAACAGCTCCCCGATCAGGACGAAGGCTGCGCCCATCCCCAGCACGGTGGTCAGGGACAGGCGGAGCAGCCGTCCTATCCGCTCTGTCTGCCCTGCGCCAAAGTTGGTGGAGGCGATAGGCTGGATGGCCTGCCCCACCCCGCCGAACAGGGATTGGAACAGGGATGTGACGGTGGTCAGCACTCCATAGACTGCCAGCGCCGCCGCGCCGCCGTATTTCATCAGCTGATTGTTGGTGACGACCCCGATGAACACGGTGCCCAGATCCAGCACTCCGGCTCCGAAGCCGATGGACAGAATCTGTCCCATGGCCTTTCCCGAATTGCGGGGGCGGCGCAGCCGCAGGCGGCAGGACCTGCGGAAAAGATAGGAGATCATGACCGCAGACTGCATGATCGTGCCGGCCACTGTGGCCATGGCCGCGCCCCGGATGCCAAGGCCCAGGAAGAACACCAGAAACCAGTCCCCGAACATATTCAGCACGCCGCCGGCGATCACGGCCCCGGTGGCCAGACCGGGGGCTCCGTCATTGCGGATGAAGGCGCCCAGGAAGATGGGGAAGATGATGGCCGGCCAGAAGCCGATGAGCCACCGGGCGTACTTCATCACCATGGTCAGAGCCTCCCCCTCTGCGCCGAAAAAGGCCATGACGGACTCTCCGAATAGGAGCAGAGCCAGCCAGGAGACCAGTGTGAGTATTCCCATGAGCAGCACGGAGGAGGTAAAGTAAGTGTCTCCCTTGTCCCAGTCCCCCTGGCCCCTGGCCTCGCTCATCAGAACAGAGCCGCCCACGCCGCACATGATGGCCAGAAACACGCTCACGCCGAACAGCGGGCCGATCACCGCCATGGCCGCCGCCCCCACAGGGCCCTCCGCCTGGCCCACGGCGATGGAATCCACAAAGCTGTATATGGTCATCACCAGGGCCCCGCCCAGGCCGGGCAGCAGGAATTTTCGGTAAAGCCGCCGAATATCGTCAGTCAATAGCTCCATAGGTAGGTCCTCCTGAAAAATAAAGCGCCGGACAAGAGCCGGAGGCGGAGAGACGTTGCCTTCCTCTGGCCTCGGATACGTCCGCGGACCCTCCGGCAGATCTTCCCCTTCGACAGCTTGTCCGGCGTTCTGCGGTTACGTCCGCAAACGCTTCGATTCGTGTGGATTTATTATATACGATGCCCGCCCCCTCTGTTAATCCATTTTGCGGGGGCGGGCCGTTATGCTATTTTATCCGGTTAAAACTCCGCGTTTCCGACGGTGCGGGGATGCAGCTCCACATCCCGGATATTGGTCACGCCGGTGAGGTACATGACCATGCGTTCAAAGCCCAGGCCGAAGCCGGCGTGGCGGCAGGAGCCATAGCGCCGCAGGTCGATATACCACCAGTAGTCCTCCTGCTTCAGACCCAGCTCGTCCATCCGGGCCAGCAGCACGTCCAGCCGCTCCTCGCGCTGGCTGCCGCCGATGATCTCTCCGATGCCGGGCACCAGGCAGTCCGCCGCCGCCACGGTCTTGCCGTCGTCGTTCAGGCGCATATAGAAGGCCTTGATGTCCTTGGGATAATCCGTGACGAACAGGGGCTTTTTGAATATCTGCTCGGTGAGATACCGCTCATGCTCCGTTTGCAGGTCGATGCCCCACTCCACCGGGAATTTGAAGCCTGCCCCGGATTTTTGCAGCAGCTCCACCGCCTCCGTATAGGTCACGCGGCCAAAATCGCTCTCGGCCACATGCCTCAGCCGGGCCAGCAGGCCCTTGTCCACGAAGCTGTTGAAAAACTCCATCTCCTGGGGGCACTTTTCCAGCACAGTGTTGATGATGAATTTCACCATATCCTCCATGCACTCCAGATCGCCCTCCAGGTCACAGAAGGCCATTTCCGGCTCGATCATCCAGAATTCCGCCGCGTGGCGCTGGGTGTTGGAGTTTTCCGCCCGGAAGGTGGGGCCGAAGGTGTATACGTCCCCGAAGGCCATGGCGAAGTTTTCCGCGTTCAGCTGGCCGGAAACGGTAAGGTTTGTCTCCTTGCCGAAGAAGTCCTGGCTGTAGTCTACGGTGCCGTCCTCCTTCCGGGGCGGGTCATTTATATCCAGGGTCGTGACACGGAACATCTCTCCCGCGCCCTCGCAGTCCGAGCCGGTGATGATGGGGGTGTGGACGTATACAAAGCCCCGCTCCTGGAAGAAGGTGTGGATCGCCTGAGCCGCCACGGAGCGCACCCGGAACACGGCGGAAAACAGGTTCGTCCTGGGCCGCAGATGCTGGATGGTGCGCAGATACTCGACGGTGTGGCGCTTCTTTTGCAGGGGATAGTCCGGGGCGGAGACGCCCTCCACCTGGATGGTCTGCGCCTTTATCTCAAAGGGCTGCTTGGCCTCCGGCGTCAGGACCAGGGGCCCGGTGACGATCAGGGCTGCGCCCACATTCAGCTTGGCGATCTCGTCGTAATTATCCAGAACGGCCCGCTCGAACACGACCTGCACCCCCTTGAAGGCGCTGCCGTCGTTCAGGTCGATGAAGCCGAAATTTTTCTGATCCCGTATGGTCCTGGCCCAACCGCACACGGTTATGCTCTCCGCCGCGGCAAAGGAGGCGGGATAAGCATACAGGGTGGAAACCTTTGTTCTGTCCATTCCAAAAAACCCTCCAAATCAACAAGGTGAATGAACCTATTATAACAGCGTGGAGAGGGATTTTCAAGAAATACCTGATTTATGTGTTATCCCCATGCTTCTAGAGCCACGTCATAATCAGACCAGATCTCTTTAATCTTCGATTCGGAAACGCCAAAATGTGATGCCGCTTCGGAAAAAATTGTATCGGTGTATTTATCGCCAGTGTATTTGCCGTCCTTAGAGTCGTAATATTCGTATCTGTCCTCAATCCATTGATATACTTCGACTTTAAAAGCCATGCTGGTTTTATCCTGCAAAGCGTTATTGTATATATCGGCTCCATTTTGTTCTAAAATATTGTCGTTAAGAACGTCAATGGAATAACTGTTTCCGCCGGATGAAACATAGCTTAGCACAAGATAATCTCTGTTTTTAACGTATATATTGATGCTGTCAATGCTTTTAACGATCTCGTAAATATCCGAATCACTTAGTTCTTCGATTTCCGGGGAGTCTACATTTAGGTAATAAACGTTGTAATCAGAATATTTGTATGCGTAAGCAATTGATATATCTGCATCCTCAATACCGTAGTTATATAATATATTTTCAGCTTCTGCAACGTATTGCTTACGACTGTTAGCCATCCTTACGGGCTTTGCAATTATCATAACTAAAACTACAATAATAGCTGCGCCTGTAATAAGCCACTTTATCAAAGTCGTTTTGCTTGGACTTTTGGTAGCATTAGAACATTCCATGAATTTCCCCTCTGGTTAATGAAATATTTTATTGACCAAGCGCTTCGACTATACAATCTATACAAAAAAGTGCGTCTTCGTCTATATAGCATCCACACTCTGCGCATTTATTTGAATGGACGGTGCAACAATTCGTGTCGCCAGAACTTGCGATATAATTCGTACAACCAGCATGCGCACATATAGTTGTTCTTGTTCCATATTTGTTGGTAAAGGGAACCGATGTTGGCTGGCTTGTGGATATTGATTTGCTCACTGAAGTTTGTTGACTATCTTCGGTGATAGCAAGTGTTAGTGCCGCAATGTTTGTAAGCGCAGAGTCCATGTAAATTACATATTCAGAACTGCCTAATTCAAGTTGTGACTTTGCTTCGCTGCCGGTTATTGTTCCATCATTGTCAGCATCCAAGGATGAACACTCTACTAAAGCCATTGCACCGTCTAATATGTTATCGTGTATTGTTGCCCATGCTGATTGGTAATCCTCTGACGGTTGCGATTCGCTAAACTCATTAGCTAACTGGGTAAGCTCAAGCATGATATCAGTCCACATCAACTCATAAGAAAGAATGTCCTCAGCGGTATTAAAATCGTTATCATTCCAGTACTGTAAAGCATCTATTACTTCATTAGTTGCAGCATTGATATTGTCAATGGCATCGTTTAAGATTGCAATTGCGCTGGAGTTAGAAATCACTTCTTCTTCGGATTCGGTGGTAATTATCTGATTATCTAAGACTGTACTCGTTATACCTTCTACTTCCGATTCACTTAGTTCCGAATTCGAGGTTTCCATAGGAAATTCTTGTGAAATGGAGACCACTTCTGTTGCCTGGTTCTGTGTACTGCATCCACCAAGTGGTAATATAGCCAAGACCATTACTAAAAAAATATAATAGAGTCGTTTCATGTTTCGTTCCCCTTCTGTTTTGCGGATGATTTAATTTGCGGGAGATTTAACCAATTTTTGACCTATAAAATGAGCGATGAAAGACTGCGCTATCAAGAAGGATAGGTGTTAGAGAAATATGCTTATTTAGCCAATCAAAAAGCAGTAAACAAGCATTCTTTTTAATAAAATTCTACATTGTTTAAAACTTGTGTTTGCAATTCAAGCACACATAGTTGCTTTTTACCTTGTTAGCTGCTAGAACTCCCCACATAGCAACAGATACAACCTTGCTGGCGTCGCCTATCACTTTTACATTACTACTTCCGCACTTTGGACAGTACACGTTTGTGTCAATCGGACACCCGCACTGTGGGCAGTTTCGAGCCTTGTCTGAAACCTTGTTTCCGCACTCTGGACAGTTAATCATTGCCATAATCTTCCACTCCTTAGTTTGTATTTGAAAAACGATATTGAATAAAGAATATATTATATCTTACCACAATGAGATAAAATAAGCAATACAGGAAGTGGTTGAATGCCAAAATTTATAGCACACAAGCCGGAAAAAGAAGTTATTTCTATGAGAATACCAGTTGATACGCTAAGAGAGGTAGATAAAAAGGCGGCAGATGCAGAAATAAGCCGGAACGAATTTCTTGTTCAGGCGATACGATTTGCGTTATCGAATATGGAAGAACAGGACGAAGAAACAGATTGACCGTTGTCGGAAGTGATTCCGGCGATGGTCTTCTTTTTTGTCCGGTATTGCAGCGTGAAGATCAAGCATTAGGGTAGCCATGCTGGGAAAATTTAAATTGCCAAACCTAAAACCCCGGAGAGCTGTCTGGTCAACGAAAGCCGGATGATGTATAATGGCGTATCATGACAAAACAGTGAAAAATGAAAGGCGCTGCAGGATGAATAAGGCAGTCAGAAAAGGAAATATCAGGAAAAAGATATGTATTGTAATTGCAGCCATACTTTTGCTTTGGCTCATTGTTGGGATAGTTGATTTTATGCGGGTAACAAGCTTTGAAAAACCGTTATTCTGTATTGTGCAAGACGGTGCCGACGATGGCGGTTCCGGTCATTACTCAGGGTTGGGCTATTCCTTTGACATAGAAGGCAATTTCATGCCGGAAGACGAATTGCAGGGTGTGACAAAATACGATTATCAGATTTTTGGGATATCTGTCAAATCAGGACTGAGGGATTGATAATCTTCAGTTTATCGGCATGAAACGAGCATGAACGTACTTGAAGCTGTCCGGGATTCTGCGGCGGCCCGGCGGACTGCTGAGGGCTGCGGGTATTTTATCCGGTAAATAATGGAATTTTCCCCGGCTGACAGGCCGCGAGGCAAAAAATTTCATTATGTGAAGAAATTAATTATAAAAAATGTCTACCATTGTGGCGGTTTCTATGTTAATATAAAGTTGTCAGAAATAAAGCACGAGGTGTCATGAACTATGGTGAAACTGTATATCGACGGGCGGGAAATAGAAGCCGCAGAGGGGCAGTCCGTACTGGACGCCGCCCTGGCCGCGGATATCTATATTCCCCATCTGTGTTCCCACCCCGATCTGCCCGTGCAGTCCAACTGTAAGCTGTGCGTGGTAAATGTGGAAGGGACAGAGGGCGCCGTCTGCTCCTGCGAGCTGAAAGTGCAGGAGGGAATGCGCGTTACGACAAAGAGCGACGATCTGATGCACCGCCGCCGGGTGGCCATGGAGCTTATGCTGGCCGGCCATCCCCATGACTGCACAGGCTGCAAGCGCTTCGGCAAGTGCGAGCTGCAGACCCTGATGCAGTACCTGAGCGTGGTCCACGCCCGGATGCATCATGTGATCAAAAACTGCAACAACATCAATACTGTGAACCCCATCGTCAGCCGTGAGATGGAGCGCTGCATCCAGTGCGGCCGCTGCGTGCGGGCCTGCCGGGATCTGCGTCAGGTGGGTATTTTGCAGTACAACAAGAAAAACGGTGAGACCTACATCGGCACGGAGGGCGATGTTCCTCTGGCGGAGGCGGGCTGCCGCTTCTGCTCCGCCTGCGTGGCCGTTTGCCCCACCGGCGCTCTGACCGACATGGAGGGTCTGTTCCGGGCCGATGTGCCCGCCGAGCAGAGCATCGTGCCCTGCCAGGTGGAGTGCCCTGCCCATATCGACATCCCCGCCTATATCCGGGCGGTGAAGGAAGGCCGCTATACCGACGCGGTGGGCATCATCCGGGAGAAGGTCACCTTCCCCCACACCCTGGGCTATATCTGCAACCACCTGTGCGAGACCGGGTGCAAGCACAAGGCCCTGGGCGAGCCTCTCGCCATCCGGGATCTGAAGCGCTTTGCCGTGGAAAACGACAAGGATCAGACCTGGAAGACCAAGGGCTTCCACAAGCCCCGCACCGGCAAGAAGGTCGCCGTCATCGGCGCCGGCCCCTGCGGCATGACCGCCGCCTATTATCTCAATAAGCTGGGCCACGACGTGAAGGTCTTTGAGAAGCGTCCTCAGCTGGGCGGCCCCATGACCAGCGGTATGCCCTCCTATCGTCTGCCTCTGGAGGCGGTGCAGGAGGAGCTGCAATACATCGTGGACTCCGGCGTGGACTATGAGTGCAATTGTGAGATCTCCGATGTGGCGGCCCTGAAAAAGGACTATGACGCGGTGCTGATCGCCGCCGGCGTGTCCAAGGGCAAAAAGCTGCCCATCCCCGGCTCCGACTTCAAGCAGGTCTACTGCGCCATCGATATCCTGGCGGAGATCCACGCCGGAGAGAGCATGGATAAGCTGGGCAAGACGGTCTGCATCATCGGCGCCGGCTCCGTGGGCTATGACTGCGCCCGTACGCTGGTCCGCAAGGGCCTGACCGTGAACCTGGCCTGCCTGGAGAAGGGCGATAAGATCCTCGCCGATGAGGAGGATCAGGTCCAGGGCCGCGAGGAGGGCATCATCTCCTTCCCGGGCCGCTCCTTCGAGGCCATCGAGGGCACTCCCGATCAGGTCACCGGCCTGCGGGTACATACGGTCATCTCCTCTACCTATGACAAGGCCACCGGCCGCGTCACCGAGGTGGCGGAGGAGGGCAGCCAGATGGTCATCCCCTGCGATTCCGTTATCTTCGCTACCGGCCAGCGCCCCGGCCTGGACGATTTCGAGAACTTCGGCATCGACCTGTCCCGCGGCTTCCCCATCAACCCCGCCAACGGCAAGCCGGAGCATATCACCAGCCTGGACGGCGTGTTCGCCGCCGGCGACGTTATCACCGGTATCAGCTTTGTCATCAAGGCCATCGCGCAGGCCCGGGAGGTCGTGCCCATCGTCGACCAGTATCTGGGCGGTGACGGCCAGATCGATGAGACCCTGGTGGAGCGCACCCTGAACCCTGCCATCGGCAAGGTGGAGGATTTCGCCAAGCTGCCCCGCGTGGAAATGGATCTGCTTACCCCGGAGGAGCGCCTTGCGAACCCGGATCAGTCCGTCTTCACCACCTATACCTGCCAGCGGGCTGGCTGCGAGTCCGAGCGCTGCCTCCAGTGCGATCTGCGCCGTGAGATCAAGCAGAACCGCCTGTGGACTGAGTATTCCATCAAATAAGGAGGCCGGGAGAAATGTATCAAGAAGAAAATTCCTATACCATCCCCTCCAGGGACACCCTTCAGCCGGGTATGTGCCCTGTGAAGTGGGCGCTGGATATCGCTAAAAACACCCGTGAGGGCACGGACGGCAAAAACGTCATGGGCCGGGACGGCATGACCCAGCTGACCCAGATCCTCACCGATCTGACCACCGGCAACGCGGAGGATGACGATCTGGAGCTGGTGCGTGAGATATGCAATGTCATCATCACCACCCCCGGCTGCGATATCTCCGCTCAGGCCGCAGGGAATATCCTGTGGAGCCTGGAGAACAACACCATGGAGTGGAACAACCACCGGCGCAAGCGCTGCACCACTCAGGAGTGCTACCAGAGCGCGGTTCCTGCCGCCGGCCCCGCAGAGGGACGTCAGCGCCGCCGCCGCAGAGGCGCCAGCACCACCGAGGAATAACAATTCTTCATAAAACCGATCGCGGGAGACAAAAGCTGTCTCCCGCGATTTCGATTTGTTGTGTATGGTTTACGTTGGCTTTTGTCGTTACCAGGCGCTTTACCCGGCGTCGTCAGTGGAGCTGTAGCTGTCCAGGACCTCGAGAAGCTGATCGACCATCTCCTCGTCGGACAGGCGGAATTTTATTTCCACCCGGCGGCTGGCGTCTGCGTCCACCGTGCCGTCGCTGGCGTATATGGGGCTGCTCCAGGAGCGGCCGCCGACGGAGACCAGCTCCCGCACCAGGCTGAGCATATCGGAGGAGAAGATGGCCTGATCGTCGTCCAGACAATAGGCGGCCACGGAGGCGGCCCGCTCCTGGCTCAGCTCCAGGTTGTAGATATAGGAGCCGGAGGTGTCCGTATGGCCCTCTATGATAATCTCAGAGATATAGTCGATGTATTCATCGGACAGCACCACGTCAAAATAAGCAGGCAGGAAGGCGGCCAGGGTCTCCTTGCCCTCCTCGCTCAGGTCGGCGCTGTTATAGTCGAACAGGACGCTGGCGTCCAGGGTTATGGCGCCGGTCTGGGAATCCACAGTCAGACTCAGATCGGTGTTTGCAAAGGCCTCGGACAGGGCGGCGATGATTTCCTTCTTCACGCCGATGATCTCCTCCAGCTGAGCCTGCTGGCTGGCCAGAGCGGTCTCCTGATCCTGGATCTGAGTCTCCTTGACCTCCAACTCCTCCTGCTGCTGGGCCAGAAGAAGCAGGGCCTCCTCAAGCTCCAGCTCCCGGGCGTTCAGAGCCTCCTGGGCGGCGTCCAGATCTGCCTGCTGTTCATCCAGCTGGGCCTGCTGCTCGTCCAGAAGGGCCTGCTGGGCCTCGGTCAGGTCGATGTAGCCCAGCTTTTCGGAGATCTCCTCCTCCAGCTCGGCCTCCCGCTGCTGCAGCTCCAGCTCGCTGGCGTCATAGGAATTTTTCACCTGCATCAGCACAAACAGCGTGCCGCAGATGATAAGGATGAACATCAGCAGTACCCCGGCCATCATGTCGGAATAGGACTGCCAATAGGATACCTCCTGAAATTCCGTTGGCTTTCGGTTTCGTCTTGCCATAGGGCACCTCCTCAGCGGTCGATCCGGCGATCCAGGTCGGCGTTAAAGCGGGACAGGCTCCTCTGGGTATCGGACACGGCCTTCAGCAGAAGCTTCAGCTCTGTGTCGATGGTCTTGGCGGAGGCCTTGATGTCTCCGTCCAGGGAGCTGACGGTCTTGGGCATGGCCCGGAGGGCCTGGGCTACGTTGGTCACGATGGAGGCCGTGTGGTTCAGGCTGTCGTTCAGGCGGGCCAGACTGTCATCCATCTGAGCCAGGCTGTCGCTGATGCTGCGGGACATGACTCCGTCCAGATCTCCGGCGGCCCGCTCCAGACGGGCGGCGGCGGCGTTGATATCCGTGGTGACGGACCCGGCCATCTCCTGCACGGAGCGGGCGGCGTCCGCCATCTGACGTCCGGCCTCTGCGGTCTGCTGGCTGCTGGTGCGCTGCGCATTTTCCATCTGATCGGCCATGCGCTGGATGGACTGGGCCACCACCAGGCTCTTGTCCATGCTGGCGGCGGCAGTCTGGGCGGCGGAGGACATGGAGCGAACCAGGGTGTCCTCCGTCTCGTGGTGGCGGCGGTAGTCGTCCATGAAGCTCTCCATCCCCTGCACCACGGTGGTCTGGGCGGTGGTCAGGGACTGGATGGTATCCGTATAGGCGGCCATGGTCCGTATCATATCCTGGCAGTAGGTCTGGGTCTGGGCCAGATCCCGCGCTGTCTTGCCGATGCTTTCGGACATGGTGCGGAAGCTGTCGATGGTGTCCTTCTCCCAGCGGGTCAGGTCCTCTGTCCGGGCCTTAAGTTGGACGAATATGCTGCCCATGGCGGTGTTCATATTCTCCAGGAAGTAGCGGACTACCTTATCCATGCCGGCCCGCTGATCCTCGATGGATACGGTGACGTAGTTGTTGATGCTGTCCTGAAGCTGCTGTATCATGGGCTGCATCAGGGTGATGATGGATTCACTGATCTGATCGCCCACGCTGGTGCCGAACCGCTCCAGGGCGTCGTTCTGCTCCGACTGCATACGGAGCATGGCGTTTTCTGCGGCGTGCTCGTTGCTGGGGCGGACCCGCTCGGTATAGGCGTCCTGGAAATCCCGGACGGCCTGGATGCCGTTGCGGAGAAGGTTTTTATATACCAGGTTGAACAGCAGAGAATAGATAAGACCGAAGATGGAGGTCAAAAAGGCGATCTTGATGCCCGCCATCAGCGCCTGGGTGCTGGTCTGCATCATGTCCACGGAGGAGGCGTCAAAATTCCGCAGGCCGTATACCAGGCCGATGAAGGTGAACAGGATGCCCAGGCCGCTCATGATGCCGCCCAACTGGTCGCAGAAGGGCTTGTTTACGGCGGCGTATATGGTGTCCTCGTCGATATAATCCTCTATATCGCAGTCGGCGGTCAGGGCGTTCTGCCTTTGCAGGCGCTGGGTCTCCTGAAGATAGGCGGCGTACCGCTCATCCAGCCGGCGGCAGCCGAAGGGGGCGCGGTCCCGGCTGTATCTGGCCCAGAGGGCCTTCTGGTCGTCTCCGGAGGAGCGGATGTCCCGCGTCACGGAGTCCAGCGCCCAGACTGCCTTGGCCAGCGGGCGCAGGTCTCAAAATAGATGACGAGAAACAGCACGGCGATGGCGTCGAAGGCCATGTTGATGGCGAAATCCACCCAGCTGTCCCCGGTGTGGGTCATGAAGAATACGCCGATAGAGACGACGAAAACCAGAAGAAACAGCAGGCGGCTGAGTATATTCCAGGTCTTGATGTGTTTTCCCATAATAATAGTTCCTCCCGTATGATCGATTTTGCGGGGTGCGCCGATTCGACGCAAAAGCGGAAAATCCGCTTTTTTATTGTATCACATTTGGCGATGTGGTACAATGGATAATAAATATAGGGGGACATGACACCCCGTTCCGCCTTTCTATAGTACGGCGTAATTATGAAATTAGTATGAAATAATGATGGGTTCCGGCAAAATTTCAGAGAAACCGGCGATTCATGGAAAAATATAAAAAGCGAGGAGAGAACATGTTCCGAATTGGATGTCATATATCCGCTGCGGGAGGCTATCTGGCCATGGGAAAGCGGGCGGACGCATTGGGAGGCAATACCTTTGCCTTCTTCACAAGAAATCCCCGGGGCGGCGCGGCCAAGGCTATCGACCCGGCGGATGTAGACGCCTTTGAGGCATTCTGCCGGGAAAGGGATATCGGCAGCCTGGTGGCCCACGCGCCCTATACCCTGAATCCCTGCGCGGCCAAGGAAAATGTCCGGGAATTCGCCCTGATGACTTTCCGGGACGATCTGCAGCGGATGGAATACACACCGGGGCAGTATTATAACTTCCATCCCGGCAGCCATGTGGGCCAGGGGACGGATGTGGGCATAGAAAAGACGGCGGAGGTGCTGAACCAGGTGCTGTTTCCCGCCATGACCACCACCGTCCTGCTGGAGACTATGGCCGGCAAGGGCAGCGAGCTGGGCGGCCGCTTTGAGGAGCTGCGGGCCATCATAGACCGGGTGGAGCTGAAGGATAAGCTGGGCGTCTGCCTGGATACCTGCCACATCTGGGACGGAGGCTATGACGTGGTGAACGATCTGGACGGGGTGCTGACGGAGTTTGACCGGGTCATCGGACTGGATAGACTGAAGGCCGTCCATCTGAACAACAGCAAAAACCCCCTGGGCGCTAAGAAGGACCGGCACGCAAAGCTGCTGGAGGGCGTGTTCCCCCTGGAGGCCATTGCCCGCATCGTGACCCATCCGGTGCTGGAAAGGCTGCCCTTCATATTGGAGACGCCCAACGAGGAGGAGGGCTATGCGGAGGAGATTGCCCTCTGCCGCCGGCTCCACGAGGGGGCAGACGCATAGGAATGCCTCCGCCCGGCCAAACTATAGGCCGGGTGATGAAACGGTGAACCAGAATTTTGTCAATGGGGAGGGCATCCCCCTGGGCTTTGGCATGGCTCTGGCCCAGAATCCGGACGCCATGGATGTGTTCGCGGGGCTGACGGAAGCGCAGCGGCGGCAGGTGATCGAAAAGACCGGCCGCATCCGCTCCAGGGAGGAAATGCGTTCCTATGTGGATTCCCTGGTGGACCCGGGCTGGCAGCCGTCGTCAGAAGCGCTCTGATACTGCGCCGCACCGGATAAGAGAACGGCATAAAAAACCGCCGCCTCAGGTTTTTCCTGGGGCGGCGGGTCTTGTTTTTTTACTGGTCCTTTTTGCCGCTGAAGGCATCCATATTGACCCGGGCATAGGCCTGCAGGCAGCGGAAGCTCTCATTGCTGATATCGTGCTCGATCTTGCAGGCGTCCTTATAGGCGGTCTCCTCGCAGACGCCCAGCGCCATGAGAAAGGCTGCAAGCGTCTCATGCCGTTCGTAGATGCGGCTGGCGATGGCCTGGCCCTTATCCGTCAGGTGGATGAAACGGTCCTCGTCCCGGTGGATATAGCCGTTTTCCTCCAGGTGCTTCATGGCTACGCTGACGGAGGGCTTGGAAAAGCCCAAGGAATTCGCGATGTCGATGGAGCGGACATAGCCCTTTTTGATGGACTGCATATAGATGGCTTCCAGATAGTCCTCTGCGGACTCGTGGATATTCATGGACATGGGATACACCTCCTCGCCGGTCCGTCGCGGGAAGATCAAAAAATATAATTGCTTACACTATGATTTCCGCGGTATAATATACTAACTATATCATACACGATGGGTAAAAACAAGACCCAATTTTCGGAGGGAGGTCCGGCGGAAATGGATATACCGGTCCATGTGCGGCAGATATTGGAGAGCCTGGGGCGGAGCGGCTATCCGGCCTATCCGGTGGGGGGATGCGTCCGGGACAGCCTGCTGGGACAGTCTCCGGCGGACTGGGATGTATGCACCGCCGCTCTCCCGGCCCAGACGGAGGCGGCCCTGCCCGGCCTGCGCTTTGTGGAGACGGGCATGAAGCACGGCACGGTGACGGCGCTGACGGAGGGCGGCCCGGTGGAGGTGACCACCTTCCGGCGGGACGGAGCCTATCTGGACGGCCGGCATCCGGAGGAGGTATCCTTCCGGGCGGGGCTGGAGGAGGACCTGGCCCGGCGGGACTTTACCGTCAATGCCATGGCCCTGGCCCCGGACGGGGCCGTCATCGATCCCTTCGGCGGGCAGGCGGATCTGGCGGCGGGCATCATACGCTGCGTCGGCGACCCGTCGGCCCGGTTCGGAGAGGACGCTCTGCGCATCCTGCGGGCCCTGCGATTTGCCGCAAGGCTTGATTTTCAGATCGAGCCGGACACTGCCGGGGCTTTGCTGGCCCGGCGGGAGCTTCTGGAAAGGATATCCCCGGAGCGGATATTCAAGGAGCTGACGGGCCTGCTCCCGGGCCCCGGCGCGGGGCGGATGCTGCGGGATTTTGCCCCGGTGTTTTATGTGTTCATGCCGGAGCTTGCCCCTCAGCAAGGCTTTTGGCAGAATAACCCCAATCATATCCACGACATATGGACCCATACCACCATGGCGGTGGATGCCATCGCCCCGGACCCGGTGCTGCGGCTGACCATGCTCCTCCATGATATAGGAAAGCCCGCCCGGTATTTCACGGACGAGGTGGGAGTGGGCCATTTCTACGGCCACGCGGAGACCGGGGCATCCATGGCGGACGAGCTGCTCCGCCGCCTGCGGTGCGATAACGCCACCCGCCGTCATGTGATGCTGCTGATCGAATATCACGACATCGAGCCGCCCCAGACGGAAAAAGGCGCCCGGCGGCTGCTGGCAAAGCTGGGGGAGGACACCTGCCGCCAGCTTCTGGCCTGCTGGCGGGCGGATTCGGATGACCGGGGCCAGGCGGTGCGAGAGCGGAATCTGGCTGTGATCGGCCGGTCGGAGCAGGCCATGGAATCCGTGCTGGCCCGGGAGCAGTGCTTTTCCAAACGGGACATGGCCGTGAACGGCCGGGATATCCTGGCCCTGGGCGTGCCGGAGGGCCCCGCCGTGGGGCGGATATTGGAAACCCTGTTCCAGCAGGTGCTGTCCGGGGAGCTGTCAAATGAGCGGGGTCCCCTGCTGGAACAGGCGGCCCGGCTGTGGGAGGAGAGCCTCCCCGCTCAGCCCCGGCAGCATTAAGTCCAGGAGAATTAAATCCGGCTTTACTCTCTCCAGCACCAGCAGCGCTTCCGTGCCGGAATAGGCCCGGGATACGGTATAGCCCTCCCGTGCCAGTACCTCCTTACAGCTCTATATCCCAGGACTGACCGGACCGCTCCAGGGGGTGGAAGGCGGTGCCGGCTGTCAGGCGCCTGGTCTCTTTCATAAACCGCTGGGCCACGTCGTATTCCTCCCAGGTGTGCATGGGAAACAGGTGGTCAATATCCGCGATGGACAGCAGATAGTCCATGCCCAGGCACATATCCTCCTCCTGCCGGGGGTCCAGGGGGTTGAAGGCCAGATGGATATGACGGCCCCGGAGGTATTCCGTTTCCTTCTTATAGTCTGCGATCATCTGCCGGTTCTCCTCCTCCGGCTCGCCGGGCCAGCTCCACCAGTGCAGATCGCCTGCGTGATAGATATTCCGCTCCCGGTATTCCAGGAAAAAGCCGGCTCCGGCGTCTGTGGAGCGCAGCGCATGGACCTGGACGGCGTTCCCGGTCCCGTCGGAAAAGGTCCCGTCCGCCCAGGCGGGGAGAAAGCTTATCTCCCGGTCGCTTATATCGAGGCCCGCCGCCCGCAGCGCCTTGCGGACGGCGCTTTTTGCCTCTGTGGAGATAATGTATGCGGTATTCTGCCGGGCGGCGAATTGGGTGAGGATGGCGGGATTAAAATGATCGGAATGGCTGTGGCTGACGAATACCAGCAGCTTTTTCTCCGGATTGAGGGGCGGCAGGGTGCCTTTATAGTAGTCGAACAGCATATAGCAGTTCTCCCACTCCAGCAGAAAGCCGCTGTGCAGGATATAGGTGACGGTCACGGTCATGAGGGCGCTCCTTTCGTCTGTGCGGTGTGAGCTTATTATAACACACCGGGAAAGGAGACGCTATACGCCCGGCTGACTGCCCTTTTTGCACGGATTTTACATTTGTCGGACATAGATTTTTCCGCTTAGCGCTATCCGGCTTTACCATCTGTCCTTATAATGAAAATAAACAGAAACAGGAGGTGGCTGTTATGAAGCTGGAGCAAAAACGGAGCGCCTGGTATACAGTGGCCGCCGGGGCGGCCATCACGGCGCTGGGCGTAGGCTTGTATGCCGCGGGCCAGGCGTGGGCGCTGGTCCTGCCCTTTGGGGGACTGGCTGCCGCCATATTGGGCCTGGTATGGGCCGGAATCGCTACCCGCTGTCCTCACTGCGGGCGGGGGCTGCCGCTGCTGTCCCATTCCCGTACCTCCTGCCCCTATTGTCACAGAGAGCTTTAATATCCCCCCTATATCTACATAACAGCAGCCCCCGCTGCCGGGTCATTTTTCCGGCGGCGGGGGCTGTTTTCTGATATGGCGCGGCAGCGCAGGTCATTCTGTGAAGCCGGTCACCTTATAGCCTGCATCCTTGACGGCGGCCTTGACCGCCTTTTTATCCAGCGGGGCGGTGAGGGTGACGGCGGCGGTGCCGGTCTGGTGGTCGGGCACGGCCTCCTGTACGGCGGGGATGGCCTCCAGCGCCTCCTTGACGCGGGCCTCGCAGTGTACGCACATCATGCCCTTGATATGAATGACGGCGGCGGCTGAAGCGGCTTCTGCGGCCTGCGGCTCCGTTTGGGCGGAGAGGTCGGGGAGCGCGGCCTCATGCCTGACCCGGCGGTCACGCTTCGGGCTGCGCAGGTCGAACAGATTCAGCCGCAGGGCGTTCGACACCACACAGAAGGAGGACAGGCTCATGGCGGCGGCGGCGAACATGGGATTGAGCTTCCACCCGGTCAGGGAGATGAACACACCGGCGGCCAGGGGGATACCGATGGAATTATAAAAGAAGGCCCAGAACAGGTTCTGATGTATGTTCCGCAGCGTGGCCCGGCTGAGGCGGATGGCGGCGGGCACATCGGAGAGACGGCTTTTCATCAGCACCACGTCCGCCGCATCGATGGCCACGTCGGCCCCGGCGCCGATGGCGATGCCCATATCTGCCCGGGTCAGGGCGGGGGCGTCGTTGATGCCGTCTCCCACCATGGCTACCTTGCCGTATTGCTGCAGGCGGCGGATGACGGCCTCCTTGCCGTCAGGCAGCACCCCGGCGATGACCTGATCTACACCGGCCTGGCGGCCGATGGCTCGGGCGGTCTTTTCGTTATCCCCGGTGAGCATAACTACCCTGATACCCATGTTTTGCAGCTCGCGGACGGCCTGGGGGCTGTCCTCCTTGATAACGTCCGCCACGGCGATGATACCGGCCAGGCGGCCGCCCCGGGTGAACAGCAGGGGGGTCTTGCCGTCCTCGGCGAAGGCCTCCGCCCTGGACAGCAGTCCGGCGGGGATAGCTGTTTCGCCGCCGATGAAGCGCATACTGCCGCCTATGACAGGCTCTCCGTCCAGCAGGCCGGAAAGACCGTTGCCGGGCAGGGCCTGGAAATCTGTGACCTCCGCCGGGACAATCCCCTCCTGGGAGGACCTGAGCATAACGGCCTTCGCTAAGGGGTGTTCGCTTTTCGCCTCCAGGGCGCAGGCGATGGAGAGAAGCTCCGCCTCCGTGAATCCGTCCGCCGGTGCCAGATCGGTCACACGGGGCTCGCCGCTGGTGATGGTGCCGGTCTTATCCAGGGCCACGATCTGGGTTTTGCCTGTTTCCTCCAGAGAGACGGCGGTCTTGAACAGAATGCCGTTTTTGGCGCCCTTGCCGTTTCCTACCATGATGGCCACCGGCGTGGCCAGACCCAGGGCGCAGGGGCAGGAGATCACCAGCACGGAGATGCCCCGGGACAGAGCGAAGCTGAAGGTTTGCCCCACCAGGAGCCATACGACCGTTGTGACGACCGCGATGGCGATGACGGTCGGGACGAACACGCCGGAGACCCTGTCTGCGATTTTGGCAATGGGAGCCTTGGTGGCGGCGGCATCGCTGACCATTTTGATGATCTGAGAGAGGGTGGTGTCCTCGCCCACGCGGGTGGCCTGGCATTTGATAAAGCCGGATTGATTCACCGTGGCGGCGGAGACTGCGTCCCCCTCGCCCTTGTCCACAGGGATGCTCTCCCCGGTCAGGGCGGATTCATTCACGGCGGTGGCTCCCTCCAGGATGATCCCGTCCACAGGGATGTTCTCCCCCGGGCGCACCACGAAGATGTTTCCCTTCTGCACCTGGTCGATGGGGACGGTCTCCTCGCCGCCGTCCCGTACCAGAACGGCGGTCTTGGGCGCCAGCTTCATCAGGCTTTTCAGCGCGTCCGTGGTCTTGCCCTTGGAGTGGGCCTCCAGCAGCTTTCCTACGGTGATCAGCGTCAGAATCATGGCGGCGGACTCGAAATAAAATTCGTCCATATAGGTCGAGACCAGCGTCTCGTTTCCCTTCACCACGGCGTCCGTCATGGCGAACAGGGCGTATACGCTCCAGGCGAAGGAGGCGGAGGAGCCCAGGGCCACCAGAGTGTCCATGTTGGGGGCGCGGTTTGCCAGGCTTTTATAGCCGCTGATGAAAAATTTCTGGTTTATAATCATGACGGCGACGCACAGCAGCAGCTGCACAAGGCCCATGGCCACGTGATTGCCCTCGAACCAGGCGGGCAGGGGCCAGCCCCACATCATATGCCCCATGGAGAAGTACATCAGCGCCAGCAAAAACACCAGGGACACGATGAGCCGCCGCTTCAGGACCGGCGTGTCGTGGTCCCGCAGGGCCTCCTCCTCTGCGGCGTAGGCCGAGGAGGCGCTTTGGCTGCCGCCGGAGCCGCCCTTCAGGGCCGCCCCATAGCCGGCCGCGGTGACGGCGGATATGACAGCCTGGGGAGAGGCGCTGCCCTCTACGCCCATGGAATTGGTCAGCAGGCTGACAGAGCAGCTCGTCACGCCCGGCACCTTGGACACGGCCTTCTCCACCCTGGCGGAGCAGGCCGCGCAGCTCATGCCGGTCACAGTATATTGTTCCACAGAAAAACCCTCCTTTATCTCATCAGCTTTTGCAGGGTAGCTAGCAGGTCGTCGATGACCTCGTCTCGGCCCTCCCGGATATCCTGCGTCACGCAGGTGCGGATATGATCTGCCAGCAGCTCCTTGTTGAAGGCGTTCAGGGCGGCGGACACGGCGGAGGACTGCACCAGGATATCTGTACAGTAGGCGTTCCGCTCCAGCATGCCCTTCAGGCCCCGGACCTGTCCCTCTATGCGGTTGAGGCGGTTCATCAGCTTTTTATATTCCTCCTCCGGCCGCTCTTTGGTTTTCATGCTGCAATGACTGCAATATTCCGGCTCTCCCATACAGACTGTCTCCTTCCTTCTGCGCGTGTGGTAGTATGCCCATGACGGCCCTACTATATACCCTGTGGGGGTATTTGTCAATAGGGCGGGCCACTTTTTTGAAAATATTGGGAGCGGGGCGGGGGCTTTTTTCAGAAGCCGGCTTGTGATATAATAAATCCCTGCGATCATATTCCCCACAGGAGGGCACGGATGAATATATTATATAACAGCCGGGATAAAGCGTATAAAACGCCCTTTGGCCCGGTCTGGGCAGGGCAGGACTGCCGTATCTGCATACATATCCCCGCAGAGTGCGGGGCCTTTCGGGTGATTCTGACGGCGGAGGGACTGGAGGTTCCGCTGGAAAAGCAGGAAGGAGCGGGAGACTATGACCTGTTCGGGACCACCTTTGCCCCGGATACGGCGGGGCTGTATTTCTATTGCTTCCACATCTGGGACAAAAACGGGGATTACGACCTGTTTAAGGCGGGGGACGGCACCAACATCGGTCTGGGGGACCGGTGGCAGCTGTCCGTTCTGCCGGCGGATTACCGGCCGCCGGAGAGCTACAGGGGCGCGGTATACTACCAGATATTCCCCGACCGCTTTGCAAAAAGCGGCGACTGCGACCTGACGGATAAGATGGAGCCGTACATCCTCCGGGATTTTGACAGCTTCGTTCCCGCCACCCGGGACGCCTCCGACTTTGCGGGGGGGAACCTGAACGGCATCACGGAAAAGCTCGACTATATCGCCGGGCTGGGGGTGAACGTGGTGTATCTGAACCCCATCTTTATGGCCGCTTCCAACCACCGGTATGACACGGCGGACTATACCCGCATCGACCCTATGCTGGGGACGGAGGAGGATTTTGTCCGCCTGTGCCGGGAGGCCCACAGCCGTGGGCTTCGTGTGGTGCTGGACGGGGTGTTCTCCCACACGGGCCGGGACAGCGTCTATTTTGACGGGGAAAAACGCTTCGGTGGGGGAGCGGTGTCGGCAGGAGCCGGTTCTCCTTACTATAAGTGGTACGATTTTCAGGAATTTCCCTCCAAATACACCTGCTGGTGGGGATTTGATACGCTGCCCTGCGTGAATGAGCTGGACCCGGATTATATGGAATTTATCCTGGGAGAGCAGGGCGTGGTGGCTAAGTGGCTCCGCCTGGGCGCAGACGGGTTCCGCCTGGATGTGGCGGACGAGCTGCCGGATGCGTTCATCGCCGCCCTGCGCCGCCGGGTGAAGGCGGAAAAGCCGGAGGCTGTCGTCATCGGCGAGGTATGGGAGGATGTGTCCAACAAGGTCAGCTATGGGGTGCGGCGCACCTATTTCACCGGCGCGGAACTGGACGGGGCCATCAATTATCCCTTCCGCAAGCCAATTATGGCCTTCGCCTCCGGCCGGGAGGGGGGCGAGCAGCTGGCGGAGACCGTCATGACCATCGCGGAAAACTATCCCGCCGGGGCCCTGGACTGCTGTATGACCGTTCTGGGTTCCCATGATACCCAGCGCATCGGCACCCTTCTGCCCGGGGAGAGGGAGCGGCGTGTCGCCGCCTTTTTGCAGTTTGCTCTGCCCGGCTCTCCCCTGATCTATTATGGGGACGAGGCCGGTATGACCGGCGGGCCGGACCCCATGTGCCGCCTGCCCTTCCCCTGGGGCCGGGAGGACGAAAAAATGCAGGCGCTTTACCGCTCTCTGGCGCAGATGAAAAACAGCCTTCCCGCCCTGCGGGTGGGAGATATCCACTTTGAGCAGGCAGGAAACGGCAGGCTGACCTTTATCCGCACCGGCGGCGGCCAGACCGTCCGCTGCACTGTGAATCGGGACGAGGGGACGTATGAGGCGGCGGTGCTCTGACCCTCTTTTCCAAATCAAAAAGCTATGCTATAATAGATCATCCTATAAAAATAATGCCATTTCACCGGAAGGATGGGACGGATATGAAAAAACTTTTAGCGCTGTGCTGCGGGCTGGCTATGCTTTTGGGGCTGACTGCCTGCGGCGGCTTTGTCAGCATCATGCCGGGGTCGTCGGACGGGACGGAGGAGGATGTCACGGCGTCCATCAGCCCCCAGCTGGGCCAGACGGAGGATGAGGATTTCACGGAGAAATCCTTCTATGCCTTCATGGGCTGGGACGAGCTCGGGGAGAGCTATTATGAGAACACTCCTGTGGCCCTGAGCTGCCAGGAGGGGGACGGCAGCGTCTCCCCGGTGTTCGACCGGGCCTCCATCATCGCCGCCTGCGACGCCCTGAAGGACATGACCGTCACCGGCCGGGCGGAGGAGGACGCGGCCCAGGAGGGGACCGGCTATACCTATACCCTCACCATGTCCGATGGGACGGCCTATTCCGTCACCTTTAACGGCTCGGTGCTGACCACCTATACAGGCAGCTATACCTATACCGGCGGGGAGGCGCTTTTTGCCCTGACCTTCCCGGTGTATGACAGCAGCTATGACCTGTTCGACCTGTATTTTGACGACGGCGTCCGGGCCTTCGCGGATGAGTTCGAGGAAAACCTTCCTGTCTCTGTGGGCCGCCGCACCAACGGAGGCGCCACCATGACCGCCACCGATGAGGAGACGATCCGCACTGTGTTCAGCCTGCTGGCCGGCGCTACCGTCACCGGTGTGGAGGC
Source organism: Oscillospiraceae bacterium (assembly GCA_021203045.1). Lineage (GTDB taxonomy): Bacteria > Bacillota > Clostridia > Oscillospirales > Oscillospiraceae > CAJOIG01. The sequence continues at coordinate 54,726 of JAJQBY010000122.1, read as the reverse complement.
AAGCCCCGATCAGAATATCGATCTGACCACCTCGACGGATTATATCTTCACCATGTCCGATGGGACGACCTATACCTTTACATTCACAGATTCCTGCCTGACCGTAACAACGTCCTCCGACTATGGGCCGGTGTATTACTGGCTCAGCGGCACGGAAGTCCTGGCTTATATCAGCATCGTGCCCCAGACGGAGACGGAGGCCTTCGAGGGCGGGCTCATCACCGGCCTGCGGGAGGATTTCCAGACCGCGGCGGACGCAGCCGCCGGAAACAGCGATCTGACCGTCAGCGGGGTCTATGTCAGCTACTCCATCGATGGACAGAGCGGATATCTCACTCTGAGCGGAGATACGGCGGTCTCCTTCGTCCAGGCCGTCACCGCCATGACGGTGACCAGCGAATCCCAGACGGAGGCGGAGGGCGATACCATCACCATATCCGTCACGCTGTCCGACGGCTCCGGGCCGATTCTGTATTTCATCGGGGATACCATCCAGCAGGTGGTGGGGACCTACTATGTCTGCGACAGCGGCTCCATATCCACCCTGCGCACCACCGTCCAGTCCCTGGCCGCCGACGGCGGCAACACCGGCGAGGTGGTAGAGGATTCGACAAACTAATGCTCGAAAAACGAAGCGCCCGCGGGAACATTCGCGGGCGCTCTGTGTCCTGTAAGGGCTGATGTTACTTCCCGTTGCTTGCGCAACGGATGTGTTTCCCCTTATGATGGAGGCGAAAACCAAAACATATTGGAGGGATCGCATATGTTATCCGACAACATCAAGGCCCTGCGCAAATCCAAGGGCTTCACACAGGAGGAGGTGGCCGTCCGGCTGCATGTGGTGCGGCAGACGGTCTCGAAGTGGGAGAAGGGCCTTTCCGTCCCGGATGCAGAAATGCTGCAAAGACTGGCGGAGCTTTTCGAAGTGTCCGTGAACCAGCTTTTGGGCGCGCCGCCGGTACAGGAGGAAAATATCAGCGACGTGGCGGAGCAGCTGGCCCGCATCAATGAACAGCTGGCGGTGAAAAACCGCCGGGCCCGGCGCATCTGGCGGGTGGTCGCCGGAGTGCTGATCGCCTTCGTGGTGCTGACGCTGCTTTTTATCCTTCTCGCCGTCGTGCTTGGCTTTACCAGAGTGAGCAGCGCGGGCTCGATGTCCATGGAGCTGGGAGAGCCTCCGGCCCTGGCAGTGAGCTATGAGGAGCAGCAGATCGCGGCCGCGCTGGGGACCTATTCCTGGGAATATCAAAGCGGCGGCGGTGTGCTCGGCGTTCAGTCCGACGCGGCTCCGCTGTATGAGACGGATATTCCTGTCCTTTCCGTCACGGAGGAGACGGTCACCGTCTGCATGAAGTTCGAAATGGCCCCGGACATGATCTCCGTCCAGTGCTGGGACGAAAGCTTTTGGAGCGACGACGCTGACCTGCTTGTTGTCCGGACGGTGGCCATAGATGGAGAGACCATCGAGGCGCAGGCCGGGTATGTCTACCAGGTCACCGCTGTCTGGGACGATGCGGACAGCTACAGCGGCACGGTGAATTACAGCTTTTGCCTGGAGCTGGCAGAATAAGAGAACCTGTATTGGGAGGAAAAGCCATGGAGCGGGAGGACTATATGACCCTGGCTCTGGCCCTGGCCCGGGAAGCGGCCCAGGCCGGGGAGGTGCCGGTGGGAGCTGTGGTGGTGCGGGAAGGCCAGGTGATAGGCCGGGGCCGGAACCGGCGGGAGGAGCGGCGCAGCGCCGTCTGCCATGCGGAGATCGAGGCCATATCCCAGGCGTGCCGGGCCCTGAACACCTGGCGGCTGGACGGGTGCGCCCTCTATGTGACCCTGGAGCCCTGCCCCATGTGTGCCGGGGCGGTGATCAACGCCCGCCTGCCCATGGTGGTATATGGGGCCAGGGAGCCCGTCACCGGCTCCTGTGGCAGTGTGCTGAATCTGTTCGAGGAGCGCTATGGCTTCCACCCCGCCATATACGGCGGCGTTATGGAAGATGAGTGTGCCGCCCTTCTGCGAGACTTTTTTCAGAATTTGCGAAATTTACCGGAATAATACAGTTTTTTAAAGTGACAACCGGCGGAATTTGTAGTATTATAAAATATGACAAGACCCAACAAAATGTAAAAGGAGAGATAAGCACGATGAAAAGAACAACTGCTCTGCTGCTGGCTCTGGCTATGCTGTTCCTTCTGGCCCTGGCCGGATGCAGCGGCGGTACCGGCAGCGCGGTTATGGAGGCGGCCCAGGAGGTCGCGGAGTCGGCGGCTGCGGAGGAGACGCTGGATGAGGCTCCGGAGGAGGAAGAACTGACGGCAGAGGCGGAGCTGACAGCGGAGAGCCTTCTGACAGCTATGCAGGAGAACATGGAGGACATCTCCAGTATGACCATGGAGATGAGCTTCACCATGGATATGACCGTGGATGAAGAAAATATGGTCATGGATATGGGCTATACCTATCAGGTGACGAGCGACCCGGAGACCGCTTATGTGGCCGTTACCATTGCTTATGAGGCTGATTTTGAAGATGAGAGCATGACGACCACTACGGAGACCTATGTGGTGCTGGAGGATGGGGTCTATGTGACCTATTCCGGCGTCGATGGCGAGTGGTACAAAATGGAGATCGACGGGATAGATGCCGATGTGATGGATAATTATTCCATATTGAACATAGCGACCGATTACACCCTGGCGGAGGAGACCGAAAAGGTGAACGGCACAGAGTGCTTTGTGCTGACCTGCCAGCTCCAGGGGGACGATCTGCAGTCGCTGTATGAGGAGATGGGCCTTGACAGCCTGATGGGCGGAGTGGACTATTCCGGCCTTACGGTGGAGGAGGCCCTCCTGCTGGATACGGAGACCCTGCTGCCTGTTCAGGCTACGATAGACTTTGGAGACGGCCTGACCGCCGCGATGGAGACATCCATCGAACTGAGCGCAGAGGACGGCGTTGACTTCTCCATGGAGCCCTGCGTGGTGACGGTTAACTATACCGGCTTTAACAACGTGGATGAGATCACCGTGCCGGAGGAGGTCATTGAATCCGCCGTCTCCTATGACGAGCTGTATAGCTACGATGAGGATGATTACGCCCTTGTGGTCAACGAGGACGGTACCTATGTTCTGGAGGACGGGTATACCGGCTCCGCCGTGAACATCGCCGTTCCGGCAGGACATACCATCGATGAATACTCCTCCGACAGCATCTGGCTCTGCTTTGACGCAGTCACGGATGACGACAGCGGATACGCCTGGATATATTATTCCCTGTATACCGACTACACGGCGGAGGACATGGAGTACTACTTTGGGGATTCCTTCGAGGATTACACCGATTACTATGATGCTGTTGCGGTCACTGATCTTCAGACCTCTGTCATCGCCGGGCTGAATGTGACCTATATTGCCGTTGTCTGTGGCTATGACGAAGGCGGCTGGGAGCTGGAGTTCTACGCGTGGGCCGAGCTGGCGGAGGATCAGTATCTTCTGATAGGCGGCGTTGAATACACCGATATGGAGGAGCTGCAAACCTATACGGACCTCCCCGCCCTGCTGGAGACGCTGGTGGAGGCGGTCAATTCTGACATCTATACTGTTACTGATACTGACGAGGCGGAGGTATCCAGTGAGGACGGGATCTATATCCTGGAGGACGGCTATTCCGACAACACCGTGAGCATTGCCGTTCCGGCAGGATACGTTATCGACGCTGACAGCTCTGACAGCACCTGGCTCTGCTTTGACCTGGATGAAAATAATACCTATGCCTGGGCCTATTATTCTCTGTATACGGACTACACAGCGGAGGATATGGAGTACTACTACGGGGACAGCTTCGAGATTTATGAGGAATTTTACGCGGATGTGGAGATCTCCGGACCGGAGACAGTCACAATCGGCGGACGGGATGTTACCTACCTGTATGTCGTTTACACCTACGACGATGGGGACAGATGCCTGGACTTCTATGCCTGGGTCGAGATGGATGAGGATGTGCAGGTCCTGATCGGCGGCTATGAATACGACTATGACGTTGATTTCTCCGCCCTGCTGGAGACCCTGGTGGAGGCAATACAATAAAGGGATAAGCAAAAAATAAATCGCGGCATCGGACCAATCGGTTCGATGCCACGACTTGTTTTTGAGACTGTCAGATCAGCGCCTCGTCCGCTGCGAAGGTCACCTCAACGGAAACGGCGGTTTCCTCTGCGTCCGCCGGTTCTTCCGAAAGCGATTCCTCCGGGGAAGCCTCCTCCTGCTCATCGGCAGGGAGGAAGGCCACCTCGCCGGTAAATACGGCGTCCTCCAGCAGAAGGAGCGTTTCCTCGGCGGTATAATATATCGCGGTCAGGCTTTCGCAGCTTTGGAAGGCCTTGGCGGCGATGGAGGTCACGCTGGCGGGGAGGGTGATGCCGGTCAGGGCGGCGCCGTATATGATGCTGGCCTCGAGGGCCTCCGTCCCCTCGCTGAGGGTCAGGGCGGCCAGACTCTCGCAGCTGTAGCACAGACCCTTTTGGATGACTGTCACGCTGCCGGGGACGGTAAGCTCTGTCAGGCTGGTGCAGAGGGCGAAGGCGTATTGGCCGATCTCATATACCCCTTCCGGAATCGCAACGGCCTCCAGACTCCCGCAGCCGAAAAAGGCCCGTGCGCCAATGGTTTCCAGCGTCTCCGGCAGGGTGACGGAGGTCAGACTGACATAGTTATAAAAGGCATAGGACGGAATATTTGTGACGCCCTCCTCGATCACGACCTCGGCCACATAGTCCTTATACCGGGCCCAGGGAGCGGTGTCTATGGTCCCCTCGTCCGGCAGCGCTCCTTCGCCGGAGATCGTCAGCGTACTGCCGTCCCAGGTCCAGGTCAGGCCGCTGTCCTCCAGGGGGCTGACGGCGCTGGCGATATACCAGTAGCTGGTGACGTTTGCCAGTATCGCATCCTGTCCCTGATAATAGGAGCTGAGCCAGGAGTCCTCCAGGGCGATGCGCTTGCCGCTGCAAAGCTGTGCCGGATCGGCGCAGTAGAAGGTGTCCTCCTCATAGTCCAGCAGCAGCACCGCATGAGGGGCGTTGCCGCAATAGAGGACGATGCCCTCGGGGTGCCTGTCCAGAAGGGATTTCAGCGTTTCCACAGAGGGGGAACTCAAATCCTCCTGGGCGACGCTTATGGAATAGCCGCCGTAGGTATAGGTGAAGCTGTAGCGCAGACCGTCGTTCCAGGCGACGGAGCGGATGTCGGACTCTCCGAACTCCTGCCAGACATCGCTGCCGTTCAGATAGATGTAATTACGTATCAGCATGGCGGCGGAGGCCAGGGTGCAGGTGTTGCTCTCCAGCTGGGTCAGATAGAGCTCGTGGGTATCGCCCTCCGGCTCCGATACCGCATAGCGGGTGGAGGAGCTGCTGCTACTGCTGCTTGTACTGCTGGAGCTGGTGCTGCTGGTAGACGCTGTATCGCCGCTTTCGGCGGAGGCGTCTGTGTCATCATCCGCCTCGCCGGTTTCGCTGGTTTCTCCGCTGGTATTTTCGGGGTTGTCTTCCGTTTCACCGGCAGCGTCTTCTGTGGAGGGCTCCTCCGGAGTTTCCGTATCCGTGCTGTTTTCCGTGCCGGCGTCTGTGCTTTCTGAGGCGGCATCGCCTGCTTCTGTGCCGGATGTAGAGGCGTCGGAGGTGTCAGATGATGAGGTGTCCGCTGTGGACGTATCCGCAGCTGTCGTGCTGTCTGTAGAGGTCGTCTCCGCGGTAGTGGCGGTATCCTGCGCCGCTGCCGTGTCTGCATTCTCGTCCGCAAGGGCGGCAGTGCCCAGTGTGAACACAAGGGCGAGGGAGCAGAGAATGGCGGTAAGGCGCCTTATATTACTGTGCATGACGATAAAGCTCGGTCCTTTCTGAATGGTGGTATTATGTATGCCCTGCCGGATAATTTGTTCCGGCGACGGGGGTAGATCAATCGTCGAAAAAAGTAAAAACAAAAAAATTATAACACAATATTAAGAAAAAGGAAACCCCCTTTATGCGGAGAGCGCCGGGGGCGCGCCGGAAGCGGCATGCCCGGTCAATTTTTTGTTGACTTTGGCGGGGGGCTATGCTAAAATAATTTCTGCTTGTGCTAGTGTAGCTCAGTCGGTAGAGCAGCTGATTCGTAATCAGCAGGTCGTGTGTTCGAGTCACATCACTAGCTCCATCGCCCGGAAGGGCGGCAAAAAGAGAGGTCCGGAACCGTTTGGCTCCGGACCTTTTTTCATAGTCGGGATTTCCCTGCCGGGAGCAGGGGAATTATTTAAAATTTGTTATCTGACGGATTTCCGCTGTTTTTGCTTTGACATTTGTTGGACGCGGCTGTATAATATTTGACATAGCCAAGAGCTAATTTTTAAGGAGGCTTGTAAAAATGAAGAAACTTCTTGCATTGACCCTTGCCCTGGCGCTGTGCCTGTGCCTTGGCGTCACAGCTATGGCTGCGGACAGCTACACCGTCACCATCATCAACGGCATGGACGGCTCGGTCTATGAGACCTATGAGGTGGCCGCGGGCGAGGACTTCGTGTTCTCCATCTCCTGCGCTGCGCCCTGCGATATGGGCCCCACTGCGGACGGTGAGGAAGGCTCCGGCGTGACCACCACCGGCGGTGAGATCGCCTATTCCAACATCACCACCGGCGGCCCCAACGCCTATCCCACGGCGGAGACCGTCACCATCTCCGGCATCGAGGAGGACATCACCGTCACCGTTACCCCCAACCCGGACGAGACGGATGCTGAGTTCCCCACCATCACCGAGGGTGAGGCCGAAGCCTCTGCTTCCGGTGAGGCATCCGGCGAGGCGTCTGACGACCCCTATCCCATGTTCGACGAATACAAGGAATACCTCTATGAGACCCTGATGGAGGACAGCTTCTGGCAGGGCAACGAGGCCAGCCTGACCGAGGCCCTGGAGGCTGCGGAGACCCCCGAGGATGAGAGCATCCTGAACTTCACCGGCAGCGGCGAGGTTGACCAGGCTCCCGATGGAGTCGAGTTTCCCATGACCTATGAGGCATGGTATGCCATCAACGGCGAGATCGACATCGATGCGGCTTACATCGAGTATATCCATGAGTTCCTGCTGGCCGAGCTGGAGATCAACTCCACTATGACCGAGGACCAGGTGGAAAATGAGTTCATGCCTCTGATCGAGGCTGGCGACTATACTACCTTCCCCGCTGAGATGCTCTATGGCGGTATGCTGGAATCCGGCGTTGCCATGACCTATGAGGAGTTTGCCGCCCAGTATGAGACCGCCGCCGGCGGCGATACCTCTGAGGAGGCCTATCATGCCTATCTGAAGGAGTATGTGGCCGCTGTCCCCGCCGTTTCCGATGAGCAGTATCTGGAGTTCGAGGCCCTGATCGACGCCTCCGACTACACCACTATGCCCGCCGATATGATGTTCGATGCTACCTGGTGGGGCTATGCCGCTATGACCTATGATGAATTCGTAGAGGCCGGCGGCGTGTATGAGATCCCCGCGTTCGACCCGAGTCTGACTGCGGACTGATCGTATACGGCCTGTAAATAAGCGAAATTGAGAGGAGCCTGCCATCCTTGGACGATGGCAGGCTCCTTTTCGTTCTGTGCCGCCGAAGGGATTGCCGGGATGGCGGTTTCCTGTTATACTGGAGCATATCGTATTGTGTGAGGGAGGAAAAGCAATGGGGACCCTGCTTGTAAAAAATATCGGTCAGCTCGTGACTTGCGACGATGAGGATCGGGTGCTGACAAATGCGGAGCTTCTGGTCAGAGACGGCGTGATCGTCTCCATCGGGCCGGAGGCTGCGGATATGGGGGCGGACGAGGTCATAGACGCTTCTCATATGGTCATGTATCCGGGGCTCATCAATACCCATCACCACCTATACCAGACCTTCAGCCGGAACCTGCCACAGGTGCAGAATATGGAGCTTTTTCCATGGCTGACGGCCCTGTATGAGATATGGAAAAACGTGGACGGAGAGACGGCCTATTACAGCTCCCTGACCGGCATGGGGGAGCTTTTGAAAAACGGTTGCACTACCTGTCTCGATCACCACTATGTCTTTCCCCGGGACCGGGGCCAGGGCATTTTGGAGGCCCAGTTCGCCGCGGCGGACGATCTGGGCCTGCGTCTGCATGCCACAAGAGGCAGCATGGATCTGAGCAAAAAGGACGGGGGCCTGCCGCCGGACAGTGTGGTGCAGACCGTGGACGAGATCCTGGCCGATTCCCAAAAGGCGGTGGAAACGTTCCATGACGACAGCCCCTACGCCATGCATCAGGTGGCCCTGGCGCCCTGCTCCCCCTTCAGCGTCACCGGGGAGCTGCTGCGTCAGTCGGCCAGACTTGCCCGGCAGCTGAACGTCCGGCTGCATACCCATCTGGCGGAGACCCTGGACGAGGAGCGGTTCACCCTGGAGCATTTCCATATGCGGCCGTTGGAATATATGGAGAGCCTGGGCTGGACAGGGCCGGATGTGTGGTATGCCCACGGCATTCACTTCACGGAGGAGGAGCTGCGGTTTCTGGCAGAGACAGGTACCGGCGTGGCCCATTGCCCGGTGTCCAATATGAAGCTGTCCTCCGGGGTGGCGAAGCTTCCGCAAATGCTGGCCCTGGGTGTTCCCGTGGGCCTGGGCGTGGATGGCTCTGCCAGCAACGACGGGTCGAATCATCTGGAGGAGCTGCGGGTGGCCTACCTGCTTCACCGCCTGCAATGGAGCCAGGCCGCCCCCAGCGGGTATGATCTGCTGAAGGTGGCTACCCGGGGCGGGGCCAGGCTCCTGGGCCGGGAACGGCTGGGCTCCCTGGCCGTGGGCCAGGCGGCGGATTTCTTCCTGATAGACCTGAACCGACTGGAGCTGGTGGGAGCGCAGTTTGATGTAAAATCCATGCTCTGCACCGTGGGGCTGAAGGGGGCGGTGGACTATACCGTCTGCAACGGCAAAATCGTGGTGGACCACGGCCGTCTGACCGGCATAGACGAGGCCGCCGTAGCCGAAAAAGCCAACGCCGCCGTGAAGCGGTATCTTGGGATGATGTGATAGCCTCTTTCCCAAAAACGAACCCCCTGCGGCATTTGCCGCAGGGGGCTGCTTACTGCTTGGAATTATTTTCGCTTGCTCAGGCCAGCGGGGTGAGGACGATCTCGCCCTCATAGGTGCCGGCAGTGATTTCGGTCTCCACGCCGTTTACGGTCATGGTGGCGTTGATGACGGCACCGTCCTCGATGGTCAGGGAGTCGATGGTGGTCTCCTCGGTGACGGTCCAGGAGGAGTCGGCGTCAAAGGACAGGGCGCATACGCCGGTGTCGTCGGCATACTTGACGCAGCCGGTCCACTCGGAATTGATGAACGCGGCGTTGATCTCGTTCACAGCGCCGGCGGTGGTGCCGGGCTCGGAGCCGTCGCAGGGAACGGACAGATAGAAGTCGCCCACCAGCTCGCAGGTCTCATCGGACTCGCCGGTCAGATCCCAGCAGGTAGAGGAGTTCTCGTTGGTGAAGGTCAGGTTGGCCACACCGCCGTTCTCCACGGAGACCAGCAGGTTATCGGCGGGGGTGTATTCGGCCTGCTCCGCCTCGGTCAGACCCAGATACCATTCGGACTCGGGGCCATAGTAGGTGTAGTTGTCGTTGATCAGCAGGGTGGAATCCACGCTGATGGGAGCCTGGGAGCCGGTGACATAGATGACCGCGAACTTATTGCCGCCGGAATGACCGGGGGTCAGGGAGCGGTCAACGAACCACCACAGAAGGCTTCCGGAATTATACTTGTCCGTATTGGCGGGGTCCACGAACAGCACCATGGTGCTGGACATATCGAAGGAGATGGAGCCGTCCACCATGATGGCCTGATACAGGGCCTCGTCGGCGCGGGTCAGGTATTCCACATAGGTCTCGTTTTCCTCGTCCCATGCTTCGATGCCGGCGGCCTCGCCGTAGGTCTCGATCATCTCGTCGGGGCTGCCCACAGGATAGGCGTCCTCAAAGTCCTCCGCATCGAAGTAGGCGGACACCCGGGAGTTGACTACCCACAGGCCGGAGTTTTCGGTGCTGGAATCGGTAGAGGCGCGGGTCTTCAGGCCCTGGGGGCCCTGGAGACGGCAGTTGAAGGCGTAAGCATAGCCGGAGGAGGCGGAGCACAGGCCCGCGTCCTGCATGGAGGTGCAGGTGGAGTTATAGAGGTATACCCAGGACTCGTTGGAGCCGATGGTGTAAACGCCGGCGGAGCGCAGGCCGTAGCTCTTGGTGACCACCTTGTTCGCAACGATGACGCCGCCGCCGGAGTCGGTGGCAAGGCAGGTGCCGGCGTCCATGCCGGTGACGATCACGGTCACATCGTCGTCGTGCTCGTTCAGGGTGAGATAGTTGTTCCCTTCCTCATCCTGCTCCATGCCGGCCAGGCTGTAATCGGGGATCTCCTCTACCTGGGGGTCGGTGATGTTGATGACGCCGTCCTCATCGATGAGGTTGGTGCCATCGGTGTTGATGAGGATCTGGCCGCCCAGGGAGCAATAGGGCCCGTGGCCGCAGCTCTCGCAGGAGAAGTAGTCGCCGCCCTCGATGACGAGCTGACCCTGGCCGGTGGCGTAAACGGAGTTGGCCTCGCCCAGAACGTGAGTCTGGTTCAGCACAAGACGGGTGGTGGTGCCCTCCTCCAGAATGTCGGAAGTGGTCAGCTTCTCGCCGGTGCCGCCGTTCACATGGATCTGAGAGCCGTTGCCGAAGAAGTTCAGGCACTCAGAGGGGCCGGCGCCGTGCTGGGAGCCCCAGGCGGTAAACTCGGTGACGGTGTAGGTGCCCACGCCCTCGGCCATCAGGCAGGCCTCGTTGGTGCCGCCGTTGATCTGAACATAATCGTTGATGGGGCTGTCGCTGCCGTCGCCGGTGTTCACCAGCTTATAGAGATAGCAGGCGTTGAAGCCGGAGGAGCCGCCGAAGCCCAGGCTCTCCGTCGTCAAAGTGATCTCTGCGGCCAGGGATTCTGCGGAAGCCTCGCCGGAGGCGCTGGTCTCGCCGGAGGACTCCCCGGAGCCGCCGCCCATGGAGGAGCTGCCGCTGGAGCCATAGACCCAGAGCTTGATCAGGTCATAGTCCTGACCATAGACCCAGCCGTCGGTCTCGTAATAGTAGTTGATGGCCTCTGCCTTGGTGGTGAAGGTGGAGTCCTGGTTGCACTCGATCATGATATAGAGCTGGCCCTCATAGACATAGTAGTCGCCGGTGCAGATGCCCAGGGCGTTTTCATAATCGGAGGTGCTGGTGTAGCCGGCGTAGTATACGTCGTCCGGCAGCTCCACGCCGTCGGCCACAGCTCCGTCCAGGATATCGATGACCTGCTCGGTCTCTGCCTCGGAGAAATCCCGATCCTCGGTCTCGCCCTCGGCCAGCGGCTCAAATTCCACGATGACGGCGGAGCCGTCGGTCAGGTTCGCCAGATCATAGGTGACCTTGGCGGAGGTGGTCTTGGTGTCATAGGCGGTGATCTCTCCGTCCACGGTGACGGAGGCGATCTTATAGTTTTCCGCAGACTCGATCATGATCTCCACAGAGAAGCCGCCCTCGGTCATGGCCGTGGGGACATAATAGGTGCCCTCGGGGGTGACATAGCCGCCCTCGCTGCCGGAGATGGTGAAGGCCAGGGTGTTCTCCTCCGCATCGATGATGGTCTTGCCGCTGACCTCCGCCGCGGCGCTGTCCGCGAAGGCATACAGCGCGCCGCCGCAGCTGGACCAGGAGCCGGCGGTCACGTCTGTGACGGAGGCGGGGATGGACCAGCCAACAGTGTCGTTGAAGTCATAGGTGGAAATGGCGGAGATGGTCTCCAGCCCCTCGGGGTAGAGAACATAGTTGCCGCTGTTTTTGTTGTTCGACATGACGTTTTGCGTGCCGGTGCCGAACTGCACCACCTGTGCGCCTCCCAGCTCTCCGGGGATGAACACCGCCATGGTGGACTTCACGGTGTCCGGCGCGGAGACGATGACAGCGCCGCCATCGTCGTTGATGTAGTACTCCCAGCCGCCCTGCGTCTGGATGTCGTCCTCCGCCGCGAGAGCGAAGGAGCCCAGAGAGAGCATCATGGCTGCTGCAAGCACCAGGGCAAGGATTTTCTTCATACTTTCATTCCTTTCGATTTCTCCAAAACACGTTCCTCTGCTCAGCAGATGTGAACAAAGTATTAATGTTTGGTAATAAAATAAATATATCACAGTCAATGGTGCAAATCAAGGTCTTTGGTGGTATAATATCCATTATTATTTATAAATCGGGCAGCCGTGCCCCCGCTATGCGGAAAAAAAGATCATCGGAAAAGTTAGACCAAGGAGGAACTGTTTATGAGCGTTGGTGCGATTCTGAGCTTTGGGCTGGGCATTGCCGGGCCCGCGGCGCTGCTGATAGCCTGTGTGTTTGAATTTATGGGCCGGAGGATGGTGAAAGACCCCAGGCACGACAAGGAGAAGCTGGCAAAGCGCCAGCACTGGGCGGATATAGGTTTGGTCTGCGCCTGGCTGTGCCTGGCGGCGGCTTATCTGTGCTTCAGCTATCTGACAGGGGACGCGGCCGTCTGGCAGGCCGCCTTTGAGAACTGGATGACCGTTATGCTGATCGCTCTGCTGGTGCTGGATATCCTCTATCTTTATCTGCGCCGGGCCAGACCCCGCCCTGCCGGCAAGAAAAAGCGTTTTTGGGAGATATGAGCCTATGATAGAGCTGAAGATGTATGTCAGTGAGGTGGACTATGAGGCCGCTATCCAGGCGCTGACTGGCGGAGGCGTGGCCGGCTCCGCCGCGGCCATGGCTGCCCGCGTCCTTCCGGACGGCGCCAAGGAGGATCTGGCGGCCAGATGTATAAACGCCAACGCCTCCAGGCTTCAGACCATGCTGGAGCAGGCCGCCGCCTCCAAGGGTGTCCATATGAAGCTGTCCGGCGCCCAGGCCGCTGTGGTGAAATTTTCATAACCTGCCGGATAACACAAGCCGCCCCGCTATCCTTCGATAACGGGGCGGCTGCTTTATTAACAGGATATTCTATGGCTTACAGCTCGAACACGGCTGCGATGTCCATAGTGTCGGTGCCGAAGCCGTCGTTCCACACAGCGGCATCCTGCGCGGCGGTGGTATACTCATCCAGAAGATCGGTGAAGGTCTCGCTGGCGATGTAGTAGCGGAGGGAATAGGAGCCATAGGTGGTGCTGACGCTGTAGGTCGCGTCACCGTCTACGGGGATGCGCAGGATGATGTGGTAGCCATAGCTGGACTCCACGATCTCGCTGAGCTGGTATTCCTCCAGCGCCTCCACGGCGTCCTCGAATTCCTCTACCATCTCACCCTCGGCGAAGATATAGCCGTCCGGGTAATAGTCGTAGCCGGTGTCCTCGGTATACTCTGCGGTCAGCTCGTCGAACAGGGCGATCATCTCGTCCTGGTCCTCCACGGCGATGAGCTGGTCATAAAGCTCCTGGATGGTGGCCTCCTTTTCCGCGATCTCCTCATCGGTCAGGGCCTCGCCGGTGCTGGAATCGACGGTCATCAGCAGGATGTGCTTCGCGGCCATCAGGCCGTTCTCCTCCACATAGGCGGCGACCTCCTCGTCGGTGACGCCGGAGCCGTCCTCGCCGTAAAGGTAGATGAACAGGTCCTCATCCAGATACTGGATTGTGTTCAGATAGGTATACAGGTCCATATCCATGAACTGCTCGGCCAGGTAGTCCTCAAAGGCGGCGATCTCCTCATCGGTGACCTCCCCGTCTCCGTCCCCGGCATAGGTATCCACATCGGACTGATAGGTGCTCTCCATCGACTCCTGGTCCTCCTCGTCCAGGGTGATGCCGTACTCCTCGGCCATGGCCTCCACAGCCCGGTACTGGGAAACGGCGCTCTGGGCGTTGAGGATGACCACCTCGGCGTTGGTGTAGGAGGAGGACAGCTCATAGGCGTCCCAGCTGGAGAGAGTCACGCCGTAGCTGTAGGCCAGATACTGCACATAGGAGGTATAGTAGTTCAGCCAGTAATAATACTCCCGCCAGGTCACGTCGGAGCCGTTCACGGTGCCGACGACCTCATCTGCATCAAAGGCGGCATAGCCTTGGGCTTCAACGGTGTCCTCCGCTGCGGTGTCGGCGTCATCGGTGGCGTCCGCATCGTCGTCGGTGGGGACGGAGGAATCTGGCGCTGTTGTGGCGGCGGCTGTGTCGTCCTCGGAGTATGTTTCGATCTTACTGCTGCTGCAGCCGGCCATGGCGAGTATCAGGCACAGGCAGACTGCGAGCGCTATGAGCTTTTTTGTCATTGGGTTTCTCCTTTGCAAAAATCAGTTTCAGGTTGACAACTACTTATTATAATAGATTCTGTCCCATTTGTAAAATAAATTTTGTAGGATATGTCTGAGGGATGGCCCATATTTCAAAAAAGCTTGTGGTTTTCACCATTTTCAACTGAATATTCCACATTGTTAAGGTCGAATGCTGTCCCATTATGTCGAAGCATGCCGGGAAAACATTTATACAGGCGGACTTGACGGAAGTCCGTGCAGGTGCTATATTTCCTGATGGGATATACCTTAATTTTGTTTTTTCACAGGAGCGGCTATGAATATCATTCTTGTGGGCGCGGGAAAGACCGGCTTCACGCTGGCCCAGTATCTGGCCAGAGACGGCCATGACGTGACGGTGATCGACCGGAACCCGGAGCGGATTGCCCTGGTGAATACATCCCTGGATGTCATATCCATCTGCGGCAGCGTGGATATCGAGCTTCTGAAGCTGGCCGGGGCGGAGCATGCGGATCTTCTGATCGCCGCCACCAACTCCGACGAGACCAACATCCTCTGCTGCATGGTGGGACGAAAGCTGGGAGCGGGGCGCACCATCGCACGGGTCCGCCAGCGGGATCACTATCAGGAGGTGATTCTCCTGCAGGAGGAGCTGGGCCTTTCCATGACCATTAACCCGGATGCGTCCGCCGCCGGGGAGATCAGCCGGGTGCTGCGCTTTCCCTCCGCCACCAAGGTGGAGCCCTTCGCCAAGGGCCAGGCGGAGCTGGTGGAGTTTGCCCTGGGGGAGAAAAACCCCCTGTGCGGCACGGCGATCCGGGAGCTGCATGGGCATTACGGCCGTGGCGTTCTGGTGTGCGCTGTGCGCCGGGGGGAGCAGGTGCATATCCCCGGCGGCGATTTCATCCTCCAGCCGGGGGACGCTCTCGGCGTGGTGGGCGCGCCCAAGCAGATATACAGCTTCTTCAAATCCATGGATATCTTCAAGCGCAGCGCCAGATATGTGATGATCGTGGGCGGAGGCCGTGTGGGGGTGTATCTGTCCCGGCAGCTGCTGGATATGGGCATCCATGTGAAGCTGGTGGAAAAGGACCCAGAAAAATGCGTTCAGGACAAGGACTTCCTGCCCAAGGCGGAGGTGGTCTGCTGTGACGGCTCCCGTCCGGAGGTTCTGGAGGAGGAGGGCCTGCAGGCCATGGACGCCCTGGTGCTCATCACCGGCTCGGATGAGGTAAACCTGATTCTTGCCGCCTATGCCAAAAACGTGGGCGTGGACAAGGTGGTGCTGAAGGTGAACGAGGAGCATTTCGTATCCCTGGCGGCGTTCTTCGGCCTGGAGGAGCCTGTGCGCCCCAAGGTCATTACGGCCCAGTCCGTGCTCCAGTATGTCCGCAATATGGAAAACGCCAGCGATGCCAGCGGCGTGGAGATGCTCCGCCACATCATGGATGGAAAGCTGGAGGTCCTGGAATTCCGGGCGGGGGTGGGCTCCCCCTGCGTGAATACGCCGCTGAAAAAGCTTCCCATCCGCCGGGATGTGCTTTTGGCGGCCATCATCCGGGACGGTAAGTGCCTGATTCCCGGCGGCGAGGACGAGATATGGGCCGGGGACAGCGTGCTGGCCGTGACCACCAAAAAGGGCTTGACCTGCCTGGATCACATTCTGCGAGGATAAGACGTGAACTATCGTATGCTGTGGCGGGTGCTGTCCCGCATATTGCTGATAGAGGCGGGCCTGCTGCTGGCGCCGCTGGCTGCGGCGGCCATATATGGGGAAAGCGTGCTGCCCTTTGTGTGGACCGTGCTGATTGTGCTGGTGGCGGCCGGTGTGCTCTGGCTTCTGGGGCGCGGCGCCGCCGGAAGCCTGCATACCAGAGAGGGCTTCGTCTCTGTGGTCATGAGCTGGACCATTATCTCCCTTTTCGGGGCGCTGCCCTTTGTGTTTTCCGGGGCCATCCCCAATTACATCGACGCCCTGTTTGAGATTATATCCGGCTTCACCACTACGGGGGCCTCCATTCTGACGGATGTGGAGTCCCTGCCGAAGGGGATATTGTTCTGGCGCAGCTTTTCTCACTGGACCGGCGGTATGGGAGTGCTGGTGTTCATGATGGCCGTGCTGCCCATGGACGATGAGCACTCCATGCATTTGCTCCGGGCGGAGGTGCCGGGCCCCGTGAAGGGCAAGCTCCTGCCCCGTATGCGCCAGACGGCCCGCACCCTTTATAAGATCTATATCGCCCTGACGGTGATAGAGACCGCTCTGCTCCTGTGCGGAGGACTACCGCTGTACGATGCGCTGGTGACGGCCTTCGGCACCGCCGGTACCGGCGGCTTCAGCGTTCTGGCCGCAAGCATAGGGGGCTATGGCAGCGCCTATGTGGAGATCGTCACGGCCGTGTTTATGCTGCTGTTCGGCATAAACTTTAACCTGTATTATATCGCGCTGATCAAGCGCTCCATCCGGGGCTTCAAAAGCCAGGAGCTGTACTGCTATCTGATCATCATCGTGTTTGCCACCGTCACCATCGGCCTGAACATCAGCGCCCAGTACGGCGGCTTCGTCCAGAGCCTTCGGTATTCCTTCTTCCAGGTGACGGCCATCATGTCCTCCACCGGCTATGCCACGGCGGACTTTAACCTCTGGCCCGCCTATTCCCGGACCATGCTTCTGCTGCTGATGCTGGTGGGCGCCTGCGCCGGAAGCACCGGCGGCGGCATCAAGGTGTCCCGCTGCATGATTGCCGTGAAGGCGGCGGGGCAGGAGCTGCACAGGCAGCTGTTTCCCCGCTCCGTGAACCGGGTCACCCTGGACGGGGAGCGCATCGGCACGGAGACCATCCGCAGCACCCTGATCTATCTGCTGCTGTATGCCCTGCTGGTCATCGGGGTGAGTCTGCTCCTGTCCCTGGAGGGGCTGGATCTGGAGACCACGGTCACCAGCGTTATATCCTGCCTGTCGAATATCGGGCCGGGGCTTGGCCTGGTGGGGCCGATGGGAAGCTTTGCCGTGTGGAGCAGGGCCTCCAAGCTGGTGCTGTGCCTGTGCATGATTATGGGGAGGCTGGAGATATTCCCGGTCATCATGCTTTTCACCCCGGACGTGTGGTGCAGCAGCAAAAAACGGGCGGCAAGACGTCGGAGCTGACTGCATAGGCCTGCATAAACTCCGAAAAATTTCTGAAAAAATTTGATAATATTCAAAAAATTCGTGAATAATCCCTTGAAAATACAATCATCGGGCATTAAAATAAGAACCTATTCATAAAAAACGGGAGGCGGTCGCGCCATGAATCGCATATTTATCGACGGCAGTGCCGGCACCACGGGCCTGCGCATTCACCAGCGCCTGGAGGGGCGGGAGGATATCCAGCTGGTGCAGCTGCCGGAGGAGCTGAAAAAGGAGCAGGCCGCCAAGCGGGAGATGCTCAATGACGGATGCGACGTGGCTATCCTGTGCCTGCCGGACGAGGCGGCAAGGGAAGCGGTGAGCATGGTGGAAAACCCGGCCGTCACGGTGCTGGATGCGTCCACCGCCCACCGGACGGACAGCCGGTTCGTATATGGCTTTCCCGAGCTGGGAGATAAATTCCGTTCGGGGGTCATGTCCTCCCGGCGCGTTGCCAACCCGGGCTGTCATGCCAGCGGCTTTATCGCCCTGGTCTATCCCCTGGTGGAAGCGGGGCTGATCGCTCCGGATACGCCGCTGGTGTGCCATTCCCTGACGGGATACAGCGGAGGCGGCAAGAAAATGATCGGGCAGTACGAGGCCCCGGAGCGGGACAGGCTTCTGGACGCGCCCCGGCAGTATGGCCTCAACCAGAGCCACAAGCACCTGCGGGAGATGACCGCCGTTACCGGCCTGACCACAGCCCCTGTGTTCTGCCCCATCGTGGGGGATTTTTACAGCGGCATGGAGGTCACGGTGGCCCTGTTCGGCCGGGACCTGAAGGGGACGGAAGCAGACGTGCGGGGGGCCTATGCACGCAAGTATGCCGGCCCTGTGGTGACCTATCGGTCGGACGAGGAGGAGGAAGGCTTTCTCTCCGCCGGGGCGCTGTCCGGGAAGGATGGGATGGAGATATCCGTTCATGGAAACAGTGAGCGCCTTCTGCTGACTGCCCGGTTCGATAATCTGGGCAAGGGCGCCTCCGGCGCCGCCGTGCAGAACCTGAACCTGATTCTGGGGGCGGCCGAGACCGAGGGCCTGGTGCTGTAAGCATGGCATCGGCATAGCAACATTATAGATACGTTGGAGTAATAGAGGAGAAACAGAATGAACATCATTCAGGGGGGCGTGTGCGCCCCGAAGGGCTTTCAGGCCAGCGGCGTCCACTGCGGCGTGCGAAAGAGCCGGACGAAGCGGGATTTGGCGCTGATATACAGCGAGAGGAAGGCCGCCGCTGCGGCGGTGTATACAAGCAACCTGGTGAAGGGTGCGCCCCTTCTGGTGACGAAAAAGCACCTTGCGGACGGCATGGCCCAGGCCATCATCTGCAACAGCGGCAACGCCAATACCTGTAATGCGGACGGCCCTGCCGTGGCGGAGGAGATGTGCCGCCTGGCGGGGGCGGCGCTGTCCATCCCGACGGAGGATGTGCTGGTGGCCTCCACCGGCGTTATCGGCCAGCGGCTGGATATCGCTCCCATTGCCGCCGGCATTCCCGGCCTGGTGGCCGGTCTGTCTCTGGACAGCAGCCCGGCGGCGGAGGCCATCATGACCACGGACACGGCCATGAAGCAGATCGCTGTGGAGTTTGAGATCGGCGGCGTCCCCTGCCGTATGGGCGGAATGGCCAAGGGCTCCGGTATGATACACCCGAATCTGGCTACCATGCTGGTGTTCATCACCACAGACTGCGCCATCGACAGCGCCATGGTACAGAAGGCGCTGTCCCGGGACGTGAAGGGCACGTTCAATATGATCTCTGTGGACGGGGATACCTCCACCAACGATATGGTGACCGTTCTGGCGAACGGTATGGCGGGGAACAGCCCCATCACGGGAGAGGGCCCGGACTTCGATGTATTCATGCAGGCGCTGAATACGGTCACCGTCTGGCTGTGCCGCTCCATCGCCGCCGATGGGGAGGGGGCCACAAAGCTTTTGGAGTGCCGGGTTACCGGAGCCAAGGACGAGGCCACGGCCAAAACCGCTGCCAAGGGGGTCATATGCTCCTCCCTGTTGAAGGCCGCCATGTTCGGCGCGGATGCCAACTGGGGCCGGGTCCTGTGCGCCATCGGCTACAGCGGCGCGGATGTGGACGTGAACCAGATCGGGGTCTCCTTTGCGTCCCGGGCCGGGACTGTGGAGGTTTGCCGGGACGGCGCAGGAGTCGATTTCTCCGAGGAGGAGGCCAAGAAGGTGCTCTCCGAAAAGGAGATCAATATCCTTATCACCCTCCATGAGGGCGAGGGCAGCGCCACAGCCTGGGGCTGCGACCTGACCTATGATTACGTTAAAATAAACGGCGATTACCGCAGCTGAGCAGGAGACGGCTATGACAGAGAAGGCGACGAATCAGGACCGGGCGGAAATACTGACCCAGGCCCTGCCCTATATCCAGAAATACCACGGCAAGATCATCGTGGTGAAATACGGCGGAAACGCCATGGTCAGCCCGGAGCTGAAGCAGCAGGTGATGGAGGACATCGCCCTTCTGCGGATGGTGGGCGTACGGGTGCTTCTGATACACGGAGGCGGCCCGGAGATCAACAAGACCCTGGAAAAATTCGGGAAAAAATCGGAATTCAAGAACGGCCTGCGGGTCACGGATAAGGAGACCATCGAGATCGTTCAGATGGTGCTCTCCGGCAAGGTGAACAAGACGCTCGTCAATCTCCTGGGCCAGAAGGGCGTAAAGGCCATCGGCCTTTCCGGCGTGGACGACCGGCTGATACAGGCGGATATGAAGGACCCGGCGCTGGGCTATGTGGGCCGCATCACCGGCGTGAACGTGCAGGTGCTGCTGGATCTGATGGATCAGGGCTATATCCCTGTGATCTCCTCCATCGGCTGGGACGATCAGGGAAACATATACAACATAAACGCAGATACCGCCGCCGCCTATATCGCCGGAGCTGTCGGCGCGGAGAGGCTTTTTATGATGACGGATATCGCCGGTATCCTGCGGGACAAGGATGACCCGGACAGCCTTATCAAGGTCATCGATATCCCCGGCCTGGTGGAGCTGTTCGACCAGGGGGTCATATCCGGGGGCATGATACCCAAGGTGGAGTGCTGCATTGACGCCATCCACCGGGGCGTGAACCGGGTGGTGGTGCTGGACGGAAGAGTCGGCCACTCCATCCTGCTGGAGATATTGACCGACGAGGGTGTCGGAACTATGGTAATGGAGGATATAAAGCATGGGAACGAAAACCACGAAACAGCTTGACGATGAATACGTTGCCCACACCTATGCCCGGTTCCCGGTGGAGATCGCCGAGGGCAAGGGAAGCCTTGTGCGGGACGTGGAAGGAAAAGAATATATCGACATGGGCACCGGCATCGCCGTGAACGCCTTCGGCGTGTCCGATCAGGCGTGGATCGATGCGGTCACGGCGCAGCTGGGCCGTTTCCAGCACACCTCGAATCTGTTTTACAGCGCCCCCTGCGCGGAGCTGGCGCAGATGCTCTGCCAGGCCACGGGGATGAAGAAGGTGTTCTACGGAAACTCCGGCGCGGAGGCCAATGAGTGCGCCATCAAGGCCGCCCGGAAGTGGGGCGAGCAGACCAAGGGACCGGGGCACCACACCATCATCACCCTGAAAAACAGCTTCCACGGCCGGACCATCACCACCCTGGCCGCCACAGGACAGGATGTGTTCCATCAGCAGTTCACCCCGCTGACAGAGGGCTTCGTATATGCCGACACGGCGAAGCCGGAGACCCTTGCCGCCCTGGCGGCGGAGCATAACGCGACGGCGATCATGTTCGAGGCCGTTCAGGGGGAGGGAGGCGTTCTGCCTCTGCCCGCCGATTTTGTCCAGGCCATGAAGGATGTGGCGGCGAAGGAGGAGCTTCTCCTGATCGCGGACGAGGTGCAGCTGGGCAATGGCCGCTCCGGTGCGCTGTATGGCTATATGAATCTGGGCTTGGAGCCGGACATCGTCACCACTGCCAAGGGCCTGGGAGGCGGCCTTCCCATCGGCGTCTGCATGCTGGGCGAACGGGTGGCGGATGTGTTCACCCCCGGCGACCACGGCTCCACCTTTGGCGGCAACCCCGCCGTCTGCGCCGGGGCTATCAGCATATTCTCCCGTCTGACGGAGGATGTGCTGGTCGGGGTACGGAAAAAGTCCAAAATGATCTTCGATACGCTGTCCGCCGCAGAGGGCGTGGAGAGCGTCACCGGCATGGGCCTGATGATTGGCGTCAAGACCAAAAAGCCTGTCAAGGACGTGGTGGCCGCCTGCCGGGAAAACGGCGTTCTGGTCCTTACGGCAAAGGATAAGATGCGTCTTCTCCCTGCCCTGAATATCCCTGACGACTTGCTGTCGGAGGCGCTGACCCGCATCGGGGCCGCCTGCGCCCAGGCGTAAGCGCTGCATATTTTTTCTCTCAGAGTTTTTGACATACGGACGTATATGTGCTAGAATATGCCGTATACTACGGAAGCGGCCCGAAAGGACGCGCAAAAATCACTGAGTACATATGTAGGAGAAATCACGAAATGCTGGAATTTCGATTTGACACACAGCTTCTCATCGAAGGACATGACCTGGATGAGGACGCCATCCACGACTATATCATGGAGAATATCCCCGGAGACTGCCTGCTGGCGGTGGGGGATGAGGACCTGATAAAGATCCACTTCCACACCAACGTACCCTGGAAGGTGCTGGAGTATGCCTCCTCCCTGGGGGATATCTTCGATGTAGTGGTGGAGAACATGGAACGCCAGGAAAACGGCCTGCAAGGCTAAGAAAGTCAAAAAGGTTTGGGGCAAAGCATTTCTTTGCCCCGCTTTTTTTAAAGGAGAAACACTATGAAACTGCTGATCTTGGGCGGAGGCCCTTTAGGGGAGCAGGCCGTCCGGCTCGGCCGGGCCGCCGGGATGGAGCTGACCGTTCTGGAAGGAGCGGGGGAGTGCCCGTCTCTGACGGATTATGACTACATCCTCCCGGCCACGGAGGACGAGACGCTTCTGGCTTTGGCGGAGGGGGAAGGAGCGCTGTTCGACGGTCAGGCCTGGGAGCTGACCCGGTCGCGGCTGGCGTCGGACGAATTTATGCGCACGAACGGCATTCCCATACCCGCCTATTTTCCCGAGGGCTCGGAGCCGTATATCGTCAAGCCGGATAAGGGCAGCTTTGGCCGGGGCATCTGGGTGACGGAGGACTTTTGCGAGGTGGGCGGCGCAGTGAACGCCGGTTTTGTGGCCCAGGAGGAGCTGGACGGCCCGGTGTGGAGCGCCGTGGTCATCGGCGTTCCCGGGCGCTATACTGCCTTCGCCCCCGGGCGCCTGACGTTCAGCGGCCGCTGCCGGACGGGGGCGCAGTGCCAGCCGGCGGAGGACAGCCGGGCCCTGATGGATACGGCCCGGGCCGCGGCGGAGGCCATGGGTCTGCGGGGCATCCTGGAGGTGGAGGCCATTCGCAGCCATGGGGTGTGGACGGTGACGGATCTGAACGCCCGCCTGCCCATGCTGACCCCGGACGCTCTGCTGGAGTCGGAGGGCGTGAACCTCCTCACGGAGCTTATCGCAGCCCTGAAAGCGTGAATCAAAATCCTTGTTTATTCAGGCCGGAAGCGGTTATGACCGTTTCCGGCGGTTTTTTGTTAACTTGTTACGATTGTGTGAACTTTTTTACTTGACATAAGACCGGGTTGGTTTTACAATTAATTAGTTACAGACTGGATATCTGTACGGTCTGGGCCGCAGACTGCATATATCCGGCTGGCGTAAGCGTAATAAGCCTGGCAGGGCGTTCCCCTCTGCCGGTTCGCGTGAAAAATTTTGATGAAATGGAGGTGTGTATAGCTTTTATGTCTACATGGTTAGTGATCCTTCTGATCGCACTGGGACTGGTTCTGCTGGTATGTGCGTTTTTTCTGGGCGTATATTACCGCAAGCGCGTAGGCGAGCGGGAGATAAGCTCTGCGGAGGAGGAGGCAAAGAGAATACTCAATGAGGCCATAAAATCTGCGGAGAACAAAAAGCGGGAGTCTCTCCTGGAGGCAAAGGAAGAAATACACAAAAATCGCACCGAATACGAGCGCGAGGTCAAGGAACGGAGAGCGGAGCTCTCCAAGCAGGAGCACCGGCTCCAGCAGAAGGAAGAGCATCTGGACAAGAAGACCGATGCCATCGACCGGAAAAATGAGCTTCTGACCAAAAAGATCTCCGAGGTGGAGAAGCAGCAGGAGGAGATTCAGCAGATCAAGGAGGCGCAGCAGGCCGAGCTGGAGCGTATTTCCGGCTATACGGTAGAGGAGGCCAAGGCCCTGCTGATCGAGAACCTCGCCAACGAGGTGACCCATGAGCAGGCGGTTAAGGTGCGGGAGATCGAGGCGCAGTACAAGGAGGAGGCCGAGGAACGGGCCAGGGAGATCATCGCCCTGGCGATCCAGCGGTGCGCCGCCGACCACGCCAGCGAGGTGACCGTTTCCGTCGTCAGCCTGCCCAACGATGAGATGAAGGGCCGCATCATCGGCCGTGAGGGACGGAATATCCGCTCCTTCGAGACGCTGGCCGGGGTCGATCTTATCATCGACGACACGCCGGAGGCCATCACCATCTCCTGCTTCGATCCGGTGCGCCGCGAGGTGGCCCGTATCGCGCTGGAGAAGCTGATCGCGGACGGGCGCATCCATCCTGCCCGTATCGAGGAAATGCTGGCCAAGGCCCAGAAGGAGGTCAACGCCACCATCAAGGCCGAAGGCGAACGCGCCGTGTTCGAGACCGGCGTCCACGGGCTGCACCCGGAGCTGGTGAAGCTCCTGGGCCGGCAGAAATACCGCACCAGCTACGGCCAGAACGTGCTGAACCACTCCATAGAGGTGGCTCATATCTCCGGCCTGATAGCTGCGGAGCTGGGCGTGGATATCGCCACCGCCAAGCGGGCGGGCCTGCTCCACGATATCGGCAAGAGCATCGACCATAAAGTAGAGGGCAGCCATGTCACCATCGGCGTAGACGTGGCGAAGAAATATAAGGAGTCCAACGAGGTCATCCACGCCATCGCCGCTCACCACGGAGATGTGGAGCCTCAGACCGTCATCGCCTGCATCGTCCAGGCGGCGGACGCCATCTCTGCCAGCCGCCCCGGCGCCCGGCGGGAGAATATCGAAAACTACGTCAAGCGTCTGGAAAAACTGGAGGAGGTCACCGTGTCCTTCCCGGGCATCGAGTCCTGCTATGCCATTCAGGCCGGACGTGAGATCCGCATTATGGTCAAGCCCGAACAGGTCACCGAAGACCAGATGACCCTCCTGGCCAGGGACGTGGCCAAGAAGATCGAGGACGAGCTGACCTATCCCGGCCAGATCAAGGTGAACATGATCCGGGAGACCAAGGCCGTGGCCTACGCAAAGTAAAAAACGACGAGAAATAAGACAGACCGCCTCAGATCGATATTCTGGGGCGGTTTTTCTTATTATGCATATGCCCCGGCGAGCCTGTTTCTCTCTGCTGTGCGGCCATTAATATCCAAAACTGCCTATATGGTTTTTGTAAGAAACGGTTGAAATTCAGAGGCGTTCATGATAAAATCAAATCGTATGGCATTTAGCCGTCTAACCTGTGAATATTTGTTACTTGTGCAATCGCCGTTTGTTTGGTATGATAACTATGGCGCACGACGAAAAACATTTTGAATAA
The DNA here is from genome assembly GCA_021203045.1 of Oscillospiraceae bacterium. GTDB lineage: Bacteria > Bacillota > Clostridia > Oscillospirales > Oscillospiraceae > CAJOIG01. Next base: position 29,614 of record JAJQBY010000122.1, on the reverse strand, counting down.
CAGGCTGAATAACTTAATTGAAAAGAGGTACATATATCATGTCTACTTATGATCTGACCGGCAAGGTAGCCGTCATCACCGGCTCCACCCGCGGCATTGGCCACGCCATCGCTGTGGAGATGGGCAAGCTGGGCGCTTCCGTGGTCATCACCGGCCGCAAGCAGGACGCCTGCGATAAGGCGGCTCAGGAGCTGGAGGGCCAGGGCATCACCGCTCTCGGTGTCGCCTGCGAGGTGACGAAGGCAGAAGACCGGGAGAAGCTGATCGCCAAGACCGTGGAGCGGTTCGGCCGCATCGACATCCTTGTGAACAACGCCGGTCTCGGCGGCCAGCCCAAGAAGATGATCGATATGGATGAGCAGTATTTCGACAACTATGTGGACGCCGACCTGAAGGGTCTGTATTTCATGAGCCAGCTCGCCGCCCGCCAGATGAAGGAGCAGGGCCGCGAGGGCGCGGAGAACCCCTACCGCATCATCAACCTTGCCTCCGCCGCCGGCATCAAGGCGCCCATCGGCGACACGGTCTACGGCTCCTGCAAGGCTGCTGTGGCCCATCTGACCCGGATCATGGCCAACGAGCTGGCCCGCTTCGGCATCCTGTGCAACTCCGTGGCTCCCGGCTATGTGCTGACCGACATGACCAAGGACGTGATGGCTGACGAAAAGAACGTGGCCGCCGTCACCAAGATGATCTCTGTGCGCCGTTATGCCCAGCCGGAGGAGATCGCTTCCGTTATCGCCTTCCTGGCCTCTCCCGCCGCCGGCTATGTTACCGGTGTGCTGATCCCTGTGGATGGCGGTATGACCATCAACTGAGGCAAACTCACCTCCACGCCCGGTCCCTGACCGGGCTACCGGCGCGGTTTGAATATAAATTCCCAATTCACTTTACGTTCAATTTAGGAGGAATGTCTTATGCCAGAGAAATACGTCAGCAACTATGAGGCCTACAAGGCCCGATTGCTGAAGATGAAGCCCAACGTATACCTCCACGGCAAGAAGGTGGACCGCTCCAACGGCAAGCAGGGCGCCGAGCGCGATCTGGCCGATTGGATACAGGGCGGCACCTATGTCATGAAGCAGTGCTACGACACTGCCAATGACCCCCGCTATGCTGACGTGTGTCTGGCTGAGTCCAACATCCCCGGCATGGAAGGCGCCATCATCAACCGTTCCACAAACATTCATCACAGCAAGGACGACCTGCTGAAGAAGCAGCTGATGACCCGTCTTATCTGCCACCGTGTGGGCGGCTGCATGCAGCGCTGCATGGGCACCGACGCCATGAACGCCCTGTACTCCGTCACCTATGACTGCGACGAGGCCTGCGGCACCGAGTATCATCAGCGCCTGCTGAAGTACATCGCCTACTGCCAGAAAAACGACCTGATCTGCAACTGCGCCCAGACGGACGTGAAGGGCTCCCGCAACCCCAAGTATAAGCGGGCTCATCAGCAGCCCGACCCCGATCAGTTCTTCCATGTGGTGGAGACGGATGTGGACGGCGTCGGCATCGACGGCAAGCCCTGCAAGGGCATCATCGTCCGGGGCGCCAAGATCTGCAACTCCTGCGCTCCCTATGTGGATGAGATCATTGCGCTGCCGACCAAATTCATGAACCAGGAGGACTCCGACTACGCCGTGGCCTTCGCGCTGCCCGCCGACTGGGAGGGCATCAAGCTGATGGCGCTGCCCGGCCAGCATCACAAGCGCACCCACATCGACGCCCCCTGGGCCCACATCGGCGATGTGGAATCCCTGACCATTTTCGACGACGTGTTCGTACCCTATGAGCGCGTGTTCATGTGCGGCCGTGACAACGAGGGCGTGTGCCGCTATGCCGGCTATCTGGCCCTGATGTTCGCCCACTATCACCGTCACTCCTACACCGGCTGCAAGACCGCTGTGTCCGAGGTCATTGCCTCCCAGGCCGCTCTGGTGGCCGATGTGAATGACATCGCCAAGGAGGCTCATGTCCGCTCCAAGCTGTGCGACATCATCCAGACCGCCGAGCTGGTGTTCGCCGCCGGACAGCAGTCCGCCCACCGGGCGGTGGAATTCCCCTCCGGTCAGTGGGTCCCCGATGAGATCCTCACCAACGCCGGCCGGCGCATCGCGGGCCACAACATCTATCATGAGTATGAGATCCTGGCCGACCTGTGCGGCGGCGTGTGCGCCTCTCTGCCCACCGAGG